>JAGVUP010000056.1 GCA_019136215.1 Chloroflexota bacterium | reverse complement strand
AGCATCAGCAAGCCCCGGCTTGTCTCCAGCGGGCGGGTTCGCTTCATCGGCTGTGTTTTCAGGAGATTCCTGCGGTTCCTGGTTATCCGCCTCCTCGTTTTGTGGCGGAAGCGCACCAGTTCCTATCAGCTTTTCGATCCAGTCTTGCCAACTGGTCTGGGGAACTCCGAGGCTTTCCAGTTCGGGAGAAGGAAACGGAACTTCCTGAGTGGTATCTGCTTCCGGCACGGAGACCAGCTCTGGCAACTGGTTCCTCAGACCCGAAATTAGCTCTATGCCAGTCTGCAGCCCAGGAATGATATTGGGATTCGTCACCTCATCAGGCGTTTGGTTCGGGATGAAGACGTGGATTCCGGAAGGGAGATGGTCTCCTGGCGGGATATCCGGATTGGCTTCAGACAGTTCTTCTTGCGAAACCTGGTGCTCTTCGGCGATTGATTCCAGGGTGTCGCCTTCCTCCGACTCGTAGAGGCTTACCATGGCTAAGGCTTCAGTGGCTCGCAGAGCGTACACCTCGGAGAAATTTGAGGCGCCAAAAATATCCGTGGCACGCACGATCAGGTAGAAATCGCCTATCGCGCCCGGCTGCCAGTCCCAGTACTCCGTGACATCGGTTGGAATGCTGGCGTCAAGCAGCGAGCGATTTTCGTAAAGCTGATCGTTAATAATCAACTCGAAACTTGCCAGTGGATATCTGCTCCTTGCTGAAGCCGTGATAAGTACGTGAGAGTTAAGCGGCACGTCCATCATAGACAGAGGAATGTCCAGCGAAACATCGATCACCGAAGGTTCCCGTATGGGCTTTTTATGGAAAATGGGGTTGCGGTTATAGGTATAAACAAACACCAGCAGTGCGACAGCGAGGATCCCAACAACACCTAATAACATAGCCAGGACGACAAGGACTTTCTTGATGATGGGCTTTTTTTCCAACATAACCCGCTCCTTCTTTTAGGGAATATGCTCAATAAGTATTCAATTCACTGATCGATAATTATCAGTACAACGCAACAAATACGAAAAGATTGACCTCTAATAACATCTTATCAAAAAGAGGCGTTTTACGCAAGGATTTTATGGGTCAATGTTTGCAAAATTCGGTTTATAGTGAAAAAACAACCGGGTGTACGGACAAGGGCGCAATTGGGGACGTTTAAATGCATTCAAAGCAGAAAATCGGCGGGAGTAATGCCCTGCTCCGCGGGTACATACCCCCGCCGTACGGATGGGGCATGTGCCCGCAGGGTATCGCTCCATCCGCTTCCATCGCGGGTTGAGGACGGTCATAAGGCTGCAAGACGATGGCTCGGATTGTCCTCAACCAGGCCCTACAAAAAATGCTGCGCCTTCGAATGAATTTGCCTAATACTCCTTTTTATGGAAGACCATCGGCGAGAATCAGCGGAAGGAAAATTCTTGGCAGCTCCTGCGTGATCGTCCAGACGTAGCGCCAGACCGCAGAGTTGCCGGCGTAATCGTAGACCGTGATATCGATGGTGTGGATGCCCGGATCAGTGGGCAGAGGGTTGATGCCGTTTTTGCTGAAGCCCATGTTGATGTAGAAATCACGAGCCTGGTAGTTGCCTCTGGTGTGCCCGGGCAGGAAGTAACTGTTCACATAGGCGGTATTGGAACTGCCGCCGGGGAGCGTGTGGAAGTCCCAAACGGTATGGACCTCAGCTTTTATAAAGATCGCGCGCGCGGAGATAAATACTGTAATCTGTTCCGTAGGGAATGGTGTTTTCCGAGAGCAGTGTATTGGTTCCGGTGAAGAGTCCAACGCCCTGTATCTGGGGAGCCTGCGTGTCCGGATGGGAGTTGTTGTCGAGGAATTCGATCGGGTTCAAGTAAAAATCCCCGGCGGCGAGGATGTTGAGATGAATATGATGGAAATAATAGCCGAAGGAAGAAACAGGCCATTTTACGATTTTGCCGAGGTAAGTGTCAGCAGGAATAAACCCGCCGTTTTCGTGGTCAGCCAGGTAATCCTGGTAGGCATAGTGAATGGCTTGAGGGATGGAAGTCTGCTCGATGTGATGGTACTGCCAGACGTAACCTTCAGTGTCGAGGATGGCGACTTCCCAGTAGAGGTTTGAAGGCGAGCTGTAGTTTTCAACATTCACAACCTGCCCGGCTGTCGGCGTGCGCACCTGCGTGCCGTAATTAGCCAGCAGATCGATGCCGTGGTGGAAGTAAGCTTCATCCGGGTAGGAGGAATAGAGCTGATAGGAACTGTTGATGTGCCCGACTTGGGACACCGCGAAAGGCCAGCCGTAGACGCTGTGCTCCCCATACGGGTCGCACCCGCTCAAATTCTTCCGGCGGGGCAATCGGCGCCGCCTGGGCGGTTTCCGGAAGTGAAAACGCGGAAGTCAGGATGAGCATAAAAACAAGGATAAACAATAGGAGATGGTTTCTGGCACTTCGGCGGTTCATGAGAGGTCCTTTACACGAATCTATTCCATAGCAGTACATTCTAATCCAAACCATTGCTGGAGAACGGAGCCGATCCTGTTTTACATCAGCCGCTTTGGCAGCCCCGTTCTCTTAAGTTGGAAATAAAGAAACTTGATGCTCACAAAAAAGATTTTGGTTGACAGAACTTTATTCTGTTATGTTAGAATAAATTATGCGCAACAAAACAGATTACGTTTGATTGTTGCTCAGGCTTCCCCGAAGCTGGTTTGTTGTTTTTTGTCGTTTTGTCATTACCAGTTGTATTGAGAGGAAAAATGAAAAAGAGAATATGCATTATCATGTCCTTGTTTTCCATAGCGTCCCTAATCCTTTCTTGCACATTGACGTCGAATCTTGGTAAGAAAGAGCCTGAACTTTCGCAAACTGAAGTCCTCGAAACCGCGCTTCAAGGCGCAAGGCAAACCATGGAATCCAACGCCACTTCGGTAGCGCTTACGCTCCCGCCGACGTCCACGCCCGAACCGACAGCCACCAATCCGCCCACCCCAACCGCGACTGCGAGCCCAACCGCGACGATCCAACCAACCCCTTCGAACACCGTGGTGCCCACGCCTTGCTATAAAACCAAGTTTGTGACGGATGTAACTATTCCAGACGGAAAAGAGATGAAACCCGGCGAAACCTTCGTTAAAACCTAGCGAATTACTAATGTGGGAAGCTGCACCTGGACCCCCAGCTACCAATTGATTTTCTCGGATGGGGAAAGAATGTCCGCTCCCAGTTCTGTCTCATTTCCCGCGAACATTTCTCCCGGGTCATCGGTTGATCTCTCTGTGCAACTGACCAGCCCAAACTACGCTGGTTCTTATACTGCAAAGTTCTTGCTGAAGGCTCCGGATGGAACTATCTTTGGGGTGGGAGATAAAAACAGTCCTGTCACCGCGGTGATAAAAGTTGTCGTCCCAAAAACTCCAACGCCCAACCTTCCAGCAAAAGGTTGTTTGGTAACCTCCAACTTTGCTTACGTGTATAGTAATGGAGATCTTTATGTCGAAGCGATCGTTGAGAATACAGGGAGTAAAGCATGGAGTGACGATTTTGTGATAGCGCCGGTTAAAGGTGAGGAATATTTTGAGGGCTACTTCTTCTCGGTACCTGGCATGAAAACCGGCGATTCTTTCCTGTTTCAAAAAATAGGCTTTGATGATTATAAAGGCTATTATCCAATCTATATCACTTGGGAAATAATGGATCCCAATAATAATTGGGAGACATATTGCGTTTTCTCTACCGATTACATACCATAAGCGTGCCCCTGCTGCTCCTTGTTTAATTACTTCTGCCCCGGAACCCTAAACCCCGGGGCAGAAATATAAGCGAGAGTATCCGCCCAATATTCAAAGGGACTGTTAAAATAAAGCATGTTTAACAGAAAACCAATCCACCCCGGCTGTGACTCTCATTAGAGATTCATCACGGGCTTGTTAACGTCTTACTATTAGGTCTTCATCCTCCTTTTTTACCTTGGTTCCTTTTCTGTTGACAGCCCCCCTCATCCACCATGCGTGTCCCATAAAGCGCATAGTTAAAATCCACCCTGCAGAAAAATCCGCATTATGTTCGCTTCAGATGTAAGGTGTTTTGCACATAAACGCGAAAAAATGTTTTTTAGGACCCTGTCAGGAAAATTGTCTTTATTCGTTTACCGCCTGAACGGAGGCTGCCTTAGGCATCAAGCCCTCCTGTGCGACGGTAAGCGATAGCCATTACCACGCGCCATTACCACGCGCCAATTTTGCTTGACACCTTAGCGGGTTTTCCATATAATATGGTTCTGCTATCCCTGGTAGCTCAATCGGCAGAGCGGGCGGCTGTTAACCGCTAGGTTAGAGGTTCGAGTCCTCTCCGGGGAGCTGGAAAGAGAGTCTCTGGAACGCCAGAGACTTTTTTTCGAGAGAGCTGTGCTATAATTTCACGCACAAATCAATGGTCCTGTAGCTCAATTGGCAGAGCAAGCGCCTCTTAAGCGTTAGGTTCTCGGTTCGAGTCCGAGCAGGATCATTTT
>JAGVUP010000113.1 GCA_019136215.1 Chloroflexota bacterium | reverse complement strand
GCCATCCTGAAAACTGGCAAAATCACGACACCTTATGCTAAACTATTCAAGAACCTGAACAATGCGAACCTTCCTCCTTCTTCCTAAACACGGGAATATGAAACAGATACCAGCGTCACATGTTTTCGCTGACTAAAAAAGCGCTCACCTTGTGCGATACCTGCTCTGCCAATTATTGCCAACCAGCAACGTTCAAAGAAAGCGGAGCCTGAAGACATAAACAGCTCCTAATCTCGCCATATCCGCTCTATTCCTTCCAAATTAAGATAAAATTACCCCGAGGGCAATATGACCAAACTCGTTGTTCAGATCCCGGCTTATAACGAAGCCGAAAGTTTGCAGACGGTCCTTTCGGAAATCCCGCGCCAAATCGATGGGGTCGATGAAGTGATCGTGCTGGTGATCGACGATGGCTCACACGATCGCACTGCCCAGGTGGCGCTCGAAAACGGCGCGGATTACGTCCTGCGCCACCGCCGCAACCGAGGGCTTTCGCGGGCTTTTATCAGCGGCGTCCAGTTCGCGCTGGCGCTTGGGGCGGATATCATTGTCAACACTGACGCGGATAATCAATACCCTGGCAGTGAGATCCCCAAATTGATCGCTCCAATCCTCGCGGACCGAGCGGATATGGTCATCGGTGACCGTCAGCCGCTCACCAATCCCCATTTTCCCCGCGGCAAGCGCCTGATGGAGCATTTGGGCAGCTTCCTAATGCGGCGGGTCTCGAAGACCAATGTCCCGGACACAGTCAGCGGGTTCAGAGCGTTTTCACGTTATGCGGCTCTGCGGCTGCAAGTCTATAACCCTTATTCCTACACGCTTGAGACACTCGTGCAGGCGGGCAAGGGGCTGATGAAGCTGGAAACCGTTCCCATCCAAACCAATCCTCCCTTGCGGGAATCGCGTCTGCATAAGGGTATCTGGAACTTTATGTGGCATCAGGGCGGCGCGATTATCCGCTCTTACGTGCTCTATCAACCGCTGCGCACCTTCGTCAGCACAGGATCGCTGTTCCTCCTGGCAGGTTCGTTCCTCCTGGCGCGCTTCCTGATCAGCTACCTATTCCTTGACTTGGGCTCGCGCTACATCCAATCCGTTTCAATTGGCGGAACCTTGCTGAGCGCCGGTGTCACTTTGATCATGTTTGGCTTCCTGGGGGATGCCGCGCGCGCCAATCGTCAGGTGGCGGAAGAAACGATGATCAGCCAAAGAGATCAAATCCGCCTTTCCCAACCGTTTGACTTGCGCGAGTTTCAAGGGCATCCGGTTTATACCGTCAGCAATCCGCCTTATTTCAACACCCCTGCCTGAAACAACCTTAAAACATTAAAAAAAGAGGTTTGCCCTGCCCGCTGTGCTATACTCTTATTCCACACGGCGTTACAAAGTATCCGGGATTATAAGCATGTCTTTTGTTCATCTTCACGTTCACTCAGCTTATTCTGTGCTTGACGGCTTTGGAAGCCCTTCGGCATTGGTGAAGCGAGCTAAAGAACTGGGTATGCCTGCTATCGCGCTGACCGACCACGGCACCATGTTTGGCACTCTGGATTTCTTCAAAGCCGCCACTGCTGAGGGCATCAAGCCAATTATAGGGCTCGAAGCGTATTTAGCGCCGCGCAGTATGTACGATAAAGAGGTCTCGCGCGATAAACACTCCTCACACCTGGTCTTGCTGGCAGAAAACATGACCGGTTATCACAATTTGCTCTCGATCGCCTCCGCAGCGCAGTTGGAGGGCTTCTATTACCATCCCCGCATCGATAAAGCCTACCTCGCCGAACACTCGGAGGGTTTATTTGCCTTATCTGCCTGCCTCTCCGGAGAACTTTCGCGTGCGCTGCTGGATAACGACCCCGAACGGGCGGAACGCAGCCTGGCTTGGTATCTGGACGTATTTGGCAGGGAGCGGTTTTTCCTTGAGTTACAGGACCACGACATTTCCGAGCTCTACCGCGTCAACCGCGGTTTGATCGAACTTTCCAAAAAGACTGGGGCACAACTGGTGGCGACCAACGATGTGCACTATGTGCGGCGGGATGACGCGGAGCTGCAGGATATCCTGCTCTGCATCCAGACGGGCAAGCAGCTCAGAGACAGCAACCGGATGCGCATGAACAATGACACCTACTACCTGCGCAGTCCGGAGGAGATGCAAAACCTCTTTTCCCAGGTACCTGAAGCCATCAGCAACACCCTCGCGATCGCTGAAAGATGCGAGGTGGACCTGACGCGCAAAGGCTACCACCTGCCCAAATTTGAGGTGCCGGATGGGCAGACCGCCAGCAGTTTTCTGCTTGAGCTTTGCCAGGAAGGGCTCCACCGCAACTTGCCAGACCGAGCGGACAGCGAGGAATTCCAAAAGCGGTTGGAATATGAACTCAGCGTTATCAACCAGATGGGGTTCGCGGAATACTTCCTGATCGTCTGGGATCTTTGCCGCTTCTCGCGCGAGAAAAAAATCTGGTACAACGTGCGCGGATCGGGCAACGGCTCACTGGTGGCTTTCGCGCTGGATATCACCTCCGTGGAACCGCTCAGCCACAACTTGCTTTTTGAACGCTTCCTCAACCCGGACCGGGTCACCATGCCGGATATCGACCTCGATTTCCAGGATGACCGCCGCGCGGAAGTGATGGAGTATTGCAATCAAAAATACGGCGCTGATCGCGTTGCTCAAATCATCACCTTCGGCACAATGGCAGCCCGCGGTGCCGTGCGGGACGTTGGACGGGTGATGGCGATACCGCTCGCGGAAGTGGATAAAGTCGCAAAGCTCGTGCCGGGACCAGTGCAGGGCAAGAACGTGCCCATCACGGAGTCCCTAAAAACCTCTGCTGATCTGAAGGAGGTGTATGAATCCTCCGATCAGATGAAGACCCTGCTCGATACCGCCGGACGTATGGAAGGCAGCCTGCGCAACGTTGGCACACACGCCGCGGGCGTGATCATCAGCGACAAACCGCTGACGGAATACCTCCCGCTGCACCGACCAACCAGCAACAGCGATGAACTGCCGATCAAGTCTGTGGCGCAATATGACATGGACGGCATCAACTACCTTGGCTTGCTGAAAGTGGATTTTCTTGGGCTTGTGACCCTCACCATCATGTCTAAAGCCTGTGAGTATATCGCTCAGCGCCACGGCGTCCAATTCACCCTCGGCACTATTCCCATCGATGACCCCGAGGTCTACCAATTCATCAGCGAAGGGCATACGGTTGGTCTCTTCCAACTGGAAGGCAGCGGAATGACCCGCTACCTGATGCAGATGAAGCCGGAAACGATTCATCATGTTATTGCCATGGTCGCCCTTTTTAGACCAGGTCCGATGGAAAGCATCCCTGAATATATCGCCAACATGCACGGTGAAAAGCCAGTGATCTATCAGCACGAAAAACTGGAGCCCATCCTGCGCGAGACTTACGGACACGCGGTCTACCAGGAGCAGATCATGATGGCTGCCACGCAGTTGGCAGGCTACACTCCAGGTGAGTCGGATGACTTGCGGTCGGCGATCTCGAAGAAGAAGGTCAAGGAAGTCAAAAAACACCGCGAAAAGTTCATCAAAGGCGCGGTCAAAAACGGCATCGAAAAGGAAATCGCCGAAGATATTTTTGCTCATTGGGAAGCCTTCGCGCATTATGGGTTTAACAAAGGTCATGCCACCAACTACGGCATGATCGCGATCAAAACCGGATACCTGAAGTATCACTATCCGGTCGAATATATGACTGCCCTGCTCTCTGCCTGGAAAAACGATAACGATAAGTGTTCGGTTTATATTTCGGAATGCCACAACATGGGCATCGAAGTACTGCCGCCGGACGTTAACCACAGCGGCTATGACTTTACGATCGAAGAGCGCACAGACGGCAAAGCGAGCATCCGCTTTGGGCTTGGAGCGATCAAAAACGTGGGGCAGGGACCGGTTGACACGATCATCCAGGCTCGCGGGCACCAGGCTTTTTCGGATCTGAACGATTTTATCCTGCGGGTGGACCTGCGCCAGGTGGGCAAACGTCCGCTGGAATGCCTCATCAAGGTGGGCGCGATGGACGCCTTCGGCGCGCGTAAGGCGCTGCTGCGCTCGATCGACCAGATGGTCAGCGTCTCCACAAGCAACATGAAAGCGATCGAGATGGGTCAGTTGGATCTTTTCGGCGGAGGAACCGCGGCGCTGCCGCATGTGGTGTTGCCAGCGAATGTGGGTGTGGATACCAATGAGCAGCTCGGTTGGGAAAAAGAACTGCTCGGGCTGTTTGTTTCGGACCATCCTTTGCGTTCGTATATGTCGCGAATTACCGACAAAATCAGCCACAGTTCCAATCAGCTCCCGGAGACAGAAACCAACAGCAAAGTCATCGTTGGGGGGCTGGTCAAGCGCGTGCAGCCAATTCTGACCAAAAAGAACCAGAATATGGCTTTTGTGACCATCGAAGACCAGTTTGGTGAGGTGGATTTGGTGTTGTTCCCGTCTGTGTGGGAGCGGGATAACCAGATGGTAGAGCAGGGCAGTCTGCTGGTGGTGGAGGGCAAACTGCAGCACCAGGAACGAGGCACCTCCGTTTTGGCGGATAAGATCAGGCGAATTGGGGTGGATGACGCCGCCGCGGAGCTATACAACCAAAACAGCAGCAAGCAGTACGAACGCCTGCTCGAACATTACCTGCCGGATATCCGCGTCCTCTCGCGCTACAGGTTTGGCGGGGAAGCCGGGGAGGATCCTCCGTTTGAGGAATCTGATCTCCCGGATGACTTCGATGAGCCCGAAGACGAAGCCTGGCGGGTTGGGTTTGACTTGGATGAAGGCATGCCGGAGGAGCAATTCCTGACAGAAGAACCCGGCACGCTCGAAGAACCGTCGTTGGTGGAATCGGAAAACCCCGCGCAAACCTCTGAGCCTGAACCCGGGTTTCCTGCCGCGGAGCCTTCAACGGTGGAAATGACCGCGTCTGCCGCGGTGACAGTGACCGTGGTCGAACGGAAGGTGCTGGTTGTGAAGATTGACCCCGACCAGGACTCCGATCGAATCACCCGGAAAATCCAGCAATTACACGGTTGGCTGGGCTCGCATCCCGGCGAGGATCAATTCGCGTTTAGGTTTTTTGACCAGGGGAACTGGCATGAATACGGCTTTCCTAATGAAAGTGTGCAAATTACTGATATGCTGCTGGATCAGTTAAGTAGGTTCGTGGAAAAAGACAGCTTCTTCATCCGCACCGAGCGGTTTGAAGTTCCAAATGATTGAATAGGTGGGAATCTGCGGACAGCCTTGCTGCCGGCGTAGTCTTTGATCCGGTTTGCTGGAATAATCTGATTATTTCCAATCTTGGAAACACTTATCTCTATGGTGCTATGCCCATAATCACCAATGGTACGGCAGGCACACCACGACCTTGTCTTAATACATTGTAGATCTCGCCTTCGTAGTATGACGGACCTGAGCTCATTTCCTTTTGCATTGATTTCATAGGGAGTATTTCGACGTCTATGTCGTCTATTCTCTCATATAAGGGCGAACAACAAAGTCCTTTCAGGAATACTCAGCCTTTTTTACTATTCAAACCACCTGGTGTTTCCTGCATAGAGTGAGAGATATAATCAACGGAAACTAACTTCTGATCTAATTAGGTTATTGTCCTAGAAAAAAGGTAGGATTGCTCTGATAACCGGTAAACTGACATAGTGGAAAACGCGGAGCGGATCGAAATGGGTTTGATTGGAGACATGTGTTTGCACCAACGCCGCAATGACTCCCTCAGGAGATAAGACAAGTGGAAGATTTGCAAGGAAAAATCAAAAGGTTGGAAGCCGAAATCGCTTATTTGCGCCGTTTGTTGGACGCAAACAGCATTCAATATAAGACCGATTTCGAAGATGAAGAAGAGCTTCTCCCTGCGCCTGAAGCTGATCAGGGTAAAAGGGTTATTCAAAGGGAACCCACTATAGCAATGGTGCGCTTTTTTTACTCATATTTCAGGGGTCGAAAAGATGTCTATAGTAAGCGCGCTAAGCTAAAAAACGGCGGTTTTGGATATTTTCCCGTTTGTGATAATTTTTGGCGCCACGGAATTTGCCCTAAAGCGGATCGACAGAGAATTCGCTGTCAGGATTGCGCCAATCAAAAGTACAGGGAGCTTTCGGTTTCAGTCTTAATGGACCATCTGAAAGGGTCCAAAACAGATTGCAGTGATGTAATTGGCTTGTACCCGATGCGCCCGGATAATACGTGCTACTTTCTGGTGTTCGATTTCGACAATCACGCGGGCGACCAGGTTTCTGACATCGATGAAGGCGCAAATACGGGCACAGATTGGATCAGCGAAGTGGATGCGATGCGTCGTATTTGTAAAATGAATGGCGTTGATGCGCTGGTTGAAAGATCGCGATCTGGAAGAGGCGCTCACATCTGGATTTTCTTTGAGACACCAATTCCTGCAATCCAAGCGCGGCGATTCGGTTCTGCGTTACTCACAAAAGGAGCGGATAGCGTAAATCTAAAGGACTTCAAATCGTATGACCGAATGATTCCAATGCAGGACCATCTTCCGGATGGCGGGCTGGGCAATTTGATCGCTTTGCCTTTGCAAGGGCAGGCACTGCGAAAAGGCAACAGTGCCTTTATTGACGAGGATTGGAATGTGATTCCGGATCAATGGGCTGTCCTCAAGAATACCAGGAAGTTATCCCAACAAACCATTGAAGAAAAAATTCAGGAATGGAGTGCAGAGAATGGCGTTTTAGGAATTCTGGGAGGTGGCGTTAGCGAAGAATGCTCAGACAAAGGCGATTTGCCTGCCTGTAAACCTTGGGAAAAGAGGGAAATACGGTTTAATAAGGAAGATGTTGCAGGAATAGTACAAATGACACTGTCTAATGGGATTTACATCGATAAATCCAACCTGAAAGCAAGGTTGCAGAATCAAATCAGACGGCTCGCCGCTTACAATAATCCCGAATTTTACAAAAAACAAGCAATGGGGTTTTCTACGTTTGACACGCCGAGAATTGTTTATTGCGGAGCGGATATTGAAGATTACATCCAACTGCCGCGAGGATGTTTCGAGAAGTTGACAGAAGCGTTAAGTGAAGCTGACATTCCATATACTATCAATGATGAGCGCCAGCATGGTAAAACAATCAATGTCATATTCCGCGGACAACTCTACCCTGAGCAGGAGATCGCAGTTGAAAAAATGTTGAAATTCAACACGGGAGTCTTAAGCGCGGCAACCGCCTTTGGTAAAACTGCGGTTGGCGCGTATTTGATTGCAGCGAAGAAAAAGAATACGTTGATACTTGTCCGCAATACTGAGATTATGCAAAACTGGCAGGAGGACCTTAATAAATTCCTATTGATCAAGGAAACACTGCCAACTTATACTACCCCATCCGGAAGAATAAAACAGCGAAAAAGCGCTGTCGGCAGACTGCAGGCATCCCACAATTCTCTGACTGGCATTATCGATATTGTGATGATCACCTCTCTTGGAAAACGGGACAACATTGACCCGATCGTAAAAGATTATGGGTTAGTTCTGATGGATGAATGTCACCATGCGGGTGCAGACACAGACGGAGATGTGCTACGGGAAGTTTCTGCTGAAACGGTTTATGGGCTGACAGCCACTCCGAAACGGGAAGACGGTCATGAAAAGAAAGTTTTCATGCAATTGGGACCGATCCGCCATCAATATACCGCCAAAGAAAGGGCGGAAAAACAGGGGATTGGTCATTATATATACCCACGGTTCACGCGATTAGTGGACTCTGGAGGCGGGAAGCTTTCGATGGCGGAGATAAACCGCTTGGTTGTTGATAGTGATACCCGTAATGAACAGATCATCAACGATACCCTTCAATGTGTCCGTGAGGGGCGCACTCCCATTGTAATGACGAAATATCGGGAGCACGCGCAGCATCTGTACCAATCCCTCTCAGACAAAGCAGATCATGTTTTTCTGCTTCAGGGAGGCAAGAGCGACAGAGACAAAGACGAACTGAGGAAGAAAATGAGGCTGGTCCCGCCGGACGAAACCGTGATCGTTGTAGCAATAGGAAAATATATCGGGGAGGGATTCAACTATCCACGTCTAGATACCTTGCTGCTCGCGATGCCTATTGCATGGCAGGGGAACGTTGAACAGTATGCGGGGCGTTTAAATCGCGATTATGAAGATAAAAAAGACGTGATCATCTTTGATTATATTGATGCGCATATCTCCACATTGGAACGTATGTACCATAAAAGGCTTCGCGCTTACAGACAGATTGGCTTCACGGTTTGCGCCAATCTAAACACACAGATCGATCCGGAAAACGCGATTTTTGATTCCAAAACTTACCGAGAAACATATGAAGCAGACCTGATCTCTGCCAATTCAGAAATAGTGATTTCGAGCCCGGGAATCAGCAGACAAAAAGCAAAACAATTCACCTCTATTATGAAAAATCGGCAAGAATCCGGCGTAAAAGTCGTTGTTCTCACATTGTCTCCGGACGTCTTTACTGGTGATGCGGTGGAAAGAGTCAGAGGTGTTCTTTCCTTACTGAAGCAATCCGGCATCGTCGTCAGGTGTTCCAGTGAATGCAGTGAGCGCTTTGCTGTTATCGATCACGAGTTGTGCTGGTATGGAAGCATGAACCTGCTCTCCCGCGAAAAAGAAGATGACAATCTGATCCGAATCAAAAGCAAACCCATCGCGGAAGAATTACTCCTGCTTGGAACAGCAGGGATGGATTGACCTGTCGGGTTTTAAAAAACTATCATGACGGAATTTTATCTGATAAGCGCATTCGACATTCTAAAAAATCCGGAGATTTTTAAGCTCCATCTGGAATCCTGCGACGGGTTATATTCGGTGATTGCGATAAGCAGTTAATGCCCGCATATCAAGTTTCTGTTTCAAAAGTCGATAGAATGGAGATAGACGACAAAAAAGAGAGTTCCTGTCATAATTGGATTTGCGAAAAACAAGAAGGAGGAACTCTCAAATGACAGGATTAGCTGTCTCAATCATTATAACGGTAAAAGCAGGGGAAGTGAGCGGAAACGATCGAAAAAGCATTGACGCCGGCGCCTCCTGGCTTTCCTACAACTCAGGCATTCTCTATACGTCTGTCGATTCGGTTAGCATTCATCCTGAAGACTCCACCATTCTTTATGCTATTCTGCATTTAACGGGAATTTATTCCACAAAAACATGGGATTACGCCACTTACCTACCCTCAGTGTTTAAATAATTTACTTAAAATCACTCACCTGCCCAGTTGCTTACCGCGGACCGTTTCGCATCAATTGCGGTTTGTGGATGATTGGGTTTTCGTCCTTCCATAAGGCAGGCGTGATAAACCAAGCACTTTATACCCACCTTTATTTACCACAAACAGTCTATTCTTCGATCCATTAAGGGATTCTTCCAGTCCTACTTGCTGCGGATTGGGACGCTTTCCAATTGTTAGGGCGATACAAGACACCGCTCAGGGAAGGGTCTTGATGTATCCATCCAGCAGGTCTTGTTTGATGCGTTCAAAAAGGATCAGGCGTCCTTCAGAGAGCAGCTCCCGATTTACCTGATTCAGGTTGATGCCCGCCCTGACCATGCCCACGGACTCTCCCTGCAGCAGCCTCCCCAATATCGGCTCAATGTCCATCCCACTGCTGAGCAAACCCATCAACCTCTGCGCGCTTTCGATGTTCGGCTGCCCTTCGATGCCGATCAGGGTGATGTTTTTGCTGTTCAGGTACGCGATGAGCTCAGGTGAGCTCAATTCCGGCTGTACAAAAATCCCGGTCACGGATTTTGCCAGGAGGGCGTCTGCGGCAGCCTGCCAATCGGCAGGGTTGCCCGGATCGCTGACTTCGGCGGTGAAGGGGTAGTATTCAACCGGCGCGAAGCGGGCGTTGCAGAGCCCGCAATAAAAGCGCGCGCCGGTCACGAAGGCATCGCGCGTGGTCTGCCCTTCGGGGGTCGAAGACAGGCTGAGCACGCCCACGCGGAAATCCGGGACGCCGAGAGCCAAAACATACCCCGCCAGAAAACTGAGTTGGTCGCGGCTGGATTCGCTCGAAATGACCACGTTCAGGTTGCCTGTCGGCGTGAGGTTGGGGGCGTTCAGCGCCAAAAACTGCACCTGCGGCAGCACCGCCGCCAGCGATTCAATCTCCTCCTGCGATGCGAGGCTCACCACCACGCGCACGTTCGGGCTCAACTGCGCCGCGCTGAGCGAGGTCGTTTTGGTGAAACTGCGTCCGTTCGCGTCCGCGTACGCGCGCAAGGTGCTTTCCGTTTGGTCCGCCAGCGCGCGGTCGGCGCTTTCTGGCGCCCAGAGCAGCAGCTCCGCATCCAGGATGAGGATGGGTGTGGCAGTCGGCAGTTCCGTCGGAACCGCGTCTGTCGGCATCTCTACCACGCCTGTCTGAGGCGTCGTCTCGCTGGCAGGGGGCTGGGTGGAACGGTTGCAAGCGGAAGCCAAAAGCGTGAGCGCAAGCAAAATCAGCACAAGGAGACTTCTATTCTTAAACATACGCCAATTTTACCTTAAGCTTGCTATTTGATGAGAAGGTGCAAGCGTAAATAAATTCCCGCATAGGCACGGATAGTGCAACTACTGATCAACACGACCAGGCACAACCGAAAACACAGGACAGCACAATGAGCATACCTACCACTGAAACGAAACCGGATGGGCTCCACTCCCTCTCCCCAAGGCAGAGGCGTTCGCTGCGCGACGTATTACTGGCAGTTGCTGATCTGCCTGGCGCTGTTAGTTATCAGTGCGTTTCTGGGGTCAAGCCTGGTTTTCCTGGCAGGCATTATCGCCATTCCGATGGCAAAACCTGCGCTCAGTCTGGTTTATGCGGGCGTCCTGCCTTCCGTGAAACATTTTTGGCACGCGCTGTTGAGTTTCGTGATCACGATCGCGGGATTCTTCCTGGCTGGCTGGGTCGTTCGGGGGATGGAATCGCTGCAAATCGACCGCTTTTTCTATGGAACAGACCTCTCCTATGTGGGTGAAAACGGGTTATTTTGGGTCTTGCTGATCCTCACATCCGCCCTGACAGCTTATTGGTTCCCGTTTCACGAAACGCTTGCCAGGCTCGCATCGATTTTCCTCGGTTGTCTTGTGCTGCCGCCGTTCTTCGCTGCCGGTCAGGCTGTTGAAGCGGGGTTCATGGAAAGCGCACTGCCAATCATCATCGTCGGGCTCATCCAGCTGACTCTCGCGGCGCTGGTGATGCTGCTGACCACCTGGGCAATCGGATTTCCGCCGCGAAAGTCATTTGGGCTCTTTATCGCAATACTGGTGCTCGCGGCAGCGACGCTGAG
>JAGVUP010000019.1 GCA_019136215.1 Chloroflexota bacterium | reverse complement strand
AGCCCCAAACCAGCGCTCAATAAAATCCTTGGAGTAGTGGTGAACCTGACACGTTCGCTGCCTTTTATCATTTTGCTGGTGGTGCTTATTCCGTTCACTCGGTGGATTGCGGGCACGAGCATCGGACCAACCGCGGCGATTGTGCCGCTTACGATAGCGGCGGTGCCATTCTTTGCCCGGGTAACGGAAAGCGCGCTGAGGGAGGTGCCCTCTGGATTGATCGAAGCTGCACAGGCGATGGGCAGTAGTGAATGGCAGATCGTCAGCAAGGTCTACATCCCCGAAGCGCTGCCGGGGTTGGTGTTGGGGGTCGCGTTGACCCTGATTAATCTGCTGGGATACTCGGCGATGGCTGGGGCGGTTGGCGGAGGCGGATTGGGTGATTTGGCGATCCGTTATGGCTATCAACGTTTTGAGACGGAAGTGATGCTGGTGACGGTTGTGCTGTTGGTGCTGTTTGTGCAGATGGTGCAAAGCTTGGGTGATCGGATTGCCGAAAAGGTGAGTAAACGTTAGGAACGGAGATTTGAAACCCTTGCGAAAAGGGTAGGGTGCATGTATAATGCTTGTTCGCGGGGCGTGGCGCAGTCCGGCTAGCGTGCTTGCATGGGGTGCAAGAGGTCCCGGGTTCGAATCCCGGCGCCCCGACACGAATACCCTGGGATATTTCCCGGGGTATTTTGATTCCCGCGGTGATACGATACTTTTGTTCAACGCAAGAGGTCAACACGGTACCGCGCCGAAGGATTGTTTAAGGTTTGACTCATCCAGTAATAGCCGATTGTGCCACCTGTGAATCCGAGGATTAGTCAGTCGATAAAACTGTTCGCTCCAGTCTAAGATGGAAATATTTTGCATTGTATTCACCCGGACTCTTGCCATGCGGGACAACAAACACGTTTGTTGCCAATATGCGAGCCGTACATGTAGGGGGGGGGAGGCGGCAGTTGTACGGTGTATGTGCCAAAAACAGGCGCGAAAAAAGGCGACGATGGGATTTGAACCCATGATGAGAGTTTTGCAGACTCTTGCCTTACCGCTTGGCCACGTCGCCGTATAAACAAAGCTGATATCGCTTACGGTATCAGCTTTGCGGTAAGCGGGCGATGAGGCTCGAACTCACGACCTTCTCCTTGGCAAGGAGACGTTCTACCAATTGAACTACACCCGCACATATTTGCTTCAGCTCTATTTGACCGAAGTTCCCAGATTTTAGCATAGGCATTTTGAATTGTCAAATAAAATCGCCCGCCTGTTTGCCCGCCTGTTGCCCGCCTGTTTTTGGACAATCTGTTCGTCGGTTTGAGGCGGTCGAGGCTTTTTTGGAGAACCTTCAGCGAGTCAATTTGCATAAGATTTCGCCGCAGGCATGTATCAGGATAGCAGCCACTTCCGCTTTCTTTTGTATTACAATTTCAGCGAGAAAACTATTTTGGAGGAATTCAAATGAGCAAGACAATCGATGATCTCAAGACCGCTTTCGCTGGTGAGAGCCAGGCATTTCAGAAGTACACCGCCTATGCCAAGAAAGCTGCCGCGCAAGGCTTCACGAATATCGCGAAGCTATTCGAAGCAACCGCCCAGGCAGAGCTGATTCATGCCGCCGGTCACCTCAAAGCGCTTGATCAAATCCAGGACACGCTGGATAACCTGCAGGATGCCATCAATGGTGAGACCTATGAATTCACCGAGATGTATCCCCCCATGCTTCAGACAGCAGAAGCTGAGAACCACAAGGCAAAAGTGATGTTCGGCTACGCAGTCGCGGCTGAGGAAGTTCATGCGCAGCTCTACACCAAAGCGCTCGAAGCTGTCCGCGAAGGCAAAGACCTGGCAATCTCTGATTTCTATCTCTGCCCGGGCTGCGGTTACATTGAATTGGGCTCCCGCCCCGAACGATGTCCAATTTGCAACCTGAAGGGTGAGAAGTTCCTGCACTATCAGGCATAAAAAGACGAATCAGTAAATTCAGGCGCGCCTGCCGTCTTTGCGGTAGGCGCGCAGGATTAAAATTTTTGTGGGATGATTGAAGGGCGCCGGATCCGCGGGCGCTTTTGTTTTAACGCTCTGCGCGTAGCCAGTTACATCCGGAGGGATGGGAATTTGTTCGATTACTTCCAGATATCCATCCGCGGTCAGTTCCCGGACGCTGTCCATCAGGGATTCACCGGGTAAAAAGAGGGCGTTGTTGATT
>JAGVUP010000009.1 GCA_019136215.1 Chloroflexota bacterium | reverse complement strand
CCCGTATGCCGCGACTTTCCTTGTTTTCTCTGATTATGCCAGAGGTTCAATCCGCGTTGCCGCGCTTTCAAAGATGGGCGTGGTCTGGGTGCTCACGCACGACTCCATTGCAGTCGGTGAGGACGGTCCGACCCACCAGCCGATTGAGCACGTCATGAGCCTGCGCATCATCCCTAACCTGGTGGTTCTGCGCCCTGGAGATGCCAACGAGGTCAGCGAAGCCTGGAGATACGCGCTTACCCACCGAGAAAATCCGGTTGCTTTGATCCTTTCACGGCAAAATCTGCCAACTTTAGATCGAAAGCTCTATAAGTCGGCGAAAGGTCTTTCCAAAGGCGCGTACATATTGTACGAAACGCAAGCTGGTCTTCCAGACATTATACTGATGGCGACCGGTTCGGAGCTGAGTCGTTTCATTCCCAAGCTGGGAACTGTTTGAGAAACAATCCAAAAAATACAAGCAATCTGTGCTTCCGGATGAAGTCAAACGGCGCATTTCCATTGAGGCGGGCGTAACTACCGGCTGGCAGAAGTACGTGGGCTCGGAAGGCATAGCTTTAGGTATTGACCACTTCGGCACAAGTGCACCCGGTGAGCTTGTGATGGAAAAGTTCGGTTTCTCAGTTGAGAATATCGTGAAATTAGCCCGAAAACTCTTTTAAACGGAGGGTTTATTTCTATGAATAGATCGCAGATACTAAAAGGTATCGGACAGAGCGTCTGGTATGACAATATCGAACGCGGTATGCTGCGGGACGGTGAAATGGCGCAGATGATTCGGGACGGTGAAGTTTATGGGATCACATCCAACCCGAGCATCTTCGAGAAGTCTATCAGCAATAGTACCGCTTATGATGACACGTTGCAGTCCATGGCGTGGGCGGGTCTGAGCAAGGAGCAAATTTACCTCGAATTAGTGCGAGAAGACATCCAGGCTGCTGCAGATCTCTTTTTGCCGGTTTATGAAGCCAGCGGCAGTATTGACGGCATGGTGAGCGTTGAGATTAATCCGCTGCTTGCCTATGAGACCGAAAAGTCCATCGAAGATGGGCGGGCGTTGTGGGCTCAGATGAACCGGAAAAACGTGATGATAAAAGTTCCCGCAACCAAAGAGGGACTCCCCGTCATAGAAGCATTGATCAGTGAGGGAATCAACGTCAACGCGACCCTGATTTTCTCTATACCCAGGTACATTGAGGTGATGGAAGCGTATCTCGCCGGGCTTGAAGCGCGCGTCAAGAAAAATCTCCCAATTGACCAGGTCGTCAGTGTGGCATCTTTCTTTGTTTCGCGGATCGATACTTACGTGGACAATCGTCTGCATGAGACGATAGAAGGCAATCCACAGGCAGCCGAAAAAGCCTCCGGGTTGGTTGGCAGGATCGCCGTGGACAATGCGCGTTTGGCATACCAGGAATTCTGCAAATATTTTGCCTCGGAACGATTTTTTAACTTAAGGCAATATGGAGCGAAGGTTCAGCGCCCGCTTTGGGCTTCGACCGGCACCAAGAATAAAGCTTATTCCGACACGCTCTACGTCGATGAGCTGGTCGCTGCCGACAGCGTGAATACAATTCCGCCGGCAACGCTCAATGCGTTTCTTGACCATGGCAGTACCGAACTGAGCATTGAACAGGACCTGCAGAGAGCAGCAGACAACTTCAATACCCTGCCTGAATTGGGATTTGACTTTCTGCGTATCGCCCAGGAACTTGAAGATGACGGTGTGGAGAAGTTCAAACAAGCCTATCTATCGCTTCTTGATACGATCGAAGCCAAGCGGGCTTTCTTCCAAGCGGAGCTCTCAAATTTGAGTGAGGTGATGCCAGAGGTTGTAAAAGCGGCAGCATCCGCGGTTTATGTGGGGAGTTTATTTGACCATGAACCAACGTTTTGGACCAAAGACGAATCCGGATTTGAAGAAATCCGCAATCGGCTGGGATGGTTGAGTCTGCCCGGTCAGCAATTCGCGCTCATTGACGAACTGACTGCTTTCCGCGACCAATTGCTGGCAGAAGGGTTCGAACATTCATTCGTGCTCGGGATGGGCGGCTCGTCGTTGGCTCCGGAAGTGATGAGCCAGGCAATTGCACCCTTGTGCGAAGAAGGTCTGAAACTTCAAATCATCGATACAACCAGCCCTGATGAAATCGCGATGCGCATGCAGGATGTGGACCTCAAGAAAGCGCTCTTCATTGTCTCGAGTAAGAGCGGCGGAACCAGCGAAACGATGTCTGCTTTGAAATATTTCTGGGCAGAAGTGGAAAAAATCGCCCCGGATAACATTGGCAAGCATTTCATCGCGATTACAGACCCCAATACCTCGCTGCAAGACCTGGCGTATCGCAAGAGTTTCCGCAAGGTTTTCAATGCCCGACCGGATGTGGGTGGACGTTATTCGGTTTTTACGCACTTTGGTTTGGTTCCCGCGGCTTTGATGGGCATTGACCTGCGCAAATTCCTCGCCCAGGGAGATGCCTCTGACCTCCAAAGCCGAAAAAACGTGCCATATCCAGCGAACCCCAACCTTATGCTGGGTTTGGTATTGGGGGAAGCCGCAAAGCGCGGAATGGAAAAATTAACCTTCATTGCGGAAGGCTATAGCGCGAATCT
>JAGVUP010000093.1 GCA_019136215.1 Chloroflexota bacterium | reverse complement strand
CCCGCGCTTGCTGCGGAAATAGTGGTAAAGGGTGGGCTTGGTGACGCCCGATTCGTCGCAGATCTCCTGCACGCCGGTGGCATCGTAGCCGAAAGAGGCGAACAGGATCAGCGCGTTCTCAAGAATAGTCTCACGGTTGTTCATACGCCTACTATACCGTACGGTATAGTGTTTTGTCAAGACTTGGGTAAAGAGAGGTAAAGAGAGGTCAAAACTTGCTGGAGGTCATTTATCTGCCAAGCTGGTGGCAATGACCTTTTACTGTTGATAGAAGGTGATATGCAGAGAGAAGAAAGATTTATTTTCGTCGGATCACAATGGAATCAGTATAATCAACGTAAATGTCACTCACAAACGGTCAAAACTCTGGAAAAGCTGATGGCACAGCCATAACCAAAAAGGTGGAGGTGCTACCCTACGACCCAGCCTGGCAGGATGGCTTTAAGGCACTACGCCAGTATTTGCAGAGCATCCTCTTTGGGCAGGACGTGCGTGTTGAACATGTTGGCAGCACGTCGGTGCCGGGCTTGGCAGCGAAACCCATTATCGACATTGACATTGTCCTTCAAAATGGAGAGAACTTTGAGGCAGTCAAAAATGCACTGGAAGCTAATGGCTATACCCATGTTGGCGATCTCGGAATCACGGGGCGGGAGGTCTTCAAGTACGAAACCAAACCCCAGTTTATGCCCCACCATCTCTACGCGCTCTCAGACAACTCAGAAGAACTCAAGCGACACCTCACATTTCGAGATTGGCTGCGCAGCCATCCGGCGGACAAGGAGGCTTATGCCCGAGTCAAGATTGCCGCTGCCCGTCAATTTCCAAACAACATTGACGGCTATATCGATGCCAAAAGCGACATCATTTTTGACATCTACCAGCGTTGTGGTTTGTACCAGGCGCAATTGCTACCAGAATTAGCATGTTCAGTGGTAAATAACCGCTATGGCTTGCGCGTGGTGAAGTTGAACTGCAAGCAGATGCAGCCTGGAATCAGCTTATGTGAAGCACACACCGCGCAGGGAGCTTTTTACTTGCTTGCATGGGAAAGAGCTGGCTTCGTCAGCGGCGAAATCTCAGTTGGTCAAGACACCCCCGAATTAACCACTGCGCACCCCTTGCCCACGGCGTCCGGGCAGACGCTTTGCCGCACACCTTTTGCGGCTTTCGCCCTGTTTGGCACTGAGCAAGACGCGCTTACCTTTCTAAACTGCAATCTTTGGCAATAAGCAGCCAATAAGCGAGGAGTAATATGGACAACACCAAAAAATTCAGCGGTAAAGCCGATGTCTATCAGCAAGCCCGGTCCAGCTACGCCCCGGAAATGCTTGCATTTATTGCCAAAACCTGGCAGATTGGCGAGGGGTCTTTAGTGGCGGATATCGGCTCTGGCACGGGCATCCTCACGCGTCAACTGCTCGGCTTGGGAGCTCAGGTTTACGCGGTGGAGCCCAACGCGGATATGCGCGCGAAGGCTGAGGAATTACTGGGTGGTGATCCAAATTTTGTATCGGTAAATGGTACCGCCGAACAGACGAACCTTCCCGATCACAACTTCCATCTGATTACTGCCGCGGCGGCTTTTCACTGGTTTGATGCAGTCCGTTTCAAGCGGGAATGTGAGCGGATTCTGATGCCGGGGGCGCCTGTGCTGCTGGCGTGGAACGATGCCCGGCTCTCGGCGGAGGTCAACCGCGGGAGGGAACGCATTTTCAGAAAATACTGCCCAAACTTTCGGGGCTTCAGCGGTGGAAAAGACGAGAACCACGCAATCAAGCGGGCTTTCTTCGACGGAGCCCTGCGGGAAACGCGCTTCCCCAACCCGGTGACTTATGACCGCCAAACCTTTATCAACCGAGCCTTGTCCGCTTCATATTCCCTGATCGAGACTGATGCGAGGTTTCAGGATTACCTGACCGAGCTTGGCGCGCTCTTCGATCAATACGCGGTTGACGGCAAGATTGTGATCCCCCAGGACAGTGTCGCGTTTTTCAGGGGTTGAACGCCTGATTATCAGACTGCCAGGCGATTATATGTGCTCCAGCAATCCAGACAAACAGGATTGCCTTCCTGTAAACGGATAAAGTGTTCCGCCGCATGCTCATGGCACTTAGAGCACTCTACAGACTGAAAAATGCGAGATTCCTCCGGCAGGTCTGCCCGAACTGGCTTAATGTCAAACAGGTCGCGCGGCGCTCGGTC
>JAGVUP010000018.1 GCA_019136215.1 Chloroflexota bacterium | reverse complement strand
ATGTACGAGGGCAATGGGCAGGTCTTGGATCATATCCTGGCAAGCAAAGCTCTCGCGCCGAGATTGCTGCGACTTGAAATATTGCATATCAACTCTCTCAGCCTGCCGCGCATGGCTTCAAGCGATCATGATCCTGTAGTGGCTATCTTCGATTTGAGCGCACTGGAATAGAAATGGCGAATATATTTAGAAAATTAGGGGTAAGCATTTTAATATTATGCCTCGCTGCGTGTAGCAATAAGATGATTACAAATGGGAATCAGGCTGTAATGGAATCAAAAGAGACTCCCCTTGTTGAATCAGATGCTATTGAAGTCACCAACCCAACAATTGAACCTGAGGAAGTTGAAGAAGCGGACCTTGGTCTGCTTATGGAAGTGGAGGTCATATCGCTTAAGCTTCCCAGCCGCATTCAGGCATCAAGCTTTGAATACTCCGGGATGGCATGGTACGGTGAGATGCTCGTGTTGCTTCCCCAATATCCGGCTGGAAAGGATAATGCAGGCGATGGTATGCTTTTCGCCATTGAAAAGGAAGACCTGTTCAAGGCTATTGAAGACCCCGAATATGAACTGCCGGTACGGGATGTGCCGATTATCAACGCGAGCCTGGGAGATGCAGTAAGAGGGTTTGAGGGCTTTGAATCCATTTTGTTTGTAGACCAGGAAGTATATTTGACGATTGAAAGTCATTCCGGGAACCCAATGATGGGCTACCTTATCAAAGGAGAAGTTACAGGGGAACTCGAGAGTATCGCACTTTATCCAGAGACTCTCGTGGAACTAAAACCGTTCACAAATGTGAGCAATGCTACTTTTGAGGCTATGACGTACTGGAATTCAAGCTTATACATTCTCTACGAACACAACTCCAGTGCGGATGGGAGGACGCCTACCGCTTACAAATTCAGCCAGGACCTAAAACTTGGGGGGGAAATCCCTTTTCCGGAGCTGAATTTCCGTGTAACGGATGCAACCGACACTGACGCGGACGGATGTTTTTGGGTGATGAATTATTTCTATCCTGGCGATACACACCTTGCCGTGGACGAGGATGCGCTGATGCGGATGTATGGACAGGGACAGACCCACACGAAACAGGATACTGTTGAAAGGCTGGTGATGCTCAAGATTGAGGAGGACGAAATTGTCCGGGTCAATCAACCGCCCATTTACCTGCAATTGCTCGAAGCCGACACCGCCCGCAACTGGGAAGGTCTCGTCAGCCTTGAAGGCAAGGGATTCCTGATGATTACTGACAGTTTTCCGGAATCTATTTTGGGCTTTTGCCCGATCTTAAGGTAAAATCATTCGCGGATGAGCCTGATTTGAAAGAAGGATGATTTTCTTGCGCAAAAATCAGGTAGAATGTTATGCAGGTTAATGTTTGTTTTGCTGTATGATTAGTAATAGTAAATCGTCAAATGAGGTGCTATGGACGCAAGTAATGTAAGCATTAATACCAAAAGCTCAGGCGCTTTCAAACGGCAAGCTTTCAAGGACCAAATCACTGGCATTCTCTTTACCCTCCCCGCACTTCTTATCATCTTAATTTTCGGTATTTTCCCGATCGGTTATTCCATCTACATGAGCCTGTTCAACTGGCAGGTTACCAAGGGCGCTTTCATCGGCGATAAAAACTATTTGCTGATTTTTGGATCCTGGTGGAATTTGTTGGTTTTGGTGGCTGGAATTGCGCTCTTCGTTCTAGGGTTTTATGTGTGGAACAAGGCGTTTCAAAGTATTAAGAACGGGCATAGGCTTGCTCATATCATCGGCGCGCTTGTGCTCATATTGGGGGGAGTCATCTTTGTTACCGGTTGGGGCATGATGTACGAGACCGGGAATAAAGACTTCCTCAACTCCCTGATCGTTACGGTTTACTATGCTTTGGGGACGGTTCCCGCTGAGATTATACTGGGGCTCGTTCTCGCATACATCCTTTATCAAGACATTATCGGCAAGGAAGCATTCCGGATCATTTACTTTTTGCCTTACATTACGCCTTCCATTAGTACGGCGGTGGTCTTTCAGATCATTTTCTCGAGCCGCGAAACCTCTCTAGCCAACCGGCTGATCGGTTTATTTGGCGCTGACCCGTTGAAGTGGCGCTTTGAACCCAAGCCTGTACTAAACCTGCTGGGTTTGGATGTTTCGGGTCTGGCAGGCGGGCCGAGCCTGGCGCTGCTGACGATTATCCTATATGGTATATGGTCCTTCGTTGGTTACAACACGGTCATATTCCTTTCGGGTTTGGGCAACATCCCTAAAGAAATTTACGAAGCCGCAGAAATTGACGGCGGCAGCAAATGGGACCGCTTCTGGCATATTACGGTGCCAATGATCTCACCGGTAACGTTTTACCTGACGCTCATCGGTTTTATCGGCACTTTTAAAGCCTTTAACCACATTTACGTGATGCGAACGACAAGCGCACAAAACACAGTCGTTACGACCAGTCTTTTGGTCTTTGACAGGTTTTATAAAGCCAATCAGTATGGAGTGGCGACAGCTCAGGCGATCGTGCTTTTCGCCATCATCCTGGGCTTAACGCTGGCACAAAACAAGATTATGGGAGAACGAGTCTTCTATGGATAATACAGCGGCAATAAATACAACCAAAGTAAAGAAGAAATCCAGTCCTTTAAGTCATTTTTTTGGAAGAGCAATCCTCTATCTGATTTTGCTCGTTGGCGCGGTCATATTCATCTTTCCATTTTTCTGGATGATCTCAAATTCCCTTATGTCACTTGGCGAGACGATCACGAGGCAGCTTTTGCCAAAAGTGCCGCAATGGATCAATTACAAGGAAGCCTGGGAGCAAGCGAACTTTTCAAAATACTTCGTAAACAGCGTTTTGGTGACCCTCGGCACACTGGCTGGTCTGCTTCTCACTTCTATCCTGGCAGGTTATGCTTTTGGGCGTATTGATTTCAAAGGGAAGAATTTCCTGTTTGGCATTTTTCTGGCGACGATGATGATTCCGGAATCTGTAACGCTCATTCCTAACTACCTGCTCATCCGCGGAACGATCATTCCGCTGCCCGGCGGAACATGGATCAACACATATTGGGCGCTGACTGTGCCTTTCATGGCGAACGCCTTCAGCATCTTTTTGCTGCGGCAATTTTTCGCGCAAATTCCCAAGGAGCTTTGGGATGCCGCACGGATTGACGGCTGCGATCACATGCGATTCCTAATCCAGGTGGTGATGCCCATCAGCAAGGCGCCGATAATGACCGTTTTACTTTTCGGCTTCACGGCTTCGTGGAACGCATTCCAGTGGCCCCTTTTGGTTACCACCAGAGATACCTGGCGCCCGTTGATGGTTGGTTTGTATGGATTCGTGCAGGAAGCTGGTCCATATACACACTGGTTGATGGCTGGTGCAGTCATCACGATCATCCCGATTCTTGTTGTCTATTTCCTGACCCAAAAACAATTTACACAAGGAATTGCAACGACAGGATTAAAGGGATAAAATATAGTTGGATATTCCGGGAGTGTCCCGATATCAACAACACTATCTGTTCAAAATGGAGGTTTTGACAAATGAGAAGTAAGCTTTTTGGTTTATTGGCAATCATTATGATTGCAGCGCTGGTACTTGGTGCCTGCGCCAAGCCAACCCCGCCCGCGGCTGAAACACCTACTCCAGCAGTCGAAGAGCCAGCCCCAGCGGTAGAGGAACCTGCGACAGAGGAACCTGTTGCGGAGGAACCCGCTGTGGAAGATCCCTGGGCTGGTGTGGTACCTGCCAAGGAAATCGTTTGGTGGCATCAGCACACCGGTGAGGCACGTGAAGCTGCCATCGCCAAGATCATTTCCGATTTTAACGCGAACAACGAATTCGGCATCACTGTTACCGCTGAATACGCTGGTGGCTACGGCGACATCTTCAACAAAATGCTGCCTATCCTGAATACCCCCGATGTTCCCGATGTCGTGGTCGGCTATCAGAACCAGGTTGCAACCTATCAACTGGCAGATGCCATGTTCGATATGAACGAATTGATCGACCATCCTACCTACGGTCTGACCAAAGAAGAGCAGGAAGACTTCTTCCCCGGCTTCTTCGCCCAGGATGTCCTCTCTGTGTTCGACAACCAGCGCCTTGGTCTTGCTCCTAACCGCTCCATGGAAGTCATGTACTACAACATGGATTGGCTGAAGGAACTCGGATACGATGCACCACCTACTACCCCGGAAGAGTTTAAGGAAATGGCTTGCAAGGCTGCAGAAACTCCTTTCAGCGGTGCCACTGAAGGCGCTGCCTCTCCGATCGGATATGAGCTGAGCATTGACACTTCCCGTTTCGCTAGCTGGACATTCGCGTTCGGCGGCGACATGTTCGACTACGAAAACAACCAATTCACCTTGAACAGCGACGCCGCTGTGAACGCCTGGACATTCATCCAGAGCC
This sequence comes from Chloroflexota bacterium, assembly GCA_019136215.1. Lineage (GTDB taxonomy): Bacteria > Chloroflexota > Anaerolineae > Anaerolineales > Anaerolineaceae > Mesolinea. The sequence goes on along the minus strand of JAGVUP010000018.1, from coordinate 6,810 downwards.
TCTTCGCTGATGGCTGCGCTCGCCTTGTGACCGAAAACTACGGTGATCAGACCGACTTCGGAAACGGCACCCTGCTCTTCACGGTTGGTTCCTCTTCCGGTTTGCCTTACTACGCTAAAGCTGTGGAAGCTGACGGTACTCCGTTTGAATGGAGCGTTGCTGCCATCCCGCATACCACCGCGGATCCTGTCCAGAACATTTACGGCGCTTCTGTTTCCATCCCTAAGTCCACTCCTGAGCGCGAGCTGGCTGCCTGGTTGTTTGTCAAGTACTACACCAGCGCTGAGGTGAACGCTGAATGGGCGAAGGCTTCCGGCTACTTCCCGGTGAAACAAAGCGTTGCCGCCCAATTTACGGATGTCTTCGAAGCCAATCCTGCTTACAAGACCGCTTTCGATCTGCTGAAATTCGGCGTATTTGAGCCCGCAGTGCCTGGCTATGACTTCGTTCGTGACAACGTGATCGAACCTGCTATGACCAGCATTGTTGATGATGTTACCGCTGATGTCCGGGCTTTGCTGGATGAGGCAAACGTCAACGCGAATGAGATCCTTGCTGAGCAGATGGCTCAGATCAAGTAAGCCTTCCCGGCAACTTATTAAAACCCTCTCAGGAAACCCTGGGAGGGTTTTTTTATGCTATACTTAAATCCTCGGGGATGCCAGGTCTCGACGGGAGAGGCTGGTTCCGGATTGCGAGCCGAGAGGTACCGACCTCGTAAAATCAGTACAAAAAACAAGTGCCAATCGCACAAACTACGCAACCCTTCCTTTAGCTGCATAAGCTAATTGACGGGAAGCTGACCTCCACAGATGAGGTCACGTCTCCTGGGACCGTTTGCCTGATCGGGACCAGCCAAGGCGTCATAAAAGTCAGGCTGCTCTGGACCGCGCCGTGAGGTCCAGCTAAGAGGGCTTTCGGGTCCGAGCGGATAGCTTGGGTGCAGTTCGGTCAGTTGATCTGCATGCAGGCGAACCTGAACAACTGACTACGCTCGTAGAGATTCGAGAGTCTAATCTTTCGGACGCGGGTTCGATTCCCGCCATCTCCACCTGAAACCGCTCGTTCAACCGGGCGGTTTTTGTTTATCTAGTGATGGATATTGGTAAAGCCCGGCAGGAATCTGCATGGATGGATAATGAGTATTGAACCAGGCTTATTGAAATCAGATTACAGATTAATTATATGGTGCAAGTACAAAAACCTGCTCCTAGATCGGACAGATGAGGAAAGAACCCCCAATACTGTAGAAAACGAACTTTATAGCGTTTTCGGTCCTATTATTTTTGGATAGTGCATATTCTGCTTCCCAGACGCAGAGCGATATGTGGGCGGAAAATTCCCCAAAAGGCAAAAATGAAATTTATGCATCTCCCCTTTTGAACAAATTATGTTTGTCAAATAAGGATCCCCCTTTTATGCTGTAGGGAATGTAGCATAAAGTATATCTTTATAAGAAAAATGGATGGCGCGAGTTGTGGCATAATTGGGGAGATTAATCTGGAGTGCTATGAAAAAAATAAGCAAATTATCAAAAGTATCTTTATTGCTCGCTGTCCTTTTCGGGATCGATAAAATCCTGGGCGTTGCCCGCCAAATGATCATCTCCCGGCAGTTTGGGCTGAGCGCTGAGCTGGATGTGTTCAATGCTGCCAACAACCTGCCGGATATGCTCTTTATGCTCATCTCGGGAGGCGCTTTGGCGATTGCTTTCATTCCGGTCTTGACGGAAGCGCTGACAAAAGAAGGTCGTGGTAAAGCCTGGGACCTTTTTTCGAACATCCTCAACATTGCCTTCCTTTTGACGGCTGCTGCAACGATTATCATCGCGATCTTTGCCCGACCGCTTGTGACCAGCCAACTGGGTATCGCGCCGGGTTTCACGGAAGCGCAAACGGTTGATACCATCCGCCTCTTGCGGTTGAACCTGATCTCAACGCTGATCTTCTCGTTGAGCGGGTTGGCGATGGCGGGGCTACAAGCCAACCAGCACTTTTTATTGCCAGCTTTAGCTCCTATTTTGTATGACGTCGGTCAAATTTTCGGCGCGCTTGTGCTTGCGCCGACAGAACCACTAAAATTCGGACCTGTGCGCCTGCCAGCTTTTGGTTTTGGGGTGGACGGTCTGGTTTACGGCGTGATCATCGGCGCGCTTCTCCACCTGCTCATCCAGGTTCCCGGGCTCATCAAGTACCAGTTCCGCTGGCACCCCCGGGTTGACTTTAAAGAGTCATACACCCGCAAAGTGCTGCGTCTGATGGGACCACGAGTTGTGAGCATGCTTTTTATCCAGTTGATTTTTCTCGCGCAGGATAACCTTGGTTCGAGGCTGTCAGAGGGGTCGGTGTCCGCGCTGACTTACGGGTGGTGGATCATGCAAGTGCCCCAAACACTGATCGGCACATCCATCGCTACGGCGATTCTGCCGACACTTTCGGAAATGTTCAGCAATCAGCAATTTGAACTGCTGAAAGAGCGAATCGAAAGGGCGGCAAGGGTGATGATCACGCTGACCGTGCCGGTGGCGATCGTTGCTGGTATGGTTTTGTTGCCTGTAGTCAGGCTTTTCCTCGGGTTGGACGAAGCCGGCACGCTTCGGGTCGCGAATACCAGTCAAATATTTCTGCTTGGAATCGTCGGACATTCGTTAGTCGAGTTGTTTGTCCGCTCGTTCTACGCGCTGCAAAAACCGCGCGTACCGCTGATTGGTTCCGCTTTTACCCTTGTAGTCTTCATTTTATTGGGGATTGTGCTCTCACCCATGCTTGAGGCGGTTGGAATCGCGGCTGCAAACACGATCGCTTATACCCTGCAGACCCTCCTGCTGCTGATCCTGCTACGGAAGACGCTGCCTGAACCGCTCAGGTTGGGCAAAACGACGCTTAAAAGTCTTCTGGCAGCGGCGCTTGGCGGAGCGGCTGCTTACGCAGTGGTCAATTGGGCGCCCAAATTGGCAGGTTCGCTGATCGGCGCGGTAGCAGCTTTCGGTGTTGGGATACTCCTGGCTGCGCTTATCTTGCGCAAGGACTTGCGTGAGATTGCGGATCTTTGAAAAAAGGTATAATCTACTCTTATGAATAACAACACATTTGAAGAAAAGACGCTCCCTGAGGAGAATCAGGTCGTTGATATGACCGAAATAGAATTAACTGAAAATAAGCCTGAAGGTTTAGAAACTGAACCGCAAGACCAACAGCCGCCTGCCAACGGGAAAAGAAAACCAAAAAGGCGTGGCGGTCCTTGGATTTGGATCGGGATTTTGATTTTTATCCTGCTGACTGCCGCGGGAGCATTTTTTGGATACCGCAACGGCGTCCAACGGCGCCTGGCGAACGAAAAAGCGCTTCTGATGGAGCAGATTGGGCTGCAGTTGGAATGGACTTATAAGGATATCGATGCCGGGCGTTACGAGAACGCCAAAGCGCGTCTGGATTACATCGTTGAAAAATATCCGTCATTCCCAGGCATTGCCGACTTGATGACGCAGGTGATTGGTAAGTTGAATGCTCCCATGCCGACCGCCACGCAGATTGCTATCGCGACGGTGGAGCCCAGCATAACAGCGACACCGGATTTGCGCGGAGCGGAAGAAAAATTTGCCCAGCTTAATCAACACATTGCCAATCAGGAATGGGACCTCGCGGTGCAGACCGTACAGTCGCTGAAAGAGAGCAATTTCGACTATCGCAGCATCGAAGTCGACGGACTATATTTCATTGCCTTGCGGAATCGCGGTATCCAGAGGATTTGGGCAGGCGAATTGGAACAGGGCATGTATGACCTGACCGTCGCTGCACAACTTGGAGCGATGGATTCCCAGGCTGCTGGGGCGGAAAGCTGGGCAACCACTTATCTGACCGGCGCCAGCTATTGGGATGTGAACTGGCCTGGTGCTGTGGAAGTCTTTGAACAGCTCTATGCGCAAATGCCTTACTTCTCAGATTCAACCGGTATGACGACAGCGGAACGTTACCGCATCGCGCTGTACAGGCTCGGTGACCTATTTGCCGCTCAAGGCGATTTTTGTACCGCGAGTTCCTACTATGCCAAATCGCTGGCTGTAGGCATGAACCTGGACATCCAGGTGACCGCGACTGCCTATGCCGAGGCTTGCGCGAATTTAAGCGCAACGCCGGAACCGCCTCCAGCAGAATCTACTCCCACACCGCCAGAGTCCACGGAAGAACCCCAACCGACTGAAGAGCCAACGGCTGGACCATAAAAGAAAAGACCTCCTGAGATGGAGGTCATTTTTTTTCTTGTTTTCCGAATAGGTCGTGTTCTGATGTATCTGTGACTACAAAAGACACCATGTCGCCTGGCTTGGCGCTGCCATGGGCAAGCGCTAATCCATCGATTTCAGGCGCGTCGCGGTAGGTGCGCCCTACCAGTAAATTTTCATCCGGATCAAAGCCTTCTACAAGCATCTCCATTTTGCTGCCGCGCAATTTTTTCAGTTTCACTCGGGAGATTTCTTCCTGCACGCGAAGGAGCTCGATCTTGCGGGCTTCTTTGACTTTCGCGGGAATCGGGTCGCCGAGCGCGTAAGCAGCGGTTTCGGTTTCAGGGGAGTAAGTAAAAACACCCAAACGGTCCAACTTGGCTTCCTGAATGAATTTTTTCAGCATGCTGAAGCTTTTTTCGGTTTCGTTGGGAAATCCAACGATCATCGTTGTGCGCACGACCAAATCCGGAATGAGGCGGCGCATTTTGGCGATGGTTTCCGTGACCCATTCCATGTTGGATGGGCGCGACATGGCTTTGAGAACAGCAGGGTCAGCATGCTGCAGGGGCATGTCGAGGTACGGTAGAAGCTGGTTTTCTGCCGCCATAAGGTCAATCAGCCGGTCGCTGAGCAGCCCAGGGTAGGTGTAGAGCAGGCGCACCCATGGGACGGAAGGAATGCGCGGAAGGAGCTCGGTGAGCAGGTTCGCGAGGGCGTCGCTCTCTCCGCGGTCAACACCGTAGGCGGTAGTGTCCTGGGCGATGAGATTGATTTCTTTCACGCCCGCGGCTTGCAGCGCGAGCGCGTCGTGGATGACCGATTCGGCTGACCGGCTTACCAGCGGTCCTTTGATGAGCGGGATGGCGCAAAAGGCGCAGGTGCGATGGCAGCCATCGGCAATTTTGAGATAACTGGAGCCGCCTTGGATGAGGGTGTTCGAGAGATCAGGGTCAAGCGTTAATTTGCTGTAGGCTGGCAGGCTAGCACGCGCGGGTTTTCCGCTTTCTGAAAGTTCTCTCAGCCGCACAAGAACATCCTTGAGGTTGCGCGTGCCGACCAAAGCGTCCAAGGTAGGGAACTGTTGATAAAGCTCTTCGTTCAATCGCTGCGACAAGCAGCCACTGGCAATAATGTGCTGCCCTTTTCTGCGGTTCTTAATTGCTTTGGCAATCTTGTCATGCGATTCCACGCGGGCGTCATGAATGAATCCGCAGGTGTTGATGATAACAAAATTGGCTTCCCGCTGGGTGCGTGAGGGTTTGTAACCCGCGGAGGTCAGGATCTGACTGATAACGTTTGAATCGACCAGGTTTTTTGCGCAGCCGAGGTTGACTAGAAAGAAACTGTTTTTTTGGATGGGGGTCAAGGCGGTCCTCTCCAATCAAGGCGTCGGCGTTACCTGTATGTCAGGAGATGTAACCGGCAGCTCCTGGAAACCTTCGGCGCTGAAAATGATGCGGGCAGCGACTCCGAGACGGTTGCTGAGCGGTTCGAGTCGGTTCTGGTTGTATACGATCTCGAGCGCAATGATATTACCGGTGTCGAGCTCGAGCGCTTCTTTCGCGGTGAAGGACCTTACTTCACCGTCTACCATTCTGCCCTCGAATGTTAGGTCTCCATCGCTGGTGACCCTGAGCCAAACGTTCTGGCGGGCAAGGATCACGATCTCAATCGGTTCATCGGAAACGATGCCGGTAAAAAATGGGGTCACCGTTGGGAGAACCTGTGTAGATCCGCTTGCTGCGTCGTCGTCCGTTGGGATCTGGTTGGTTGGTTCGGAGAGAAGAACATCCGCTACCGCGGGCAGTGTGCCGTTGGCTTCGGGGGCTCGGGTGACTGCGGACATGCGCGCGATGCCCCAGATCAGGAATCCGAGGATGCCGAGGATGAGCAACGTGCCGAAGAAGAGGTCAAGCGTAAAGAAACGTTTCAGCGTGACGAGAAAAGGCGGCAGGACCTTGCCAGGTTTACGCGGACGACGTTTTGGACTGCTGATTTCGGCACGGCGCTTTTGGAGGGCTTCGGCGTAGCGGAGCATCACGGATTCAAGGTCAAGGTTCAGGAAACGCGCGTAGGTCTGGAGCAGTCCTTTGAACTGGAGTGGATTAGACATTGCGTTGAGGTCGCCCTGTTCGAGGGACTGGATCTGAGCTTTTGGGATGAGGGTCTGCTCCTGGATAATATCCCATCCAATATTCAGGTAGCGCCGCCGTGCGGAAAGCTCGCGACCAATGTCGGCAAGGATTTTTCCCGATTCGCTTTTCGGGGCAGGCTCCTGCAGGGCTGGCGCCGGAGGTTCCGAGGCGAGGGGAACTGGCTTCACTGCTTCCGGTTGCGGGGCAGGAAGCAGGGCGGGTTCTGGCTGATGGCTGCTTGTGGGTTCCGTTAGCTGCGGTGTATCCGTTTCCGCAGGGATGATGGGCTCCGGTTCGTCGGGATCGATGCCCAGGTACTGCGCGTAAAGCCGTAAAAAGCCTTTCGTCTGGGTGGAGGAACTTAATTCCGAGTAAGCATCGTCCTCAAGGTCATGAAGGATTGAGAGACGGATGCGCGTTTCGCTGGCGACCTGTTCAAGAGGGATGGCG
>JAGVUP010000068.1 GCA_019136215.1 Chloroflexota bacterium | reverse complement strand
CGCACACTGGGTCGTTGATGTTATCCAGGGACCCGATAAACGCCCATGGTACAAAGTCCAGGACGAACTCGGACACACAGAAACGATCGTGCGTGCGGAACACATGCGCTTCATCGGAGATGAGGAATTCGCACCGCTTTCTCCCGATGTGCCTGCCGATGAGAAGTCCATCGATGTCTCACTGCCGCTTCAGCGGCTGCAAGCCTTTGAGGGCAATCAGGTAGTCAAAGAGTTCAAGGTCTCCACCGGATTTCCAACAGGTGAAGGGCTATACGCAATCAAGACCAAAATGCCGTCCAAACATATGGGAAACGCCGTCCTCACGAGCAATGTCCGCGAGAGGATTTGGATGGGCGTGCCCTGGACCTGTTTCTTTGAAATGAACATTGGTCTTGCAACTCACGGTACTTTCTGGCACACAAACTTCGGCACTCCCATGAGCGCGGGTTGCATCAACATGTCCGTTGACGACGCGAAATGGATCTACCGATGGAGCCTGCCCCTGGCAGGTCCAGAAGAATGGACGGTTCACGGTTGGGGAACCTACATCAGGGTCCACAAGTAACTAAACAAATTCCTGAAACGCCTGATTTCCAAGCAGCGCCCCGCCTTTCGTCAGCACAAGGTGCGGTCCATCCGAAAAGTCCCGCCATTCCGCCAGTTTCCGGGCAATGATCCTTTCAATCTCCTTCGGAAACACATCCGCAATCCCTACGCCAAAACGCTCATGAAACGCTCGCTCCGAAACGCCTTCCTTTGTCAGGCGCATGCCAAGCATCATCGTTTCCTGCTGGATGGTATACAAATCCAGGCTCAGCTTTTCCACTGCCGCTGGGAAAGCTTCCGAGCCCAAATTCGCCGCCTGCATCTTCCGAATGTACTCCTCCGCTGTTTTCTCGTTGACTGTGCGTATACCGCTCAGGTAGCTGTGCGCCCCTGCCCCCAAACCAAGGTACGGCTGATTCTTCCAATAGATTTTATTGTGGCGCGCCTCAAAAGCCTCCTCACGAGCCCAATTTGAGATTTCGTAGTGCGTAAAGCCTGCCTTATCCAACTCATCTTGCGCCAGTTCATACATCTCGGCTGCCAGTTCGTCCTCCGCGGGCTGCAAAACCCCTTGTCTTACTTCCTCAAAAAGCCGCGTCCCTGGTTCCAAAATCAGGGAATACAGCGAAAGGTGGTCTGGTTGCAGGGAAAGCGCCTCGTAAAGGTTCTCCTTCCAACGCGCAAGGCTTTGCCCCGGCAAGCTAAACATCAGGTCGATGCTGATATTCCGGAACCCTTCCCGGCGAGCCTCCCGCACCGCTTCCACCGCCTGATCGGGACCGTGGATCCTGCCCAAGAGCGCTAATTCTCCCTCATCGAAGCTTTGCACCCCAATGCTGATCCGGTTCACACCAGCCTCGAGCAGGCTGCTAAAGTCTCCCGGCGCGAGAGTGCCAGGGTTGGCTTCCAGCGAGATTTCCGCACCCGATGCCAGGCGGAATTCCCCGCGCGCGCAGTCCAAAATCTCCCGTATCCACTCCGCTCGCATGAGAGAGGGAGTTCCACCGCCAAAGAAGACCGTATCCGCTCTGGCAGGCAACCCATGGATTTTCCGCGCCTGGTGGCGCAATTCCCGTATCAGCGCGGATTTGTAGGATGGCATTAATTCTTCTTTGCCCGCATACGTGATAAAATCACAATACTTACACCTTCTGAGACAGAAGGGAATATGGAGATAAATACCGAACATGGAGGCAATTTTACCAATAAGCATGGCTCGGTTATAAGAATATTATGAAAAGAAGCCTAACTGAAAAACACAACCGGGGCAGCCAGACCTGCCCAGTCTGCGGCACCCGTATTTCTGAATCCGCTACCCGCTGCCTTGTTTGCGGGACCACGCTGGGCGGAACAGTCACCCCCAAAAAAGAGCGCCCGATCGACTCGAAACGCATCCCGGAAGTAAAAATGAGCCTTGGTGTCCTGATCGGGATGGGAATTCTGATTCTGGCGCTGATCGGTGTAGTGGCGTTTCTGGCAGTGAGTCAAAAACGCGCCGCGACCGCTGAAACACAGATCGCGGAAGAGCCCACCCAAACAGCAACGCCCACTCTGACCCTGAACCCAACCAACACACCCACCCTTCCTCCCGAACCCACCTGGACGCCCTTACCGCCTGTGGATTATGTCGTCAAAGCGAACGAAACCTGCTCTGACATCGCCGCCCAGTTCCGCGTTTCCATCCAGAGCATTATCCTTGAAAACAATTTGAGCACGGAATGTCTGCTCAGTGAGGGACGCACCATCAAGGTTCCCCAGCCAACCCCGACTCCCTCACCGGTGCCAACCGCCACACCCGAAGCCATCGAGATCGACCCCGATGTTTGTACCAATACAGTCTCAATTGTCGTTTCTGCTAATGACACGCTGCAAGGCATTGCCCTCAACTACAACGTGTCAATACAGGACATACAGGAATTCAACAACCTCCAGGGCACCACGATCCGCACAGGGTCTACTCTTGTCATCCCTCTCTGCGATCGCCTGCCCACTCCGGGTCCGACCCTCACCCCCACGCCAGTTCCACCCTACCCAGCGCCAAACCTGCTTTTGCCACGTTCCGGCGCAGCCTTCCTGGCAAGCGATGAGAGTGTTACATTACAGTGGGCATCCGTGGCTGCACTGCTCCCAGGTGAGGTTTATCGCGTCAAAGTGCAGGACCTGACCTCTGTTGAAGAAAAGATTTTGGTCGCCTACGTGACGGATACCAAGTACATTCTTCCGTCCACATTCCGTCCAGCCGACAGTAACGCGCACATCATCGCTTGGAGCGTTGCAGTTGCCAGGCAGATAAACCAGGACAATACCAATCCAATTTACGAAGAAGCCGGCGCCACAAGTGCGTTCCGGGTATTCAGTTGGATTGGGAGCGGCTTGCAGCCAACCGCCCAGCCTTAGGCAAACCCGAATCTGGTTTTATAAGGATTCAAGATAATGCGTGGCTGAGATCGCGGCAGCGGCGCCCATGCCGGCTGACGTGATTACCTGCCTGAAATGCGAATCCGCGATCTCTCCTGCGGCAAAAACGCCTTTCTGGCTGGTCTCCATGAATTCGTCTATCCGAATTGTTCCGGCAGGTGTCAATTCAAGCTGCCCTATGAACGTTTGCGTGTTCGGAGTGTGACCGATGAACACAAAAACGCCCTGCGAGGGAACCTGGCTGACCTCTCCGGTTTTGACGTTCTCAACTATTAGTTCCTCGACAACCTCTTGCCCGCGGATTTCCTTTACAACAGAATCAAAAAGAAAGTGGATTTTTGGATGATTGCGGGCGCGGTTTTCCAGGATAGCTCCTGCTCTCAAGGCATCCCGCCGGTGAATGATTGTCACGCTGCGCGCGAAGCGGGTCAAAAAGAGCGCTTCTTCCAGCGCGCTGTCGCCACCGCCGACCACGTGGATGTTTTTGTCTTTAGTAAACCAACCGTCACAGGTCCCGCAGTATGAAACGCCCCTGCCCACAAAGGCTTCCTCCCCGGGCACGTTCAGCTTTTTGTGCCTGGAACCCATGGCTAGGATCAGAGCATCCGCGGTGTAGCTGCCCGAGTAGGTTGTGAGCGTAAACGGACGTGCAGAGAGGTCAACGGACTGAATTTCGTCGTAAGCAAATTCCGTCCCAAAAACCTTGGCTTGTTCCTCAAAGAGCTGACCAAGTTCAATGCCCCCGATCCCTTTTGGAAAACCGGGGTAGTTTTCAATGGTATTCGTCAAAGTAACCTGCCCATAAAGCACCATGCCAGTGATCACGAGCGGTTTCAGTTCCGCGCGGGCGGCATAGATGGCAGCGGAAAGCCCTGCCGGACCTGCTCCAAGAATGATCAAACGCCTGTGTTCAATGATGCCCATACAATTTTTACCTCTCAGCCGGAACGCTGTCCGTTTTTTCAATATTGCGGGCAATCGCCCGATAACATCGCCTATGCTATCACGATTTTGGTATAAATAGCATATAATCAGAAAAAAATGGAGGCAGGAATATGTCCAGAACCCAGCAAGCAATCCAGGAATTTGAAAACACAATCCAAGAGAAAATGCGAGCGTTTGAAGCGTTTTTAAGCATCCCATCCGTTTCGTCAGATCCAGCCAAGAAAGCCAGCATGCTGGACGCCGCGAATTACCTCAAGACCTATTTTGAGGGCATCGGCATGGATGCGGCTGCCGTCTATCCAACTGATTTGCATCCGGTCGTTTTTGCCGAAAAGCGTGCATGCAAGCCAGACGCAAAAACCGTCCTCATTTACGGGCACTATGACGTCCAACCGCCAGATCCCTTGGATGCCTGGACCACGCCTGCCTTTGAGCCGAACGTCCGCGGCGATTACCTTTACGCCCGCGGCGCTTCGGATATGAAAGGTCAGATCGTATCCGTCATCTTCGCGCTCGAAAGCGTGCTGAAGACCGGCGACCTGCCTGTCAACGTCAAGTTCATCCTTGAAGGCGAAGAAGAAATTGGCTCCCCGCACTTTGAGAGCTTTGTCCGCGACAACGCAGATTTGCTGGAGTGCGACATCATCCTCAACCCTGATGCCGGCATGATCGACAAAGACCACCCCACCATCGTGAATGGTTTGCGCGGACTGGTCTACTTTGAAGTACGCGTCGATGGTCCGAAAGCCGATCTGCACTCCGGTCTTTTTGGCGGCAACATTGCCAACCCCGCCAACGAGTTGGCAAAAATCATCGCCCAACTCCACAATCCCGACGGCTCCGTTGCCATCCCCGGCTTCTACGACCGCGTCCGCGTGATGAGCGATGAGGAGCGCCGGGAAATAGCCCGCATTCCTTCCAGCGAAGAGGAATTCCTCGCGGTCACTGGTTCGCCCGCGCTGTACGGAGAGCAGGGTTACACGATCCTCGAACGGCAAGGCGTCCGACCTACTTTGGATGTCAATGGACTCTATTCCGGTTACATCGGCGAAGGTTCCAAAACCATCATCCCCGCCTACGCCTTCGCGAAGATCTCCTGCCGCCTGGTGCCCTATCAGCAGTACGCGGAAATTTACGACCTGGCAGAAAAATACATTCGCTCCCTTGTTCCTCCTACCGTGAAAGTAAGCTTCATCAAACACTCTGGCGGACCTTATTACTTTGCGGATGACGCTCCAGGCTTGGAAAACCTTGTACAGGCATTCAAAGACACCTGGCAGAAAGACGTGATCTTCAAGCGCGAAGGCGGCAGCATCCCCGTCGCAACGGTCATGCAGGAAATCCTGGGTGTGAAGTCCATTCTCACTGGAGTCAGCCTGCCCGATGACGCGATCCACTCTCCGAACGAACACCTGCACCTGCCCACCTGGCATAAAGGCGTCCAGGCTTACATCCGCTTTTTGACAAGCTTCGACGCATAAGATGATGGCGGACTCAAAAGAATTGCGGCTGCCTTCCTACGGCGGTCAGGCAGTGATGGAAGGGGTTATGATGCGCGGTAAGCAGCACGTCGCCATGGCTGTGCGCGCGCAAAATGGAGAAATTCTCACGTATGAAGAGGAGCTGCCTGCGCTTTACCGCTCAAAATGGATGAATGTTCCCTTCCTGAGAGGCGTTTTGAGTTTGTGGGATTCCCTGAATCTCGGGATGCGGTTTCTGACAAAGTCCTCCAATATGGCAAGCGGCAAAGACGAGCAAATCGAAGGCAAAGACCTCGTTTTCGCTGTCATTCTCTCGCTCGTTTTGGGAATCGGGCTTTTCTTCCTTCTGCCAGCATTGGTTACAGGCTGGTTGGAAGCCCCTCTCGGGCTCAAAAGTTCAGGCTCGCTCGGCACCTTGGTCAGTAACCTGATCGAAGGGCTCATCCGCCTTGCTCTGCTGATAACTTATCTGACCATCGTCGGACGGATGCCCGAAATCCGCCGTGTATTCTCTTATCATGGCGCTGAACATAAGACCATCAATGCCTTCGAAGCCGGCGCGAAACTGACCCCCGCAAACGTGAGCAAGTTTTCGCTTGTCCATCCCCGCTGCGGGACCTCCTTTATGCTGACGCTGGTGCTGATCTCCATCTTGTTTTTCAGCCTGTTGGGTCCCCTGCCCCTGCACTGGCGTCTCCTCACCCGCCTCCTGCTGCTGCCCATTGTATCGGGTCTGGCGTATGAATATATCCGCATTGCCGCCAGGCACATGGACAATTCCGCTTTTGTGCGGGCACTGATCAAACCTAATCTCGCCCTGCAAAAGCTCACCACTCGTGAGCCCTCCGAGGATATGCTCGAGGTTTCCATCAGAGCCTTCAACTTGATGTACGAAGCCGAACAGAAAGGCGTTCAAGGCGAATCCGAATGAAAGCCTGGCAACATACTCTGGCTGGTTTTTTACTCGGACTGGTGGTAGTAGCGGCAGTTCTCCTGCTGGTCAGCCCCCGGAAGGGGCAGCCAATCGCCCTCATCACCCCAACGCCCAGGCTCACGCCAGACCCAACCGCCACGCCGAAAAGCATTCGCGTCCACGTTACTGGCGCGGTCAAAACCCCGGGTGTCTACACGCTGCCTGATACGGCCCGCCTCGAAGATGCCATCCAAGCCGCGGGCGGATTGTTAGAGGGGGTCGATCCTCAGGCTCTCAACCTTGCGGCTCCGTTGGAGGATGGTCAAAGGCTGACCATCCCCGCAAGCGCACAGGGATCACTGACCACAGATGACCGCAGCCTAAATGTCGCATTGCCAGTCCTTGTCAATATCAATACCGCCAGCCTGGCAGAACTCGAATCCTTGCCGGGTATTGGAGAAGTGAAAGCGCGGGCAATCTTCGACTACCGTCAAAAGAACGGGCTTTTCACCGCCCTTGAAGACTTGATGAAAGTCGAAGGGATCAGCCAGTCCCTCTTCAAAAAGCTGGAAGGTTTGATCACCCTTGGCGAATGAGAGAATCAAAGAGACAGGTATAATAAAACCATGAACATCAAAGAGCAGTTACAGGCAGATCTGATCACAGCCATGAAAACCCACGATGAGACCAAAAAGTAGGTGGTAAAGATGATTAAAGCCGCCATCCAATTGGCAGAAGTTGCCAAGGGCAAAGAACTGGAGCAGGAAGAAATCCTTGCGCTGATCCAGAAGGAAATCAAAACTCGCCATGAAACCAGAGCGGACGCCGAAAAAGCCGGACGGGAAGAGTTGATGGCGCAGGCAGATCAAGAAATCGCCTGCCTAAAAACCTATCTGCCCGCGCAGCTCAGTGAAGAGGAACTCAAGGATCTGGTTCGGAATGTTATCGCGCAGTGCGGTGCATCCTCTCTCAAGGACATGGGTATTGTAATGAAAACACTCCAGCCTATCCTTGCAGGCAGAGCCAGCAACGCCGAAGCAAGCCGTGTGGTGCGGGAGTTTTTGACGGGATAAAACATGCCAAAGAAAGCAAGCACGGGCAAGTCCGGCAGAACCCTCACCCGGGATATGATCAAGGGCATCACTCTGATCGTTTCCTGCTTGTTGGCGTTCAGTTGCCTGGTGCTGCCAGATATCCTCAGCGATCAAAGCGAAGTTGTCCGCATCGGGCAGGTTGCCCCGCAGGAGATCACCGCGCCTTTTTCAATCACCTTCGAATCAAAAGTCTACACCGACCAGGCGCGAAAAGAAGCTGCTGCAGGAGTGGAACCAGTTTTTCTGCCCGCGGATCCCAGCATCGCCAAAGCCCAGCTTGAAACCTTGAACAAAGCCCTATTCTTCTTTACCTCCGTTCGGAATGATAAATACAGCACCGAGCAGCAGAAGATCAGCGATATGCGGTCTGCCGCCAACCTCTCCATGACGGACGAGGCATACACGGCGATTCTGGAGCTCGAGGAAGAGGATTGGCAAGCCATTACGCGCGAGTCAAACCGGGTACTTGAGCTTGTCCTGCGCGATAGCATCCGCAACGACCAGATAGGCCGCACGCGCAGCAACCTGCCGGCAGTTATTGACTTTGCTTTCAAGAGCGATCAGACTCAGCTCATCACCATGATCGTCTCGCCGCTGATCGTTCCGACCAGCCTGTTTAGCGAAGAACAGACCCAACAAGCCCGCGAAGCTGCGCGTAACAGTGTGGAAGCCATCACCCGACAGATCATGGCCGGAGAAGTCCTCGTCCGCAGAGGGCAAGTCATAGACATTGCCGACCTCGAAGCTTTGAACGTTTTCGGTTTGGGAGAGCCTGAAAATCGCGCCAATCTATTGGTGTCAAGCGGCATCATAGTCGCAGCATGCGGTTTTATCTGTGCGGTCTACTTCAGCCGCCGCCGCAAAACCCGCGTCATCACAGAAACCAGGACCGTCATCCTGTTGGCGTCTTTCTTCCTGACCTTCCTTGCGCTGGCGCGCTTTCTTGTCATCGGGCGCACGGTCATGCCCTGGCTCTACCCCATGGCTGCTTTTGGTCTGACGGTCGCCATCGTGCTGAGCGTCGAGACCGGTATGTTGATGAGCCTGATCCTTACTATTCTGACTGTTTTCGGTCACCCAAGGGACATGGAACTGGCGCTCTTTTATATTCTGCCAACCCTTGCCGGCATCTTTGTCATCGGTCGGGCGAGGCGGGTAAGCTCCTTCCTGGGCGCCGGCGCGGTCGTGAGCCTGGTCGGAGTGGCTATGGTGCTGATTTTTCGTATCGGCGATTCTTTTACGGATTGGCTGGGGATAGTTTCGCTCACTGCCTCTGCAGTCTTCAACGGACTCGCTTCAGGCACGCTTTCCATCCTGTTTGAGTACATATTCTCTTCCGTACTGGATATCCCCACTGCCCTGCAGTTGATGGACATTTCCAGACCAGACCATCCTCTCCTGCAGCAGGTGCTCCAAACCATGCCAGGGTCCTACCAACACAGCCTGCAGGTCTCCAACCTCGCGGAACAAGCCGCTGAAGCCATCGGCGCGGATCGGCTGCTCGTTCGGGTCGGCGCGCTCTACCACGACGTCGGCAAATCAGAAAACCCGGGCTTCTTCGTTGAAAACCAGCTGCGCGGCAGCGTGGATTCCCATGATGATATCTCGCCGGAAGTCGCCGCCGCAACAATCATCAAACACGTCGCAGACGGCGTCGCCCTCGCCAAACGCTACCGACTGCCTTCCCGTGTAGCAGATTTCATCCGCGAGCACCACGGCACGATGATGACCCGCTACCAATACGGAAAAGCCCTTGCCGCTGCCGAAAACCCCGATGACGTAGACCCCACGCTCTTCCGCTACCCGGGTCCGGCTCCCAGATCAAAAGAAACTGCCATCCTGATGCTTGCGGATGGGACCGAAGCCAGATCCCGTGCTGAAACTGCCCGCACGGATGAGGAGATACGGGAGGTCATCAACTCGGTCATGAACAGTTGCAAGGATGCTGGTCAGTTCGACGACACCGACCTGACCCTCAAAGACCTGAGCACAATTCGGGAGTCCTTCTTCAATACCCTTCAACGCTCTTACCACCCCCGCATCCAATATCCCGAGACCCGGCGGGGCGTGACTGAACCCGTCGTTGTCGCAAACCACACCCAATCCACTAAGGAAGAACATGCTCACGATCAAAGCGCCCAGATCAATCCGTAAAACGCTGGACATCCAGCGTCTTGCAGACGCTGCTTCCGCTGTTTTCCGCCATCTAGATATCGCGAATCAACCCGGCGTCTCCCTCCAAATCACCGATGACAAATCCATCCGGAAATTCAACCTCCGGTACCGCGGTGTGGATGAATCCACCGACGTGCTCTCCTTCGAGAACGCCTTCACTGACCCTGAAACTGGCGAAAGCTACCTGGGGGATATCCTGATTTCACATGAGACCGCGCAACGCCAGGCGGAACTCCGCGGCTTGGAGATAATGGCGGAGTTTGAGATGCTGCTCGTTCATGGACTGCTTCACCTGAATGGATTTGATCACGCTTCCCGTTCCGAATGGCAGGAAATGTCCGCCCTGCAGGACGGCATCCTGAAGGAACTTGGCAACCCGATCCAAAAGAGCATCCACGAACCTCTACCCTGATTTTTCCTCCGTTAAACTGAGATATTTCAGACAAATCCGCTTAACGGCTTTGTAAGTTTGACATTTATCTGCCTGATCAGTCTGAGATCGATTTGTCTGGTATACTCCAGGTTGCGATCACACGTATCGTTCTATTTGTGTGGTTTTGATTAATATTCGATTAAAAAAGGAGACCTTAGAAATAAATATGCATAAAGATTTTCTGGACATTATCGATTACACCCCCGAAGAGCTGCTCGCCCTGCTCGATTTGGCTGTCAGGCTGAAGAAAGAGTATCAGGAAGGCGGAAATGAGCCCGTCCTGAAGGGTAAAGTGCTGGCGATGATCTTCCAAAAGCCCTCACTGCGTACGCGTGTCAGCTTCGACATGGGCATGCGCCACCTCGGCGGAGACGCCCTGTACCTCTCCCCCAACGAGATCGGGCTCGGCAAGCGCGAGTCGATTGCCGATATTTCGCGCGTGCTCTCGGGCATGGTGCACGGGATCATGGCACGCGTTTTCGAGCACCAGCATGTGCTTGAGCTCGCGAAGTGGTCATCCATCCCGGTCATCAATGGACTCAGCGACTACAGCCATCCCTGCCAGGCAATGGCGGACATCCTGACCGTGTATGAAGAGTTCGGCAAAATCAAGGATATCAATATCACCTACGTCGGTGACGGCAATAACGTGGCTGTCTCCCTTATGCAGATCGCTGCCAAATTGGGCGCCAACTTTACCATCGCCAACCCCGCCGATTACGACATGCCCGCGCAAGCCATCGAGACCATCAAGCCGATCGCGGCAGCCAGCGGTTCCAAACTGGCATTCCTGCGCGATCCACACGAAGCTGTCAAGGGAGCGCACGTCATTTACACCGACACCTGGACAAGCATGGGTCAGGAAGAAGAAAGCGCCAAACGCGAACGCGTCTTCCCCCCATACCAAGTGAACACCCAGTTGGTTGCTGAAGCTGACCCGAATGTAATCGTAATGCACTGTCTGCCCGCTCACAGAAACCAGGAAATCACAGACGAAGTGGCTGATGGACCGCATTCACGCCTATTCCCTGAAGCACATAACCGTCTGCATGCACAAAAAGCCATTTTGTATACACTATTAGGAGAGAAATAAATGAATACGAAAGACTATATCGAACTTGAAGACAAATACGGCGCTCATAATTACAATTCCAAGGGCAAGGGTGTTTGGGTTTGGGATGTTGACGGCAAGAAGTATCTGGACTGCCTGAGCGCGTATTCCGCGGTCAACCAGGGTCACTGCCACCCGCACGTCGTTAAGGCGATGATCGACCAGGCAGATAAAATCGCTCTGACTTCCCGCGCTTTTCGCAACGACCAGCTCGGAAGATACTATAAAAAATTAGTGGATCTAACCGGTTATGAACGCGTGCTGCCCATGAACAGCGGCGCCGAAGCTGTCGAATCAGCGATCAAGATTGCCCGCAAGTGGGCATACGTGGTCAAGGGCATTCCCAAGTACGAGGCTGAGATCATCGTTGCTGCCGGCAACTTCCACGGTCGCACCGTCACCATCGTTTCTTTCTCCACTGAGCAATTCTACAAAGATGCTTTCGGTCCCTTTACCCCTGGTTTTAAGGTTGTCACCTACGGCGATATTGACGAAATCAAAGCCGCGATCACCCCGAACACTGCTGCAATCCTTCTGGAGCCGATTCAGGGCGAAAATGGCGTGGTTCTGCCCCCTGATGGCTACCTGAAAGCTGTTTCTGAACTCTGCAAAGAAAACAACGTTTTATTCATTGCTGACGAAATCCAGACCGGTCTCTGCCGCACGGGCAAGTGGTTTGCCTGCCAACACGAAGACGTTCACCCCGACGTGACCGTCAT
>JAGVUP010000091.1 GCA_019136215.1 Chloroflexota bacterium | reverse complement strand
AAGGCACCAAGCTGGAGAGTCTTTTCCGGCTTTCCCGCAAATACTCCCTGAAAACATTGCGGGCGATGCCAAACATCCAAGTCTGTGCCGATGCCAGGTCTGAGCGGTAGCGCGCCTTTTTTGACCAGGCGCGTTCAAAAGTGGTACCGGCGAGGTCCTGCGCTATGTTTAGATCGCCGGTTCGATAAAGAAAATAGTTGAATGCCCTCGGAAGCATGGATTGGTAGATTTCATCCCAATCCAATGTTTCCTGATGTACGTTTGGAATTGTGATTGCCTTCGATTCTTTCATCTCACGATAGTATTGACCAATTGATTGACTCTATCACAATTTGCCTGGCTTCCAGGCGTAGCGAAAATTGTATTTATAGAGGAAGAAACTCAGGGCAAGCATCACTATAGAAAGCAGAGTGCTCACCGCACGATTGGGCAGCAGCGAATCCATGAGGGACAGGCGCTGTTTGAAGACTGCCCACTCGAGAAGGGACAGGCGCTGTTTGAAGACTGCCCACTCGAGAAATGGATAATAGACGATCCCGTTGACCTCCAATCTGGTAGTCAAAGTTAAGTGGTTGCCGTAGAGAAAAAGCCAGATCGTGACTGTTGCGCCTGCGCCCAGAAAGGCGTTGCGGCTGAGGCTCGTTACGAGGCTGGTGAAGCCAAAAAGCAAAAGCGTTGGGACGAAAATCGTCAATGTCATGACAGGAGGCAGGATTTCCCCGAAAAGCAGCGGGGCAGCCGTCGCTATGCACACAACCGTTGCAAGGCTGAGCAGCAAAAAGCAGGATGACCGGTAGAACCAAATTTTTTCCAGGCTCTCCCGCGTGCGGATGAAGTCGATCGTGTCACGGAAAAATTCTTTGGCAACGAGAAAATTCCCCGCCAGCGAAAGAGGCAGAGGCGCAAACACTCCCAGGGCGAAGCTCAGCGCTTCCTGCATTTCAAGCTCAGTGGCGTTGGGGGCGATGGCTGCTAAATAAGCAAGCGTCAAAGAACCGATCAGCGCCAGCAATATCGGTACCTCGAGATTAAGCTGGCAAAATTCGAGAATAAACCTGCGAACCGCAGCCCTCAGTTTCCCGGACATTGCGCCTCGAGCTTGTCCAAATTGTATCCCGTACTGATTTCTACCGCCCGTGAGAGCTCTTCGTAAGTCATCCAGACCTTATCCGAGGCGTTACGGACTTCCGTGAGCATTTTCCAGTACGCGCTTGAACCGATGCAACGGTCCAACTTGGCAGTTTTAACCAGCAACTCGTTGGCATTCTCACCGGAAAATATCCGCGGGACGAGGTCAAGCGTTGAGCCGTCCATGATAAAGCGTTGATAGAAACTGATGATCTCCTCTGCATCAACGATCTCAGGCTTCCTTTCAGAAGCCAGTTTAATGCTCGCGTAATACAGGAACGGAAGCACGCTTCTGTCGTCCGGAAGGTCGGGATGAGGAGTTTCACAATAAAATCTCTGATAAAAACAAATCTCCAATGTAGGATCGTTCCTGCCTTGCGTCCACCATGCCTGAACGATGTCCACATTGCTTTCGATTTCCTGCCGATCGGGGGAGACGAATGGAAGTGTGTAGACAACCGGGACCGAACGTAAAAAGAAGTTTCCACTCTGGTCGAAGAAGCTGGACCTAAGAAATAATGGCAGCACGAGGACACGACCGCTGATCGGCGCGCCTTCATGGATATGGTCCCAAAAAAGGAGAAGTCTTTCCTGGCTGCTCCGGTATTCACTGAGATTTTTCTCACCAACATGGCTTTGCACCAGCGCCCGTTGACCGTTCAGTTCGCTCTCTTGGTAGGCTCCTCCGGCGATAAAAAGGACTTCGGGCAGCTCTGATTGCCAGTGATAGGTCTTTTGGTCGCCAGCGTCTGAGGTGTAGGCAGCGCTATGATAGTTGACCTCTAATTCCCGTGGGACGGTGAGGCTGAGGGCGTTCAGATTGCAGCGGCTGAATGGATGCCACTGACCGTGGGCAAGCATCAGCATCATTGCTCGGTCCAAAAAAGCACCCGGAAGAAAACCGCTCAGAGCCGCGCCCTGTTCTTTAAGCCGCGATGAGTAGGCATAATTGGGCAGGATAAACTTCCCTTGGTAGCTGATCTGGAATTCGCCGACATCCGTCTCGCGGATCTGGACACCCTGGTCTTTCAGGCTGTCAATCAGCAAAAGGTAGTTTTCAGGCTCAAGACGCTGTTCCAATTGAACGCTGGCAAGCGCTTTGGTGATGCTCCCTTTGCGGTCGATTTCGATCTCGAGGCGGT
>JAGVUP010000104.1 GCA_019136215.1 Chloroflexota bacterium | reverse complement strand
GATCGGCGAAGTGGCGGAAGCCTGCGTGGTGCTTGCTGGCGAGGAGGTCACGATGATTTCGCGCGGCGGGATCGTACTGCGCACGAAGGTCGATGAGATTTCCATCCAGGGGCGCTCCACCCAGGGCGTCAAAATCATGGACCTGGGCGAAGGCGACAGCATCGCCGCGATCGCGCGCATTTCCAGAGAGGAAGTGGAGCTTTCCGAGCAGACCCATGCGGCATCAGTCGCTGCCGGAGAAAGCGCGCCGCGCCGTTCCGGGCGGAGAGCTGCCCCGAAAAAAGAGGCGGATGAACCGGAATCTGAGATGGAAATTTCAGAAACGGAAGACGAAAGCTCAGAGGAAGAAGATTAATCGGTTAGTATCTCAGCGGACTGAAAGCTGAGACGCTGACCCGCGGCATCCTCCACCCAAAGCGAGCCGTCAGGCAAAACACCCAAGAGGCGAAACGGAATCGTTTCGCCTTTATGATTTCGGATTTGCTCACCCGGCAGCAAAAGCCGCAGCTTCTGCGCAGCTTCCAAAACCGCCCGCAGGAAGCTCTCCGCGCCTAAAGCGCAGCCAGTTTCGCTGAAAATATCGCCGGCGGGATAGTTCATTTCCTTCGAACCGTCAAAAGCTCCTGGCAACAAATTAACACCGATTCCCACAACGACCGCTCCTGCCTGCCCCGCGCAAAAGTCAGTTTCCGAAAGGATCCCGCAGATCTTTTTTCCATTAAGCAGGACGTCATTGGGCCACTTCACCACCGGGCTCGCGCCAGTCTTCTTTTTGACCGCGTCTGCCACAGCGAGCGCCCCCAAAGCAGTAAAGCGTCCAAAAACAGCTTCTTCCTCCGGGCTCGGTCTGAACAAAACGGTAAAGGTCAGGGAACTGCCTGGTTTGCTTTCCCAAACGCGGTTTTTCTGCCCGCGCCCCTTGGTTTGACGCAGCGCCCAAACGACCAAGCCGTCTTCCGCGCCGGCGCTGGCTGCCTCGAGAGCAACATCATTCGTGGAACCGACTTCTTCAAGCGCGTTTATGTGGAATTTCATGAAATGGTCTGGCTGGGAGCATTGACAGGCAGCGTGAAACAAATCCTTGCGCCTTTGTGGTAGCTTTCGTCCACCCAAATGCGACCGCCATGCGCCTTGACGATCGATTGGCAGAGGTATAAGCCCAAGCCAGTGCCCTTGGTAGTCTTCGCGACCCCGTTCGAGCGGTAGAAGCGGTTGAAAACGTATGGGACATCCACCGGATCAAAACCCTTACCCTGATCGGTCACGCAAATCTGAACGTTTTCCCCGACTTTCTTCCCGTTAATCTGAACACTCCCGCCCTCTGAGTACTTGAACGCGTTAGTGAGCAAGTTTGAAATCAACTGGCTCACTCTGGTTTCGTCAGCGATGACGGTGGGCAGGTCATCCGAGAGATTGGCGCTGATCTGGTGTTCGTCGCTTTGCAGCTCAAACTTCTTGCTCAGGTCATTGATCAGCGCGGTCAGGTCAACTTCGGTTTTGTGGAGCGTGATTCCGCCCGACTGCAGTCGGGTCGCGTCCAGCAAGTCTTCAACCATGGCGGTCAGCCGGTCTGCTTCCGATTCGATCACTCGCAGGCTTTCATTCACCATCGTCTTGTCCCATTCGACATCCTCGCGCCGGAGCGTGCTGGCGTAGCCTTTGATCAGAGCGATTGGGGTTTTCAGTTCGTGGCTGATGACCGAGATGAAGCTGGTTTTGAGCTCCTCCGCCTCCCTGAAACGGGTGATATCGCGCACTGAGGCAATGATGTTCAGGAGCTCGCCTTCATCTGAGAAAAGGGGGGCGTAGGTGATTTCAACCGGGATAGGGTCCAGCGGACTGCCGCGCAGCATATCCCCTTCGAGGAAGAGGTCTTTGCTGGCGCCCCAATGCCACTGCGATTTAACCGCCTCATCCAATTGGATACCTTTGGGCGGTTTTGACCAACGCACGACTTCGTCAAAGTCTTTGTTGATCAACTCTTCCGTTGTCGCGTTTACAAGGCGTTCAAAGGCATGGTTCACCTGGAGGATTTTCAGATCCGGGCTGAGGATGAGGATACCATCCGCGACTGAGTTGAGCAGCGCCGCCATTCTCAGGTTCTGGCGGCTCACCTGGGTGTAGAGGCGGGCGTTCCGCACGGCAATGGCAGCCTGGTTGGCGAAACTGTTCAGGATGGAATAATCATTTGCCGAGAAGGACGCGCGGTAGTTGCGGAAAACGAAGATTTGCCCGATCGTGCTGCGGCGCACCTTCATCGCAATGCCGACCCCTGAGATCATTCCCATGCTGATATCACTCAACATGCGGTTGATTTCCGGGATGCGGGCTTCAGCGCCTTCTTCGCTGCTGCTGACGCTCACCAGCCAGTTTTCGAGATAGGTCGAAAGCGCGGGAGGGATGCCCTGGTTGATCGCGATGTGCCAGTCGCCGCTATTCCCTGCCAGGGCGATAAAACCCGCGTGTCCGCCCAGCATCTCGATCGCGATGTGCAGAATGCGGCTGAGGAGCGTGTTGAGGTTGAGCTCCTCAGTCAGAGCGCGGGAAATCTCGAGCAGGTACTCTCTTTGGCGTACGCGATGATCAGGCAGCATAAGCTAATTGTATCCCAGCGTGCGCTTAATTCTTTGGAGAGTCGTGTCATCGGTCATGTTCATCTCAAGGGGCGTGACCGAAATATAACCGCGTTTGATCGCCCAATAATCCGTGCCTTCATCCATCAATCCCATCGGTGCTTCCCCGGCGATCCAATAGTAAGGTTTTCCGCGCGGATCGAAACGTTTTTCAAGCTTATCCCGGTAGAGCCTGACGCCCTGACGGGTGAAAAACACGTCCTCATAAGCGTCGCCCTCGCAGTACGGAATGTTGATATTCCAAATCGGCTGGGCGCTGGTTTGGGCTTTTTCAGCCAGCAATCGCTGGATGATTTCCGCCGCAGCCTTCGCAGCCGGCGCGTAGTTGATCTCTCCGTCATGGAACTCATGTGCGTCCACCGAAACGGCGAAACCCGGTTTGCCGTTGATGGAAGCTTCCATCGCCGCCGTCACTGTCCCCGAGTAGGTCAGGTCTGTGCCGACATTGGCGTTCGGATTGATGCCCGAAACCACCGCATCGATCGGTTTTTCAATCACACCCATGATGGCGAGTGCCACGCAGTCCGAAGGCGCTCCATCGCAGGAAAAGGCAGGGAAACCGTCTGCCAGATTGAGAGCTCTCACCCGCAGCGGACGGCTCATGGTTTTCACGTGCCCGCAGGCAGACCAGTTGTGGTCCGGCGCCAACACGCTCACTTCACTTCCCGGCAGATTCCGCAGAGCCTGCGCCAGCGCCAGCAAACCGGGAGCGAGCACGCCGTCATCGTTTGTCACCAGAAAATGGGTCATGGTTTCCTCTTAGTGGCGCTTACGCCGCTTTTTTGAACGCGTCTTTTCAGCCTTGGGCTTGGGTTCTGTCGCCCCGCCAGATTTCACAGGCGCTGGCGTCGCGATCGCGTTTTGCGCTTCAGCGATCTTCGTTGGGCGGTAGCGGAACATGCGGCTGATGACCGTTTGGCGCACTTCAGAAAGCATTTCCGTGAAAAGCGTGCTGGCTTGGCTCTTATATTGCACCAGCGGATCGCGCTGGGCGTAGGATTCCATGCTGATGGAAACCCGCAAGGCTTCCATGCGTGTCAGATACTCCACCCAGGTCTCCGTGATCGTGCCCAACAGGAGATCGCGGTAGATGCGGTTTTGGGCTTTGTCGCCCAGAACCTCCAGGATATCATCCTGCAAGGCCGCGGGGATATCGTCAATCGCCAAAGCCGCTGCGCCGGCGAACTGCTGTTCGCCAAGCCTGAGGCTCAGCGCGTCTTTCGTCGCCTTTGGCAGGTCAGCGAGTTTGAAGCCGTTATTCGCGAGGTGGCGGAACTCAAATTTACCGAAGATGTCTGCCAAACGCTTTTCAGCGCCTTGCAAGTGTGTCAGGATGTCTTCGGTGACCGTTTCGATGGGCTGTTTCAGCAGCCGCTCCGCCATCGAGAAGACGTAAGTGAGCCTCAAATGGGTCTGGAAGGTCTTGCGGTGTGAGCGGGTATCGAAGGCGATCCGTCTGCCTTCCGTGCTTACCTGCACCAGTTGCGCGCGTGCTTCCGGGTCCTCCACAGCCGCCTGCAGCAGGTCCGGATTGGCTTCAAGGTCCCGCCGTACTTCGCCATCAGCGCCAAAGAGGCGCTCTACCCGGCGGGCAAGTGAATCGACTATCAGACCGTCAATTTTTTGGCGGACTTCCTCCCAGGGAAGCTGCGCCAGGTCGATCGGTTTCAAGCCCCAGTTATCCCCGAAGCGTTTCTCGAGCGTCAGGAGGATGCGCCGGATGGTCGTAAGCGTCGCGCTGGTGCGCAGGGCTTCGCGCAGCGGCTCTTTCATGCTCATAGGATCTTCCATAAAACCGCGCTGCTGCGCCGCAGACATCCGAACCGGCGTCTGGACGATCGCGCTGATCTCCGCCGTGAGGTCGTGCTGCTCGGCAGGGTCAAAGCTCTCCAGGTAGGCGTCCAGCATCTCTGTGCGCTCTGCCAACTGGTTCTTCATGCCCTGCTCGCTGCGTTCAAAGAGCAGCGCCGCTCCCTCGCGGACATGCTCATTTTCAGTTAAAACGGCTTCTTTTGCCCGGGCGGTGAGCTTTTCGAGCAGGTCTTCCGCGTTCGCGGGACTGCCGAGGCTCTCCAGTACCATCTTGAGCGCGTAACTTGGGTAGGTCCCAAATTCTGTCTGGATGGCCGGTGCAATGTCTTCCAGAAAGCCCAGGAGCTTCCAGGGACCTTCAGAATCTTCCAATCCGGTTTTTATTCTGGCGCCAAGTTCTGTGACCAGCATTTCGTTGACGTCTTCATGCAAGTCGTCTTTGGTGAAAATCTTATCCCGCTGACTGTAGATGCGGTTTCTCTGTGCGTTCAGGACGTCGTCATATTCCAGCAGGTGCTTGCGGACGTCAAAGTTCGCGCCCTCCACACGGGTCTGGGCTTGTTCCACCAGTTTGTTGACCAGCGGGATCTCGATAGGCATATTCTCGTCGATCTTAAAGCGCTGCAGCAAGCTCTCCATCTGCTGCCCGCCGAACATGCGCATGAGGTCGTCATCCAGAGCGAGGTAAAAACGCGAGGAACCTGGGTCGCCCTGGCGTCCGGCGCGCCCGCGCAACTGATTATCGATGCGGCGGGCTTCGTGGCGCTCGGAGCCGATCACGTGCAAGCCGCCCAATTCGCGCACTTTCGCCATGTTATCCATATAGACGAGGAAGGCGTCAACAGCCTCCTGCTGGCTCTCGTCCAGTTCGGCATTTAGCGCCTTCACCGCCTGAAGCCGTTGGGGCATGGTCATATTGTAGGGATCGGTTCGGGTTTTCTCAGTAAGCACCTGATTTACCCGCGAGAGGAGGCTTTCAGAGAGTTCACCTCCCAGCTTGATGTCCACACCGCGACCTGCCATGTTGGTGGCGATCGTCACCGCGCCAAAGGCACCGGCGCCGGCGATGATGAGCGATTCTTCAGTGTGCTTGCGCGCGTTCAACACCTGGTGGGGGATGCCGCTGTCGAACAGGGCTTTGAGACGCTCCCAGTCATTATCCTGCAGGTTCAGCAGAGCCAACAGATTCGCCTTGTTGCTTTCATCCGCCAGGTCGAGCGTGCTCATGCCGTTCTGCATTCCGAGCCGGCGCAGTTCGGGCATGCGCAGTTTGTCCAGAGCTTCGCTCAGCATACGCAGTTCGGGCTGATCGACATAATCCGCCTCGTTCAGTCCTTTGGTCTTAAACCATGCCTGCCGGATCAACTTCACCTGCAGCAGACGCCGTACCATGTCAGCATTCAGGCGTTCCGAAAGCCGCTCGGAGTTCTCAACCGAGGTGGTGCCAACCAATTGCGGGCGACCGATGACATGGTAACGGATGATTTCCAGGACAATTGCGCGCACTTTTCCTTCTGTCGTGCGGTAAATCACATCCGGATAATCTTTGCGCTTGTAGAAGAGAGGCGTTTTCTGAGGGTCAGAGGCGGCATGGTAATAGGTGTACTTATAACCCTCTTCGTCCCTCGCCTCTTCCGCGCTGATGCCGGAGTCGGCGCGAGTAGCCTGGTACTCGAGGTTTGTCGGGATGGAGAGCACGTCCAGACCGTAAATGCGGAAAAACTCCTCTTTTTCGGTCAGAGCAGTACCGGTCATGCCCGCCAATTTTTTATACATGCGGAAGTAATTCTGGATGGTGATGGTCGCATGGGTAACATTTTCCGCCTGCACCTTCACGCCTTCTTTGGCTTCCACCGCCTGATGGAGCCCATCGGACCAACGCCTCCCAGGCATCATACGTCCGGTGAATTCGTCCACGATGATGACCTCACCGTTTTGGACGATATATTCTTTGTTGCGGCGGAAGAGGAAGCCCGCTCGCAGGGACTGTTCCAAAAAGCCCATCAAACGCGCTTGTTCAGGTTTGATATCTTCGGGGCGTTCGGGATCCGAAAGCGGCTCCCCGAGCATCTCTTCCACGTGCCCGATACCGACCTCGGTCAGGCTGACGGTCTGGTCTTTTTCCGAAAGATCGTAATCTTCCTCGTTGAGCGCTCGGACGATCTGCGCCATGCGGATGTAATTTTCGGAATCTTCATGCGCGGGACCCGAAATAATGAGCGGCGTCCGGGCTTCATCGATGAGGATGTTGTCCACCTCGTCGATGATGGCGAAATGATGCCCGCGCTGCACGCGCTGCTCCCAGCGCATGGCGATGTTATCGCGCAGGTAATCGAAACCAAACTCGCTGTTGGTGCCGTAGGTGATATCCGCCAGGTAGGCTTGCTTGCGCGGCACCGGTCGGAGCATGTCAGTGGCTTCGGCTAAGGACCTCTCATTGGGGTCGTAAAGGAAAGCCCGTTCGCCGCCTTCCGCGCTGCCAACGGCTTGGAGCACGCCCACGCTGAGCCCCAGCATTCCAAAAACCGCTCCCATCCAGCGTCCGTCACGCCGCGCGAGGTAGTCGTTGACGGTAATGAGATGCGCGCCTTTGCCTTCGAGCGCGTTGAGGTAGAGCGGCAAGGTCGCGGAGAGGGTTTTGCCCTCTCCAGTCCGCAGCTCAGAGATACCGCCCTGGTGCAGATTGATGCCGCAGATGAGCTGAACATCGTAGTGGCGCTGCCCGAGGGTGCGCTTGCCGGCTTCGCGAACCGCTGCGAAGGCTTCCGGCAGGAGGGAGTCGAGCGTCTCGCCATTTGCCAGACGGGCGCGGAATTCATCCGTTTTTGCGCTGAGCTGTGCGTCGCTGAGATTTTCGAACTGCGGTTCGAGCGCGTTGATTTGGTCTACGATGGTAACCAGTTTGTCAATTATTCTCTTATGCGGATCTCCTTTGAAGATCTGCCCCAATTTTTTGAACATAATCCATTCCTGTGAGTCATCTAATCAATCAATATCGGTATGCAATAACTGCTGGTTAAGGTAACCGCAATGGGAGATTATAGCATACCGGATGCTTGGAGGCTTGCTCCCAATTGAATCCCGTTCGCTACGCTCAGAGCAAGGTATTTACCCGATACCCTCTGGGAACAACGCCCGACCTGCCAAAATCGCAGCCACCCACAAAATGGGTGGCTGCGGTCTAATAAACTACAACTTAGCCGCCTCTGCCCAAGGCGCCATTCCTACTTCCGTATCAGTGGCAGATAAATGGAGAATGATTCGCGTTGCCAAAATGCAACGGTTGAATCACCATCATCCTCCTCCTGGCTAATCTGAACAGAGAAACCAGGGACAATGTCTATCACGCTGTGATACTCTGCGATCCAGTGACCTGTAGAATCCGAGAGGACAGTCTCTGGATATCCATAGTAATTTGCCTCATCGATTACGAGCACATCCAGCATAACCTCTGGTTCCGCAGTACCTTCAACTGTGTCCAATTCATAGTCTACTTTTGTTACTGTAATATTTCTAACCAAGTGTTCGCGCTGAATAGTGTCGATGCTATCGGGGATGGTGCCAATAACTGTGACAGTCATGCCCGGGATGAAGGTGACCCCTTCAATAATTAGATTCCAATAGCCACTTTCACTTGCTACAGCATGGAAAGTTTCTGCGACCCCACTAATGTTCACATCTATTGTTGATCCACTTGGCCACCGAGATCCGTAAACAAAGTTATCAAAAAGAAAGACCGTAAACTTTGGATTTGGGATAAACCAGTCAACTTCGGTGCTGTTATTATTTTCGTCATAAATAGTTGCTAACCCGCTGCTGCCTGGCACCAGATCCACCTTTCCAGTGAAATCAGCCAGCCAGGTCCCATCAGTCACATTGATTTCCAGCGAGTAACAATCATAGTAACCAGCAAGTTCAACACAAGACAGTACATAAACAATGCCATTTTCGGCTGTACCCCACACTGTATCTTCTGTGACATCATAACCCTCAAAAGCAATAGCCTGGGTGGTGTATGTGACAGTCGCATAATCCGGGCTGGTGATTTTGATCTCTTGCCCAACTTCAAGGTCAAAATCTTCGGGGAAAATGTAGAAACTGCCGTAAGAATCAGAGGTTTCTGTGCCAAGATTCACCCCATTCACGCTAACACTGACTTCTGTGAAAGACGGCCACAGATCGCCAAAGATTAGATCGCTCGATAAATTAACTCTAATCACCGGATCAGGTTGGTACCAATAGATCACCGTGTAATTACCCTCACCATCATATTGGTAGATCCAACCGTAAGTGCCCGGGGTGATATCTGCTGTTCCAGTGAAATCTGCTGTCCAGTTTCCAGCCACATCAGCAGTCGGGTATTTGCTGTAGCAATATCCGTTTGTACAGGCTCTCACGCGCAGTTCTCCAGGATCAGCAGTTCCTGTAAGGATATCGCTATCGACATCAATGCTTGTCACTGCCAGGTTCCTGACTTTATGAGTCCTGGTGGAAAGACCATCGGTAACTGTTATTGTTTGCCCGGGTAAGATATCAAACGGGTCCGCCGAGAAACGGAACCAGCCGTCTGAATCACTCCGTGCAGTCCAGGATCGACCGGTTGTGCTGATGGTTATGGTTGCATTTGGAGACCATTCATCACCATAGATAGTATTGGTAAGTGGGTAAACATAGATGTACGGATTGGGTGTGTACCAGTAAATTACTGTGTAGTTGCCCTGGTCGTCATATTGGTAGATCCAACCGTAAGTGTCCGGGGTGATATCTGCTGTTCCAGTGAAATCTGCTGTCCAGTTTCCAGCCACATCAGCAACTGGGTGTTTGCTGTACCAATATCCGCTTTTCCAAGCCCACACTTCGAGCTCACCAGGGTCGGCAGTGCCTGTTAGCGTATTGGTATCAACATCAACATTTGTTAGAGACAAATTTTTCACGATGTGTGTTCTGGTATGGGTCCCATCAGTAACCTGTATTACAAGACCAGGCAGAATGTCAAATGGAGACAGGTTTAGGTTGAATCGTCCGTTCGAGTTGCTCTGAGTCGTCCAGGATTGCTCTCCAATTGTCACCGTGATATTGCCGGCAGATAACCAATCCGTTCCAAAAATTTCATTGGACTGATGGTTTACATAGAAATATGGATGAGGCACATGCCAGGGATTATGGGTGGAATTGCCTGCCTCATCGTATTGAGAAATCCAACCTCCAATTCCAGGCTGGAGGTCCGCAATACCGGCAAAGTCAACCGTCCAATCACCAGAACTATCCGCAACTGCATCCTGGCACCACCAATTATTGTTATAATACACCGAAACAGTCACTTCGGTGTTGGCTGCCGCTTTCCCCCTCACGGTTTCAGCCTCCAGATCCCACGAAGCAACTGAGATATCCTTAACTACGTGGGTGAGTGTCACCCAACTGCTGCTGATGATGACTTCATCATTCGGAGTGAGTGTTTGTTGGGGATAGAACGCAGCACTTCCGCTAATTGTTCGGGTCTCTACAATGTTTCCATTTATCGATAGAGTCACCTTGGTGTTATTCGGCCAGCCTTGCGTTTGAATGTCATTGTTTTGAAGGTAAACACTCATCGAAACACGTATGATATGCCAGACGATGACGGTTGAGTTGCCATCCTGATCATACTGGAACAAGTATACAGAAGTACCAGGTCCAATATTGGTTAATCCTGAAAAATCAGCAATCCAAGTAAGATCACCATTAACGCTGACGGTGAGTGAATCCCCGCCTTCTGAATCTGCTGCCTGGATAAAGACTTCACCTGGTTCGGCTTTGCCCCATATCGTGTCGACAGATTCGTCGTATCCAGTAAAAGAAACATCCTTCACAACATGGCTGGTTGAATCAGAACCATTTGAAAGAAGGAGCGTATCACCTGGTTTGAGAACGTGGTCGATTGAGCCCCAAGTGCTCCCATCGCTTCTGGCTATGAAGGTTGTAACGTAATTCCCATTGAGACTGACAGCTATATTCTCCCCTGGCAACCAGCCATAACTGGCAATCAGCCCAGTATTAACATAAGCTTGTAAGGAGAGGTCGGGGATTCGCCAGCTTACATTGGTTTTATCGCCATCAACATCTGACTGTGTTAAGTCGCCGGTGGCACCTTTTACAAGTGCGTTACTGAAAACAGTTGACCATAATCCGGCGCTGTCTGCTGTTGCTTCCACGGTTTCGTAGGCATCCGAGCGAGCCACGGTTAACACACCCGGATTAGCCACTCCGTTGATGGAGTTGCCTGTCAAGTCATAGCCTGTCATCCGCAGATCAATAACAGTATGTTCCTTGGCATAAGTGCCACATTCAACCCTAACTATTGTTCCTGCTGACAGTGAAACATTAGTGGAGTAATAAAATGTCGTTGATGAAGCATTAATAACCGCTATCTGCACACCATTGATATAAATTGTTTTAGGAAGATCAGCCGGCCAGTCAAAGCCTTGAATCTCGTTCCTGTTTTTATCAATCGTCAGCATCGGATCAGGAATTGACCAAAGTTTGAGGGTTATGTCTCCGTCCTCATCAGCCTGACTGAGGTAGCCAATAGTTCCCGCAACCAGATCGGAGGTAAAAGTCGCGGTCCACAGACCGCTGCTATCCGCAGTTGTTTCTGCATGTTCCCAATTATCCGAACGATTCGCGGTTAATACGCCCGGATTGGCAACGCCTGAGATTGAGTTACTCTCAAGATCAAAACCGGTCATTCGCAGGTCAATGACAGTGTGTTCCTTGGAATAGGCGCCACAATCAACTCTGACCACTGTACCCACTGACAAAGGATCGCTAGGACTGTAATGGAAAGATGTAAAATTATCATCAATCACCGCTACCTTTGCACCATTGATATAAATTGTTTTAGGAAGATCAGCCGGCCAGTTAGAGCCTTTAATGGAGTTCCCATATGACTTATCAACCGTCAATATCGGATTAGGAATCGACCAACTTGTGACGGTTCTATCTCCGTCCTCGTCAGCCTGAGTAAGAATGCCGTAACTACCCGCAACCAAATCGGAGGTAAAAGTCGCAGTCCATAAACCGCTGCCGTCCGCGGTGGCTTCCGCGGATTCATCGGTATCATAACGGCTCGCAGTTAATGCGCCCGGACTGGCAACGCCTGAGATTAAGTCATTCCCAAGATCAAAACCGGTCATTCGCAGATCAATGACAGTGTGCTCCTTGGAAATAGCACCACTCTCAACACGGACTACTGTACCCGCTGACAGAGGATCGCCAGGATTGTAACGGAAAGATGTTAAATTATCATCAATCACCGCTACCTTTACATTATTGATAAGAGACCGTTGAAAAACAAGTCCCAAACCCTTCCACTGACCCAACATTCATGGTTTAATTAATCCATCCTGCAAACGAAAGGCGATAGGCACAGATGGGAAACCCACGATACA
>JAGVUP010000097.1 GCA_019136215.1 Chloroflexota bacterium | reverse complement strand
GATGCTGCCGGAGATCAAGGCTTCCAGCGAAGTGTACGGTTTTATCAGAATCCCGGAGCTGAAGGGCATCCCCGTTTCGGGCAACCTGGGCGATCAGCAAGCGGCATTATTCGGACAGACCTGCTACACGGCTGGCGAAGCCAAAAACACCTACGGCACCGGTTGTTTCCTGCTGATGAACACCGGCATCAAGCCAATCCAATCCAAAAACGGGCTGCTGACAACGCTTGCCTACAAGATCGGCAGACAACCTGCCCATTACGCGCTGGAAGGTTCCATCGCCATCACAGGCGCGCTCGTACAGTGGATCCGCGACAACCTGAAAATGATCGAAACCTCCCCGGAAATCGAGGACCTGGCAAAGACAGTCGAGGACAGCGGCGGCATCTACTTTGTGCCGGCATTTTCGGGGCTCTTCGCGCCTTACTGGCGCAGTGACGCCCGCGGCGCGATCGTTGGGCTGACGCGCTATATCAACAGCGGGCATCTCGCGCGGGCGGTGCTCGAAGCCACGGCTTACCAAACCGTGGAAGTGCTCGAGGCGATGAACAAAGACTCGGGCGTGCCCCTCACCGCGCTCAAGGTGGATGGCGGCATGGTGCACAACCAGACGCTGATGCAGTTCCAGAGCGATATCCTCGGCGTGCCAGTGATCCGCCCCAAAGTGGCGGAGACGACCGCCCTGGGAGCCGCTTACGCTGCCGGGCTGGCAGTGGGCTTCTGGGAGCGGCTCGACGACCTGCGGGAAAATTGGCTGGTGGACCAACGCTGGGAACCGATGATGGACGCGGAAACCCGAGGGAGCCTCATCGCCGGCTGGAAAAAAGCGGTCACCCGCACTTTCGACTGGGTGGAAGACTGATCCTGACCGCTGACCCCTCAGGCGGATGAGGGTATTGCCCGGCGGATGCCCCTGGCATAGGAATTGCTACCATCAGGGTGAGTATCATGCTGAGGAAGCCATGTCTGAGCCAAAGAAAAGCATCCGCATCATTCTGTTCACCGTCCTGATCGCCTTGAATATCGGGCTGCTTGCCGCCGCGCTTCAGCGCGCGCTGCCAAAGCCCGCGCCCCATGCCAAAGAAGCCGATCCGGCGGCGGTTGCGGCTCAAACGGAAAACGGCTCAAACGGAAAACCGCCTTTACCTGCCGCTCGTCAGCGCGCCTTACCAGGGCGCGATCGTCCTCCTGCCCGGGGACGGAGTCTACTACGAACACGATCAGGACGTGCAGATCGTGCATGTGGTCGGCGAGGTATTGAACAACACATCCACGCCTGTCAGCAAAGTGATGATCGAGGCGACCCTGAACCTGAAATCGGGCGGAAGCACCAGTCTTCGGGGCTTCCCGCTGGCTGGCAGTTTGGCTCCAGGCGCGCGCGCGTGCTTTGACCTTTATTTGGTTGAACAGAAGCAGGTGGATAGCTACGCGGTGAAAGTGCTCTCCTACGCCACCGGCGGCAATGTGCCGGAGGGGGTTGAAATTTCAGCGCAAGAATCTGCTTACGACCCGCAAAACGATTGGTACCGCGTCGCTGGGACGGTCACCAGCGCCGACCCGCTGCTTTTGGGGGACCTCAGCGCGGTGGTCACGCTTTTCGATGGATCCGGCAGGGTTTTGGGCTGCGAGCAGAGCTACGCGCGCCCGCAGACAGAAGAAGCCGATGCGCCCGCCGTTTTTGAAGTGCTCTTCATGAACCGCGATTTTTCGCAGGGCGCGCGGTTTACGATCTCCACCGCCAGCGCAGGGCAGTAGAAATCCTTTTCTGATTAAACCCCCTCTTTTCTATCCCAGGTCGCGGCGCCTGGCAGATGGCTTTCGACGAGATGACGCAAATCCTGATGACGGAAGGCGAGCGCAAATTCGACCGCGCCAGGCTGACCAGGCTGCCGGGACCGGATGAATTTGCCCGCATCCGGAGGACGCTCACCGATGCCTTCCGCATACCCGGCAGGGATGAGCGCGTCCGCGTCGAACAGGACGAAACCGGCAAAGATGGAGGCAATGCAATCCAACGGCAAGCCCACGGAATTGCTGGGGCAATTGACTGAGATGCTGACGAGTGGTGATGTGGATAAGGACAATCAGGAGATCGCGTAAGAACTTGGATGTTGATACTAGTCATAGACTATAATTCAGGTTGAATCATGTCACGCTTCTTTTTTGGGACCGACTGCTCGACTTTCTTAGCCCTTTCTACTGAAGAAATTATCGGGCGTATTGCGATAGCCTCACCTTTCGCGGATGAACCAACCCAAAAATTCGCTTGGGAACGAGAAATAAAGATCTTGAAAGGCATCTTGCCCGGGTACACTGGCAAGCTCTATTTCGAATTTAATATTCCTCGCATGGGGAAACGCATTGATGTGGTTTTGCTGATCAAATCGGTGATCTTTGTTCTTGAGTTCAAAGTTGGCGAGTCTGATTTCAACGCTGCAGCCATTGATCAGGTGTGGGATTATGCCATCGACCTCAAGAATTTCCATGAGACTAGTCACGAAGCTACCATCGCTCCGATCTTAGTTGCCACCCAGGCACGTGCACAAGGCACACTCATTCAAACTACCATCCATGATGACAACGTTCTATATCCTATCCTCACAAATGTTTCGGAACTTCAATCTGTCATAGAAAATGTGTTGTATTTCAGTAAAGGTGATGAGATCGACCAAGAACAATGGGAAGCTGGTGCATACCAACCGACGCCGACGATCGTTGAAGCTGCTCAAGCGCTGTATGCGGGTCATTCTGTCGAAGAAATCTCCCGAAGGGATGCTTCCGCAACAAACCTAACTGAGACATCGTCTGAAATTGAACGAATCCTCTTCCACTCTCAGCAAAACAATCAAAAATCGATCTGCTTTGTCACAGGTGTGCCTGGGGCAGGCAAAACCCTGGTCGGGTTAAACATTGCGACCAAGAACATTGACAAAGAAAATGAACTATACAGCGTGTTTCTTTCGGGAAATGGGCCTCTTGTGGCAGTTTTGCGTGAAGCCTTGGCTCGGAACCGTGTGATGATTGAAGCGGAAAAAGGAAACCGCATAAGGAAGTCGGATGCAAAGCGAGAGGTCAGCCTTTTCATCCAAAACGTACACAACTTCAGGGATGAATGTCTCTTAGACCTTCAAAAACCCCCGCTTGAGCACGTTGCGTTGTTCGATGAAGCACAGCGTGCTTGGGATGTACAACAAACCGCTAACTTCATGGTTCGCAAGAAGCACATCCCTAACTTCAACCAGTCTGAGCCAGAATTCCTGATCTCTTGTTTGGACCGCCATAACGATTGGGCTACAATCGTCTGCTTGGTTGGTGGTGGGCAGGAAATAAACACCGGTGAGACCGGGATTGCGGCTTGGATCGAAGCAGTTACTAAACATTTTCCGAATTGGCATATTTACTTTCCGCCTCAACTCAAAGATAGCGAGTATAGCGCCTTACAGGCATTTGATCACTTTGAGGATCGGGACCACCTGCACCAACGTGAGGCATTGCACCTAGGTGTATCCATGCGCTCTTTCCGAAGTGAAAAGGTGTCTTTATTGGTCAAGCAAGTACTTGATTTGGATGTTACCGATGCTCGGGAGACACTAAAATCAATTGGGAATGCCTACCCCATCCGCATTACCCGAGATATCCAAACCGCCAAAAGATGGCTGAAAGAACATGCTAGGGGCACAGAGCGCTATGGCATGCTTGTTTCTTCGCAAGCCCTCCGATTGAAACCTTTAGCTATCGACATCCGGGCGGAGATCGATCCAATTCATTGGTTCTTAGATGGCAAAGAAGATATTCGATCCTCGTATTACCTCGAGGATGCAGCTACGGAATTTCAAGTTCAAGGATTGGAAGTTGATTGGGCTTGTGTGGTATGGGATGGAGATTTCCGTATAGGCTCAAGGGATTGGATTTACAAATCATTTACTGGTGATAAGTGGAACAACATCAATAAGCCTGAGAGGAAAAAGTATCTCAAGAATGCTTGTCGGGTCTTGCTGACTCGGGCTCGTCAGGGCATGGTGATTGTCGTGCCTAATGGCGACCCTGAGGACCCCACCCGCAAAGCCGAGTACTATGACCCTATGTTTGAGTACTTGAAGAACATTGGTTTTCAAACGATCTAGAAAGTCACCTCTCTAAATTGCCTTTCCCCTAAAACGATATAAATACTGATTAATCCGTAAAGTCCGCAATTAATTACCCCCTATACTCCAGATCATTAGGATACATATATCCTATTTACAAATTTACATTTTTCGCCAGTATTGCAATATGCCTTGACATACCGGACTGCGCGGCGTAAAGTTAAGACCTTTTAACTATCAAGGCAGGTTTACTATGCATGAGTATCTAATCGAACAATTCAACCAGTTTGCCGGCATCACGATGCGTATCAACATCATCTACAACATGCTGTTCATGCAGGAGCACGACCTCTCCTTCGCGCATCTCAACAGCCTCTTTTTCATCCACCGCGCCGGCTGCGCCAAGATCCACACCCTGGCGGAACACCTCGGCGTCACCAAAGCCGCTGTTTCCCAGATGGTAGACCGCTTGGTGGATTTGGGTTTGGTTTCACGCGAAGAAGACCCCATCGACCGCCGCAGCAAACTGATTTGCCTGAGCGAAACCGGAGAAAACCTAGTACAGGAAGCCATCCGCACGCGCCGACAATGGGTCCCCAACCTGGCTGCCAGCCTGACCGAAGACCAGGTGCGGCAAGCCTGCCGGATTTTTGAAATCCTGAACGAAAAACTGAAACACATCGAGGAAGGACTGCGCCCCGAAATTTAAAGAAAAAGACCATGCTGAAACTTAGAAAATATTACCTACCCTATCTCAAGTACATCCTGCCGGCGATCCTTTTTGTGCTGATCGTCGCCTGGAGCGACTTGCAACTGCCGGATTACCTTTCGGAGATCGTCAACGTTGGCATCCAGCAAAACGGCATTGATTCAGGCGCTCCGGCAGTGCTGAGCGAAAGCAGCTTCCAGCGCATTGGCGAACTCAACCCGGACGCGCACGCGAAACTGCAGCATTTCTATGATTTGGTTTCCCCGGGCAGCGCGCAGTCAGACGCGCTCGCGAAAGACTTCCCCAAAACCTCAGAAGCGCCGGTCTATGCCCTGAAAACGCTGAATGAGGACCAGAAAAGCGCGGTCGAAGACCTCGTCGCCAAACCGCTGGTTTTCATCCAGAGCCTGCGCATGCTCCAGGAAGAGCCCGAGCGCGCCGCGAAGATGCTGGGAGAGAACTTCCCGCTGGATCCAAAGCTTTTGGGCAGCGGGCAGGACGTTCTGAGCATGGTTACAGCGATGCCGGAGGCGCAGCGCGCCGACCTGCTCGCCAAGGTTGACCAGCACCTTTCTTCGCTTGAAGGGACCATCCTTCATCAGCTCACCACCAGCGCGATCACCCGGGAATACACCTCCCTGGGCGCCGACACAGGGCAGTATCAGACCCGCTTCATCCTGCGGGTGGGCGCGCGCATGGCGGCAGTCTCTTTGCTGGGACTGCTCGCCTCGCTGATGGTCAGTTTTTTGGCTTCTCTCAGCTCTGCCAACGTCGCGCGGGATTTGCGCTCCGCGGTGTTCCGAAAAGTCACAGAGTTTACCCATGCCGAGTTCGAAAGTTTCTCCACCGCCTCGCTGATCACCCGTACCACCAACGATGTCGATCAGGTGCGCATGGCAAGCTTCATGCTGATCCGTTTGGGATTTCAGGCTCCGCTGATTGGAGGGCTGGGCATCGTGCGCGCGCTGCAAAAGAGCCCGGGCATGTGGTGGACGATCGCGCTGATCGTCCTCGTCCTTGTCACCGTCATCAGCACACTCTTTTCGATCATCGTCCCTCGTTTCAAACGCATCCAGACCTTCATCGACAAGCTCAACCTGGTGATGCGCGAGAACCTCTCGGGTATGATGGTGATCCGCGCTTTCAACAAACAAGATTACGAGGAAGATCGCTTCGACGCCGCCAACAAAGACCTGACAAGCAACATGCTGTTCATCGGGCGGGCAATGTCTTTCATGTTCCCAATCATGAACCTTACCATGATGGCGGGGCAGGTCTTCATCATCTGGGTCGGCGCGGGCATTGTGGCAAAATCGAGCCTGCAAGTTGGCGACTTGATCGCTTTCATGCAGTACGCCATGCAGATCATGTTCTCGTTTATGAACCTTTCAATGCTCTTCGTCTTTATACCGCGCGCCGGTGTATCTGCCGGACGCATCGCGGAGGTGCTTGAAAAGCCTGTCTCCATCACCGACCCGGCGCAGCCAGCCGCGCTCGCGCAGCCTGTCCGGGGCATTGTGGAGTTCCACGACGTGGATTTCCGCTATCCTGACGCTGAGGAAGACATCCTCCATGACGTCAGTTTCAGGGCGGAGCCAGGCAAAACCACCGCCATCATCGGTTCCACCGGCTGCGGAAAAAGCACCCTGATCAACCTCCTGCCGCGCTTCTTCGACGTGAGCAAAGGCAAGATCACCATCGACGGCGTGGATATCCGCGACCTACCCCAGTCAGTCCTGCGCGACCAAATCGGCTTCGCGCCCCAGCGCGGGCTACTCTTCAGCGGCACGGTTGCCAGCAATTTGCAGGTTGCCAAACCCGATGCGAGCGAGGAGGAGATGCGCGAAGCGGTCACGGTGGCACAGGCGGCTGACTTCGTCCTGGACAACGAAGACGGATTGGAAAGAGCCATCGCCCAGGGCGGTGAGAACCTCTCCGGCGGTCAGCGGCAGCGTCTTTCGATCGCGCGCGCCATCCTCAAACACCGTCCGATCTATATTTTCGATGATTCTTTTTCCGCTCTGGATTTCAAGACTGATGCCGCCCTGCGCTCCGCATTGCGCCCGCGCGTTGCCGCGAGCACGGTATTCATCATCACCCAGCGCGTCGCGACCGCGAGAAGCTCCGACCAGATCGTCGTGCTCGAAAACGGCAGGGTGGTCGGCATCGGCAGCCATTATGACCTGATGACCGCGTGTGAGACTTATCAGGAGATTGCGAGCTCCCAGTTGAGCGCGGAGGAGTTGGCATGAACCATCAGCAGAAACCTACAACCACCAATACGAATAATCCCTACGCCAACACCCAGGCGAAGGTCGCCCCCCCTACGCATCGGGGCAGGGGTCCCGGCTCGATGATGCCCGGGGAAAAAGCCCGCAACTTTAAGGGAAGCATGAAGCAGTTGATCGGCTATTTGGGACCCCACCGCTGGCTGATTCTGATGATGCTCCTGATGGCTGCCGGCGGAACGGTCTTTTCCATTTTTGGACCGCGAACGCTGGGGCAAGCGACCACCGAGCTCTACGCCGGCGTGCTGCGCATGGTCCAGGGCAACCCGCTGGGCATCGACCTGGCGAAGATTGGCGCGATCCTCGCGAGAGTTTTGCTGCTCTATGCGATTTCCTCGCTGCTCGGTCTTTTGCAGGGCTTGATCATGAGTAAGATTTCAGCCGAGATCACATACAAGATGCGCAAAGACATCTCCGAAAAGCTCGAAAAACTCCCATTGGGATACTTTGACCGGGTCTCGCAGGGCGACGTGCTCTCGCGGGTCACCAACGACGTGGACGTCATCAGCACCACGCTCAACCAGAGCCTCTCGGAAATCATCACCTCGCTCACGCGCATCATCGGCGTGCTGGTGATGATGCTTTCCATTAACCTCCTCATGACCCTGATTGGGTTGGTGATGGTTCCGCTTGTGATGCTGGTCGTGCGTCTGATCGTCGGCAAATCGCAAGGGCACTTCCGCCGGCAGCAGGAATATCTCGGGCGCATCAACGGGCACGTGGAAGAAATGTACGGCGCCCACCTGGTGGTCAAGGCGTACAACGGCGAGCAGGGCAGCGTGGCGCACTTTGAGTCACTGAATGAGACCCTGTTCACCAGCGCATGGCTGGCGCAGTTCCTTTCCAATATGATGATGCCGGTGACGCGCTTTTTCAGCAACCTCGGCTATATCGCCGTGGCAATCCTCGGAGGCTACCTGACCACCCAAAACCGCCTGACGATAGGCGATATCCAGGCGTTCATCCAGTATCTGCGTTCCTTCCAGCAGCCCCTGATGCAAATCGCGAACATCGCCAATGTTTTGCAGCAGACCGCGGCAGCCGCGGAGAGGGTTTTTGAGTTCCTGAATGAGGACGAGATGGAGCCCGATTCCGCGGAAGCTCTGACCCTCGAAAAAGTGCGCGGCAGGGTGGAATTCCGCAATGTCTGGTTCGGCTACCATCCGAACGAGTATGTCATCGAAGACTTTTCCCTGGTCGTGGAACCCGGGCAGAAAATTGCCATCGTTGGGCCGACCGGCGCAGGCAAAACCACCCTGGTCAAGCTGCTGATGCGCTTCTATGATATTCAGCGCGGTGAGATCTTGATCGACGATATCAACATCAAGGATATGACCCGCGAAAACCTGCGCAGCCATTTGGCGATGGTGCTTCAGCACACCTGGCTTTTTAACGGCACCATCCGTGAGAACATCCGCTACGGCAGGCAGGATGCCAGCGATGAGGAAGTCGTGCGTGCCGCAGATATGGCTTACGCTGACCACTTTATCCGCACGCTTCCCGGCGGATACGACATGGCGCTCAATGAGGACGCCACCAACGTCTCTGCCGGACAGAAACAGCTCCTGACCATCGCCCGAGCGGTTCTGGCGGATCCGAGCATCCTCATCCTGGACGAGGCGACCAGCTCGGTGGACACCCGCACCGAGGTGCTCATCCAGAAAGCGATGGATAAACTGATGGTTGGGCGCACCAGTTTTGTGATCGCGCACCGCCTTTCCACGATTCGTAACGCCGACCGCATTCTGGTGCTGCGCGGCGGCAACATCGTGGAGCAAGGTTCCCACGAGGAACTTCTGGCACGCAAGGGCTTCTATCACGAGCTCTATCACAGCCAGTTTTTACAGGCAACTGAGGAGCCATAAAAAAGGAATGGCGCGGTCCGCAGACCGCGCCGTTATTTTAAAGGTACAATCAGGAAAAAGCGATCAGGAGAAAACCATGCCGAGAGCCACTTTTACATTTCCGGGCGGATTCCTTTGGGGCGCCGCCACCGCTGCCCATCAGGTGGAGGGCAATAACCAAAACAACGATTGGTGGGCTTGGGAGCAGCAGGAAGGACGCATCGTCAACGGCGACCGTTCCGAGCGGGCTTGCGACTGGTGGGTAGGACGCTGGCGCGAGGATTTTGACCGCGCCCATGAGACCTACCAAAACGCGCACCGCCTCTCGGTGGAATGGTCGCGCATTCAGCCTGAAAAAGACCGTTGGGACGAAAGCGCGCTCGACCGCTACCGCCAGATGCTGCTCGGGCTCAAGGAACGCGATATGACTGCGATGGTTACGCTGCACCACTTCACGTCCCCGCTTTGGCTGACGGAGATGGGCGGCTGGGAAAACGAAGCCGTCGTGGAGCTTTTTGCCGCTTTTTCGCGCCGTGTGGTGGAAGCCCTCGGCAGCCACTGCGATTACTGGGTCACCATTAACGAACCGAACGTGTACATGAGCGGCGGATACCTGGGAGGAGGCTTCCCGCCAGGCAAGAACGATATCAAAACCGCGCTGAAAGTCTTGAGAAACATGCTCAAGGCGCATGCCGCTGCCTACCAGGCGATTCACGAGGCGCAGAGCG
Source organism: Chloroflexota bacterium (assembly GCA_019136215.1). Taxonomy (GTDB): domain Bacteria; phylum Chloroflexota; class Anaerolineae; order Anaerolineales; family Anaerolineaceae; genus Mesolinea. Next base: position 1,782 of record JAGVUP010000097.1, on the reverse strand, counting down.
GCGCGATGGTGGGCGTTGCGCACCATTGGCGCGGGTTTCTGCCCGCCAACAGGGGTCCCCTCACCCGCTTCAGCGCCAATCTCCACAACAAGGTTTTCAACGAAGCCTTTCCCCAGGCGCTGCGCACAGGCAAGTTTGACGCTGTCATGCTCAAAGAGGATATCCCCCAGGCAAAGGACACGCAGGACTTCATCGGACTGAATTATTACACGCGCGAACTGGTCCGCTTCGACCTGAGCAAGCCTTCGGAAGTGTTTACGCAGCGATTCTACCCCAAAGACGCGGAGCTCTCAGAAACGGACTTTTTGAACAACGACCCGGAAGGCTTCAAAGCCTGCATCAAATGGGGCGCTCAGTTTGGAAAACCGATCTACATCACCGAGAACGGCGTTGATGACAGCAAAGACGACTTCAGGCGCAAATATCTGCTGCAGCACCTCCACGCCATGTGGCACGCGGTCAATCATAATGTGCCGGTGAAAGGCTATTTCCACTGGAGCCTGGTGGACAATTTCGAGTGGGAACGCGGCTGGACGCAGCGTTTTGGGCTCTGGGGCATCGACCCGGCAACCCAGGCGCGCACAAGGCGTATGAGCGTGGACCTCTACGCGGATATCTGCCGCACGAACAGCATCACCTCCGAGTGCGTGGAAAAATACTGCCCCGAGGTTTACGAGAGAATCTATCCGGTCTAACCACACTTCATCCCCCCGCAAGATGACAGGGCTGAATTGACGGAGGACATCTGTCTTTTTGCGGGTTAGCGATTACAATAGCAGTATGACGCCAAGTCCTGATGAGATAGTTTTTGACCGGCGGAGATCGCGGCTGATGATCAGCGTGCTACCCGGCGGCAAGGTGGTGGTGAAAGCGCCGGAGGGGATGCCCATGCGCGTCATCAAAGCCTTCTTGCGCGATCACGCGGACTGGATCACGGAAAAAAAAGCCTTCATGTCGCTGGTTCCTCCGCGCCCTCAGATCGAAATCAAAGAAGGGGGGAAACTTTGGCTGGCAGGTGTACAGTTTCCGCTCCACTTTGTGGATGAAGGCTGCGACCTCATCGACTTCGATCCGGATGTCGGTTTTACAATGGCGAACAGCATACGATCGGAAGGTATAGACTGTTTGAGAGAGTTCTACCGGGTGTATACCCGCACAATCGCGACAGCGAAAGCTGAAAAATACGCGAAAAAATGGGACTTGCAGTTCAATTCTATCCGCGTCACAGGCGCGATGAAGCGCTGGGGCTCCTGCAGCGTAAACAACAACCTCAATTTTTCACTGCGTCTGGCAATGATACCGTACGATGCAATTGAATATGTCGTCGTGCATGAGCTGGCGCACACCCGCTACCACGACCACTCGCCGGAATTTTGGCGCTTCGTTGAGCGAATGTTTCCTGAGTATGATGCGCAGCGCCGCTGGCTGAAAAAGAACAGCTTCCAATTCCCGGAAATCTAAACCTGCCTTGTTTTCGAGTGCGCAATCATTCAAGTATCATAAATTTTCCGTGATGCAAATCCGCATCCATGAGCTTGGTCACTTACCTGATTTAAAACCCCTCGCGTAAACGCTGACATTCTCTGATAAATTTGTCAGCTTTTGACCTCTTTCTGATTCCGTCCAAAACCGCTACACTATGCCCATAAATAGAACGTATGTTCTATATTCAGGAGGCAGCGTAATATGCGACACACAACCCCCACTTGTCAGGCTCACGCGCAGCCTACCGGGAAAGCCCGCCCCAATAAGGCGGGCGCAACCCGGCAGGCGCAAGGCGAG
>JAGVUP010000007.1 GCA_019136215.1 Chloroflexota bacterium | reverse complement strand
CCCCTGGGGATATTTGGACCAGCCTGCCTTTCTGAACCAGGCGCTTGAAGCTGAAACGGACCTGAGCCCTTTGAATTTGCTCGACTTTCTCAAACGCACCGAAGAACAACTCGGACGGAAGGCGAATTTCCGCTATGGACCCCGAGTGATCGATCTGGACATTCTGTTTTACGGCGAAAGGATCATCCGAACCCCACGTCTCCAGGTGCCGCATCCACGCTTGGCGGAGAGGGCGTTTGTATTGGTGCCGCTGGCGGAGATCGCGCCGGATTTCCTGCATCCGCAGAACCATCAGAGCGTCCGGCAGCTTCTGGAGGCGCTACCGGATCGGGAAGGGGTGCGTAAGTGCGAATAGGGCTGGCTTTCGCGGCGATGCTGCTGCCGGGCTTGGCATGGTGGCTGTGGCTTGGCGACCGCCAAAAAGACGGCGCGCAAGCGCTGGCTGAGATCGTTGCCATCAGCGCCAGTTTCATTGCTCTTGGCGCGCTTGGCTTCTATACTGTCCGCCTGAAAATCACTCCTCTTTTGCTTGGGCTAACGCTCGGTCTGTGCTTTGGGGTCGCGTTTGCCGGGCTTATTCGCAGGGGGAAAGGCGCGTTCAACAAGACCTGGCTATTTGCGCTGCTTGGATTAGCCGTGGTGTTGGGATGGCGCTTCTGGCAGGCACGGGATTTGGTTTTGCCAAACTGGGTGGATTCGCAGCATCATGTTCTGATCGTCCGAAAGATGATTGAGAATGCCGGGCTCCCGAGCACGCTGGAACCATATCTTCCCGGACCTTTCTATTACCATTTCGCCTTCCATTCCCTGACGGCGTTTTTCTCCGTGCTCAGCGGACTTGACCCCGCCGCGAGTGTGCTGGTGTTGGGGCAGGTGATCAACGCGTGCGTCAGCCTGACGGTCTACACGCTGGCAAAACAGCTCGGTAAAGATTGGCGCATTGGATTGCTGGCGGCGATATTTGTGACCCTCGTAACAAAGATGCCCGGCTATTACCTCACTTGGGGGCGCTACACCCTCCTGATCGGCGTAATGCTCCTGCCTGTAGCGATGGCGGAAGCACTCCGCGCGTGGGAAAGCCATGATCGCTGGTGGAAATTGGCAGGCCTGAGTTTGCTCACCGCCGGCGTCTTGCTCAGCCATTACTTCACGGCCTTTTTATTCATCCTGTTCCTTGCTGCCTTAGGGCTCCAGTGGCTCGTGGAGACCATCCGGAACAAATCTGCCGACTGGAAGCAGATCGCAAGCATTGCCATTCCTGCTCTTGTGGGACTGATTTTGGCTTCGCGTTGGTACTATCGCATTTTTGTGTACTCAAGCGCGGCATCCAGGCCGGTTTTCCGGGTAATGGAATCTGAGACTCTGAAAACAGCCTGGAATTACCTCTATTACCTGATTGGTCCTATCAGCGGATATGTTTTGATCGGGCTTGGTCTGATTGGACTGTTGTGGTCGGTTTTCAAAACCACGAAAGCGCATTTTCAGCTTTGGGCAATCCTGGTCATGTTCTTTGCGCTTCCAACTGGTTTGCGCCTGATGAACTTCAGGTATGACTACTTCGCCCTGGTGGTGTTCATTCCGATCGCGATCACATCTGCCTTTGGGATTGTGCTGCTTTTTGGGCAATTCATAAAACGCAGAATCCTCGCCACCATCCTTATCCTGTTAGTTGCTACCTGCATAAGCGTGGGTGGAACCTGGCAGAACGCGCGGGCAGTCAACGCCGAAACCATCCTTGCAACCCGATCGGACTTGGACGCGTTGGACTGGATCAAAACCCACACCCCTGAAGACGCACGCTTTTTCATCAACACGGCTGGATGGAGTACGAATACCTATCGCGGAGTTGATGGCGGCGGATGGATCTTGCCGATCACCGGCAGGTGGAGCATTGTCCCGACCATCTTCTATCCCATGAGTGGGGATGCCAGCTTTGTGCAGAGTGTCGCGGATATGGGTAGGCGCGCGAGTACTATCAGCGAGTGTGGTGATGATTTCTGGCTATTGGTGAGAGACGCGGAGATTAACTATCTTTACATCAAGGAAGGCATTGGCAGCCTGCAGCCAGAAGCGCTGATTGCTTGTGACGGCGTCGAGCAACTCATCAGTATCGACGGTGTGCACATCTACCTAATTACAAAGCCAGCGGACGCCCCTTGAAGGGTATAATTTTCGATGAATTCTCGTTGGATTGAGAGAGCGTATGTCTTGGGTTGAACTGCGAATAGTGCTCACGATCTTCATCATGTTAATTGTCCCTGGTTGGGCTATCCTCTCCGTAACCAACCTTTGGCGGC
>JAGVUP010000206.1 GCA_019136215.1 Chloroflexota bacterium | reverse complement strand
AGTAGTCGAAAAGAGAGTGCTGCCAAAATCATCCCAGCTTTTGCTGATCAGCTCCTCCTGTGTGATGATTTTACCTGGGCAGCGCATCAGGTTCTCGAGTAAGGTGTATTCCGTGCTGGTCAGGTTTATAGCTTTCCCGCTCACAAAGGCGGTCCGATTGGAGGGGTCGACTGAAAGCCCGCCCAGGCTCAGCCGCGGCGTTGCCGATTGCGGCAGGCGGCGTAACAGCGCGCGAATCCTTGCCAAAAGTTCTTCAAGTGGGAAAGGCTTGGTCAGGTAATCGTCAGCGCCGATATCCAGACCCATCACGCGGTCAAAAGTCCTCCCGCGCGCGGAAAGGATCAGAATGCGGGAGTTTGGTTTTGTCTCGCGGATCTGCTGGCAGACGGTCATGCATCCGCTGCGATGTCGACAAAATACGACTCCTGCCTCAAAACATTAGCGAGCATATTGGCAAAAAAATCTTCGTCCTCGATTAATAGAATTCGCATGATTTTGCCCTAAAGAACGATTACCAATATTTTATCATTACAAGAGAATGAGCGGTTTGGGGGCGCAGCAAGCAAAGGGCGGAATGCCTGCCGTGCAAAGCATTCCTCCATCAGCAATGATCAAATCAGCCGCCACCCTCCCGCCTCAAGAAAGGCGGGATCAGCCATCACTCTTTGACCTGCAATAGCTCCATCGGCTTTTTGCCTGACACCTGGAGGTTTGCTGCGAGGGTCCCCATCAGTGCGCCGGCGAGGTAGATCAGAGCCGCAATCCCAAGCTGCCAGCCCGCGGCTGCCGGACCCCGCAGTGCCATCATCTGCCCCACCTGCATTCTTGTGATCCGGCGCTTTTCCACCCCCAACATGCGCAGCAGCGCTGTCTCCTTCGCCTGGTTCAGGATCAGCAGCAGGCAGAGCACGCCGCCAATCACCCCAGCGAGAAACAGAGTGACGGGATAAAGCTTTTCCATCAACGACAGATTCTGCTCCATCGGCTCAACGACTGCCAGAAGTTCCTCGTCCCAAAATTGGATCTTAACGGGGAATAGTGTCGTTTCCTTTTGCAGCTCAAGGATTTCGTTCTTGAATGCCTTCAACTGATAGTTCTTGTCCGGCGCTGAGTAAAAAGCGGCTTCAAAGTAGTTTGGTAAAAAAGTATAGTAATGCTTTATCGCAGGGAGGTAGGTGATCATTGGCTGAAAAAATCCAGTATCATCGCCTAAGGTCATTACTTCACTATAGACAATCGGGCAGAGCTCAAAACTTCCGGCTATGATAAACGGGAGTGGAGCGTTCAATTCATTGAATTCCAGGGTCAACTCCTGGCCCAAAGTCCATCCCTCTGCTGTCAGGATGGCTTCGGGAACAACTAACGGGATTTTCTGTATGTCTTGATCTGCTTCCAGCCAGTCTGCAGAAAACGATTCGGGTCCGTAACCTGGCAGGAAATTTATTTCTGTATAGGCGAAGCTTCTCTCAAGCCCATATTCCAAATTGTTCAGGGCAACAACCTTGTAAGGCTGCAAAGTCTCAAAGTGTTTGCTGTCTGTGTTCAACTCCGAGCGCATGGTCACCACTGAGGACAGATAGCTGTGATCCATTATGCCCGTGCTCCTCACCCATTCAATGCCTTTATAAGGGATCATATTTCCCAAGTCCCAGTTTGTCAGGAAGAAATCAATTTGCACCTGGGAACTCCGATAGAGCCTTGAGATTTCTTCCTTGTTCGCTTTGATCAGCGTCTGGAACCAGCCTAAAGCCAGAAGCAAGGCTGCCGCCACCACAATCGTCAGTAAGCTTTTTACAGGTGAGCGCAGGATGTTGGACGTATAGAAGTGAGTTAATGCGCTTTTGGGGTCCGTTTTGCCGATGGTTGGCGCATTGATGACATTTTTCAACAGACTTTTGTCAAAGCCCAGTTGCCCATCAGCGGGAGCATTTTCAGTCGCTCTCTTTTTGACCACGCTATCCTGAAGCAGCTCCAGAACGGGGGTCCTGGCGACGCGGCGATTGCCGGCGTAAGCCATCATTACCAGAATGAGCAATACCAGCAGCCAAAAACCAACGCCAAATGCCGGACGCAAGGTCAGTTCCGGTAACACCCCTGAAGGCAAAGGCAGCTTGGAGAGGGACTCAGCCGCTTTTTCATGCGCATTTTGCCACGAGAGGAATGACCCTGCCAAAGAACCGATCATCCCAAGCCCCACCAAGGGCAGCATCAGTTGTTTGTTTCCGACTGCCGCGGGCACCCCAAGCGCTCTCAGGATGGCGTAATTGCGGCGCTGCTGGCGCAGGTAAAGGAAAACAGAAAGCGCAATTGCCATCAACAAGGCAGCCGAAAAGAGGATTGAACCAAACAGCGTTGATTTGCGCAGCGGATCTGCCCCTGCCATGAAGTTCCTGCCGTTGTTGTCGGTAAAGGTCAGATCAAAACCAAGTTCCTTTAATTTCGGCGTGAACTCTTCGATGAACGCGTCCTGCAGGCGCGGGTTGGTAAGCACAAAACTGTAACTTGCGCCTTTATCTCCAATCGCGGACCAACTATGCGGTAAGGTGAGCTCATCCGGGATGGCGCTGTTGGGGACGTAACTATCGGAAAACCAGGCATAGTTATAGGGCGATTCTTCCAGATAGGCAAACGAATAAATCCCGACGACCTCATAAGTGACCGTTTTGTTTGGATATTCCCGCCAGTGTCTGATATCTTCTTCGCCGCGGATATAACTATAGAACGGATCTTTTAACGCGCGCATGGTAAGGGTGATGGAATCCCCAATGGCAATTTCCCTCGCATCAGCTAAGACTTTTGAGACGACAATCACCGGTCTGGCTTCTTCTTCGTCCTCACGGTTAAGCCGGCGCCCCTCCGAGAGGAAGTAATTCTTGGAATCCAACTGCACTTCAGGCATGGCGCTCATATCGCTGGTGCCGATCAATGAGATTGACCGGAGGTTCTGATTCAAACGGTCGATTTCAAGCCGCATCCCTTCATACCGGGGCAGGGAAAGATCAAGTGTTTCATCGTTTCCGACCGGGATATACCATAAATCATCGTCATCCAGTGGTTTCAGGTTGAAAGCGCTGCTCAAATTGACAGCATTGACCCCAGTAACTGAAAATGGAAAGCTGGGGTGAGACCAGGCTCTCATCAGGTAGCGTTGTCCTACTTTCATCTTCCTGATGTGAGGCTCCATTTGTTTGATCTCTGCTGTATAGCGTGCTGGGATCCAGACGACATAGTTCTTTCCGGCCTGGATGCGGTCTGGGTATCCCGCCAGGACCTGATCCACCTCAAAAATCAACAAAAAACCTGAGAACAGGATCGGTTTCGTTTTGGTTTCAACTTTCTGATATTCAACCAGGGTGCCGTAAAACCAGTAATCCAGGTTATAGACCCCTTGACCATGCCAGATTGATTCTTCTGCGTAAAGCGTCGCGGGTACATCCATTGTTCCGGAATCGAAATCGGCATTGTAGATATCCTGCATGAAACCCGCGGTTTTCCTTCGCAGATCCCCGAACGCGAAGGCAGGGCTTTGCTCGATGAGGGCTGCCCCTTCCGCGTAGGGACGTTCTTCTCCTTCCCAATCCTTTGTTATATAACCAATGGAACGATAATAGCCTTCCAGACGATTGGTTTCGCGCCAGACGATGATCGTTTCGACAGCCTTGCCCACAAAGCCGTACGAAACCAGCCCGATCAAAAGCGTCAGGAGAGCGCCAATGACAGGCTTGCGTAAAAGCGATTTGAGAATGACGTTCTCTTTCATAAAACTCTCCTTGATTTCAGAAACCGGACAGGGTCAATAAACGCGAACAAACTGTAAACCTGCTTATTCAGAGGTCATTCTCCCATCTTCCATCTTCCAGACCTGGTCTGCCTGTCTCGCAATCTCCAAGTCGTGGGTGACGATGATGACGCAGTAGCCGTTTTCGTGGGCAAGCACCTTGAGGATATCAACGATTTTCTGTCCGTTTTCCTTGTCGAGGTTGCCGGTTGGTTCGTCAGCAAGGAGGATGCGCGCCCCGCTTGCCATAGTGCGCGCGATTGCCACCCGCTGCTGCTCGCCGCCGGAAAGATTGGTTGGGAAGCGTTTGTGCTTCTCATCGGTGATGCCGACTGAATTGAGAAATACCCTGGAGCGGGTTCTTGCTTCGTCCCGCTCGATCCCATTCAGCTCCATTGGAAAGCTGACGTTCTCCATCACATTTAATGTCGGGAAGAGATGAAAGGCTTGAAAGATCATGCTGACTTGTTCACGGCGGTATTGATCAAGATCCAGAGCGGAGAGTTTTTCGTTGTAGATGTACACTTCACCTTCGGTTGGGGTGTCAAGCCCTGCCAGGATTGAGAGCAAGGTGGTTTTACCTGAGCCGGAAGGACCGGTCACGGCGTAGACTTTTCCGTTCTGAAAAGTTGCGTTTATATCGTCGAGAGCCTTGCGCTGGCTGGCTTTGTAGCTGTAGCTTACATTCTCAAGGGTCAAAGTGTTCATCATTCCTCCAAAGCTATTAGTGACGGGTCACTGTGAAAGTCGAAAAACTCTTCATCTTTGCTCAAAACCGGCTTATTAGTTTACTTTACTACAGCAGGCGTCAAGATAATGTTAAGACAGGGTGTCGCTTTGAGACATTGACCGCTTCCAATCTGCCAAGCATGATTGGAATTTCATCTGGCGTGTTGAGGGCTTTTCCGCCCGGGTTTTACCCATCGCATTCGAACTCAATAATAACAAATGAACCCAAAATGATTTGAGAATTTTTGAAGGGCGAGACAAAGTGCCCGCGAAGCAGGTTATTGAGGGCATTGAAAGCTACGTGGCGGACCTGTGTATCGTACCCTCAACCCGCCGACGCTGGCGATAAGGGTAACAGAATTCAATTTTGAAAACCTTTAAAAAAGAAAAGACCCACTTTGTTCAGGTGGGTCTCTCACATATCATAACCAGTGATGTAAATATTTAGGCTTGTTGCGCAGCCAGCTCTTCCGCCATCTTGACTCCGCCGCTGGTGCCAATGCGGGTCGCGCCGGCAGCGATCATCGCTTGGGCGTCTGCCAGCGTGCGGATGCCGCCGGAGGCTTTGACGCCCATTTCCGGACCGACCACGCCGCGCATCAGGCGGATATCTTCAACTGTCGCGCCGCCAGTCGAAAAGCCCGTGGAGGTCTTCACAAAATCCGCTCCCGCTTCCTTGGAGAGCAGGCAGGCGGTCACCTTTTCTTCGTCCGTGAGCAGGCAGGTCTCCAGAATGACCTTCACGATCGCGCCTTTTTTATGCGCCACCCGCACGACTTCGCGGATGTCGTTGGCGACGGCTGCCAGATTGCCCGACTTCAGCTCACCGACATTCATCACCATATCGATTTCCACCGCCCCATCTTTGATGGAGCGTTTGGCTTCGTAAACTTTGGCCTTGGTAGACATTGCGCCAAGCGGAAAACCGATCGCCGCGCCGACCTTCACGTTCGAACCTGCCAGGGCGGCTTTGCAGTAGGCGACCCAGTAGCTGTTGACGCAGACCGCGCCGAAATTATATGCGAGGGCTTGTTCGCACAGGATCGCGATCTGCTCCGCGGTCGCGTTTGGCTTGAGGAGAGTGTGGTCGATAATGCTGACCAGGGAGATGGAATGGTCGGCGGCATCGTTGTCCACGCAGGCATCAACCTTTTTAACACGACCTTTTTTATCGAAATAGGTCGTCATGGTCTGCCCGTGTGATGTGAGTGTTTTTTGAAAAGCGTAAACTGGTTGGAAATCTTTGGCGGTCATAACGTACTCCTTGGATAATTCCGGTCCCCATTCGACCGGTTTTTACTATTCTACCTTAAGAGGGGAGGGATGTAATTCCCGCCGCTGAAACGTGAGCCTGCAAGGATAATGATTGTGGTCATTGAAGTCAATTTTAATCATTTGGCTTCTCAAATTGTCGCAGATCAGCAACGCTCTCAAGTGACAACAAGAAATCTAAACAGATAACATCACGTGTTGCAGACAGCATCTGCCGCCCCCAATATCCAAAACTTGAAACGCACAATAAAGTTCTCATTTGACAAAAATAATGGACGGATTGTTTTTTGTTTACCAGTCAACTATAATTCAGTTATCAAATTTACACTAATAGAAAGGGTGATATGAAAACGATTCGCTTGTCAATTGCCATGCTTGTGGCACTCTCACTTGTCCTCAGCCCCGCTGCCTCCCTGGCGCAGGCGCCTGCCCAGGAAATAATTCAAGGCTCTTCTCAAACACCCAGCCTGCAGGCTGAAGCAGACTGGTGTTTCGCCGGAGCATTAAACGACTGGGACAACGCCTCTGACCCCATGGTCGATGATGGCACCAAAGGCGACTTCATTGCCGGGGACGGAGTTTATTCACTGGCAATGTCGGTCCCAACTGCCGGCACTTACGATTGGAAAGCGGTGGAGTGCGGAAATGGGGCAATGCCCATCCCTCTCAGAATTCCTGGGTGACCACAAGCTCTCCGAAGCAGGCGGTGACCTTCACCCTCGACACCAATGATTACAGCCTGAATGCCGGTATGGCGCTGTTGCCAGCCACCAATATAGTCAACGTAAGCGGCGATAGCCTGCCCGCCAGCTACACCGCGGTTGGCAGCTTCCAAGGTTGGAACAACGCTGATCCGGCTACCTTGATGAATGACATGGGCAATGGCTTCCACCGCCTGGTCTACACCGTTCCGACGGCAGGCAGCTACATCGGTAAAGCGGTCGTTACCGGCACCTGGGATGGCTTCGGCGGGGATGGGCGTTCCACTGATGCAGCCAACATAAACTTTACGACCACAGAGCCTGACCAGCAGGTGGTTTTCCTGCTCGACAGTTTCAGCGGTCGGATGCTTATCGAACCCGCTGCCAGCAGCACTGGCACCTGGTGCGTGGCTGGCGATTTTAATGGCTGGGAAGCCAATGGAACACCGCTTTTCGATGACAACACCCATGGCGATCTGCTCGGCGGCGATGGCGTTTTTACGACTGAACTCGGGATATCCCTGCCTGGAAATTATGGATTCAAAATAACGAACTGCACCTGGGATATTTCATTTCCTACCACAGGCAACTCCTGGCTCACCACAACTGAAAACGACCAGGAGGTTAAAGTAAGCTTTGACACCAACGACCACAGCGCGGATGCCGGATTGGCTTTAGTGCCGTCCACCAACATTGTCCACGCATGGGATTCCAGCAACAGTTTTACTGCTGTGGGCGACTTCCAGGGTTGGAACAACACCCATCCGGATACCGTTTTGGGCGATCAAGGTCGCGGTTTATATCGATTGAATTACCCGGTTGCCACCGCAGGCGCGCACAATTTCAAGGTAGTCGCCTCTGGTTCATGGGACGCAATAGGTCTGGACAACCGTTCCACTAACGCGGATAACATCCCCTTTGTCACGTATGCTGCCGGGGACGTCGTACGGTTCTACCTGGATTATCGTACCGGTCGTGTCGGCGTTTTTCCACCTCCGCCTCCAACGCAAGCCGGGCATGACAACCAAGTCTGGTGGAGTGAGCTCGGCCATAACAGCCGCGATCCCCTCTACCGTACTCCCGGCGGTCCGGTGAGGACCGGCACCGAGGTGATCCTGCGCCTGCGCGCAGCTCAGGGCGACCTGACTGAGGCGAAACTGCGCCTCTACAATGACCGTACCGACGTCCAATCCATCCTGCCGATGACCGTTGCCTACAGCGACGGCACTTACGACTGGTGGGAAGTTGCCGTGCCTGCCAGCGCTGACCCAACCGTCTATTGGTATCGCTTCATCGCGATCGACGGCACCGATACGGATTACTACGAAGACGATGCCGCCCGCACCATGGGTTGGGGACAGGCTTTTGACGAATCGCAGGATAACTCCTACCAGTTGACCGTCCACGACGCTGATTTCCAAACCCCGGATTGGATCAAGAACGCCATCGTCTACCAGGTCTTCCCTGACCGTTTCCGCGATGGCGACTCCACTAACAACAAACCTGCTGGAACCTTCTTCTATGGTGAAGCGGGCGGAACAGTCTATCGTTCCATGACAGAAGACTGGAACACGTACATCTGTGATCCCCGGGCTGACACCAATGACGCCTGCGAAGGCTCTTACTCCAGGAACTTCTACGGTGGTGACCTTTCTGGTTTGACGGAAAAACTCGATTACCTCGTCGATCTTGGAGTCAACACCATCTATCTTAACCCGATCTTCGCTTCACCATCCAACCATGGCTACGATACCACCGATTACCTGAGTATCAACGAGATGTTCGGCTCACAGGCGGATTACGACGCCTTGATTGCAGGTTTGCAGTCCCGCAATATGCACCTGATCGTGGACGGCGTCTTCAACCATGTTTCTTCTGACTCAAAATACTTAGACCGCTACGGGCGCTATGACGAAATTGGCGCATGCGAAAGCCAGAACTCCCCTTACCGTGACTGGTTCTACTTCACTGATGTGCCTGCCGGCAGCGGTCCTTGCGTTGGCTCGGATGGCACGCCCGGCGGCGCCAATTACGAATCCTGGTGGGGTTACGACACACTTCCCAAGCTCAATTCCAATAACCCGGATGTCAGAGCCTGGATCTGGGACAATCAGGATAATCCTGAAGTGACCGTGGCTGGTCACTGGATGCTCACCGCGGATGGCTGGCGCCTGGATGTCGGCGCTGATGTGGACCCCGGTACGCTCAATGACACTTCCAATGATTACTGGGAAGGTTTCCGCAACACCGTCCAATCAGTAAATTCGGATGGATATATCACAGGTGAGGAATGGGGCATTGCCAACAGTTGGCTGCTCGGCGGTGAGTGGGACGCGGTCATGAATTACCAGTTCAGCTCCGCGGTGCTCTCCCTCTGGCGCGACACCACCTTCACCGATAATGACCACAATGCCGGTTCTTCGGCAGGTCCGCTTGCCCCTCTCAGCATGAGCCAGTTCGACGAACGCATCCTCAACCTGCAGGAACGCTACGCCCCCGAAGCGCTGTATGCCATGCTGAACCTTTTCGGCAGCCACGACACCAACCGCGTGGTGTTCATGCTGGATGAGAACACCAACACCCTTGGACCTGCTGATTACCTTGACCCGAACTATGACTGGGACCCCGCAATCGCCAAACTTAAGAGCGCGGCTTTGGTGCAGATGACCATGCCTGGTGCGCCGACGATTTATTATGGAGACGAAGTCGGCTTGGTGGGACCTGTAGCGAAGGACGGCAGCGGCGTCTGGCAGGATGATCCCTACAACCGCCAGCCTTTCCCCTGGCTGGATGAAACTGGTACGCCGCCATATTATGCGCGCTTACAAAGCCAGGATGAACAGGATGAACTTTACGATTACTATGCCGCTCTTACTGGCGAACGCAATACCCATCCCGCTTTGCGGACGGGCGACTACCGCACGCTCCTTGTTTATGACTCCCAACAGCTTTATGCCTATGGGCGAAATCTGCCGGGTGTGGACTCTGCGGTGGTGCTTATCAATCGCAACAACAATCCGCAAGCCATTGACCTGGACGTCTCAGGTTATCTGCCGATCGGCACGACCTATCGGGATGCACTTTCCACTGCAACCTATACTGTCAACAGCGAAGGCAAATTGGCTGCGGTCAGCGCGCCAGCCAATGGCGGCGCGGTGTTGGTGCGGACGAACGACCAAATAGCTCCGCCTTCTCCCGTTCAACTAAGCGCTGTAACCGTTGGCACTGATGTTCAGCTAAGCTGGACATCCTCAGAGGGGACATACCTGGTCTATCGCAGCTACCTCTCCGGCGGTGGATATGAGTTGTTAGGTGAGACCTCTTCAACAACGTATACCGATACTGGGCTGGTAAGCGGTCAGAAAGTTTTCTACATTGTGGTGGTGAAAGACACAACGACCCAACTGCTCAGCGAATATTCCAACGAAGTGAGCGCCCTGCCAGCTTACGTCATTGGCTGGGCTAATCTGCAGCATCCTTTGTCAACCACTCACACCATAGGCACCACTCCGACTGAGAACATCTACGGTCAGGTCTGGATTGATGGTGTGACCTCCGAACCCGGAGCCACGCCGGGTCTGTTGGCGCAGGTGGGTTACGGTCCCAATGAAAGCGACCCACGCGGTAACGCGGAATGGACCTGGTTTGATGCGACCTTCAATGGACAGGTCGGGAACAATGATGAATTCGTTGGCACCCTTTTACCTGAATCCACCGGCGAGTTTGATTATGTCTATCGCTACTCCACCGACGGCGCTGTTTCCTGGGTTTATGCGTATGATGGTGGGCTGGTCTCCGATCCCTATGCGCCGGAAGATGCCGGCGCTTTGACCGTAATCCCTTCGAGTGATGACACTCCTCCATCTGCCCCCGTTCTTTCTATTGCCGACTGGAGCGCTTCTTCCATCTCACTGAGTTGGACCGAATCCATCGATGACAACGCGGTCTACGCTTATGACATCTTCCGCTCAACGGATAATACCACTTTCAGCAAGATCGGCCGCGTGCTGGCGCCTGCTCTGAGCTACACCGACACCACCGTGGTGACTAATCAGCGCTATTACTATTACGTAGTTGCGCTGGATACCAGCTTCAACCCGAGTGAGCATTCCAATCCTGTCTCCCAGGCTGCTGAAGCCAAGCTTGTCGCGGTGACCTTTGAAATAACCGTACCGGGATGGACACCCGGAGTCGTTTACATCGCGGGCGGACACCCAGCGGTTGGAGACTGGAACCCTGGTGCAGTGGCGATGAACAAGGTCACCGATACCTTGTGGACCTATACCACAAACATCCTGGACGGAACATCTTTCGAGTTCAAATTCACCCGCGGCAACTGGGAAACCGTCATGAAAGGCGCGGACGGCAACGAAGAACTTGGTAACCTGCCCATCACCGTTGATTACGGCGCTGACGGCACTCAAACTTACACGTACACCGTCCCGAACTGGCGCGACCCGATCGTGGTAAGCACCTCCCCAGTCAATGACGCGACAGATGTGGCGCTCGATGCGGAAATTGTTGTCACCTGGAGCCAGGCGATGGCAGCTGCGTCCTGCCCGGATGTATGGGTTGCACCGGACACTGCTGATTTGATCCCGGTCACCTGCAGTTTCGATCCCACTGACAATAAGATGACGATCACCCCGACAGATCCTTTGCCGTCTGCATCACTCATAGGAGTTGGTCTGAGTGGTCTGCAGGATGCCGGAGGGGACATGCAGCAGGCGAGTTACCCGCTGTTCTTTAACACGGTATTTGTGGATCCATTGCCGATCAAGCTCTACCTGCCGGTGATCTTCCGGTAAGCTGTTCAAACATCATCAAATTAAGAGAGGCTGACCTCCGAAGGTCAGCCTCTCTTCTATACCGATTTGTATCTCCAAATTTGCGGTCAGCTTCCTTCCAGGATTAAGTTTAAAGCTTGATTTTTGGTTCACCTTTGATAATCTTCTATCGAAATGGGTGTAAAATTTTACAATCACACGGGTTTATCGATTGGAGGAATTATGTCCTTAATCCGAAAATATGCCTGTTTCGTTTTTTCAACCCTGATCCTGGCAAGCTCTCTGGCTCTGCCGCAACTGCCAGCTTCAGCAAACAGCGAGCTCATTATTACGGTCAACAGCACCGAGGACCTTCCTGATTCCGCGACAAACAGCGTCTGCAGCGCGAATCAACCATCAGGAGGACCATGCACCTTGCGCGCGGCTATCTCCGAAGCAAGCGGCAATATTCCGGATCAGCCCGTAACAATCCTGATCCCGCCTGGCATGTACGCGTTAAACATACCCCCTGAAAATCCCGACCACAACAACCACGGCGATCTGGATATCACTGCCACGAATTCAAGCTACCAAATCACCATTCAATCGACAGAACCAGGCAACCAGGCTTCCATAACTACCAGCAGTTCCTTCAATGACCGCATCTTACAAGTTGGTTTGGGTGCCCATGTGCTGGTCAGGGATGTAAAATTTGCTGGAGCGCATTTGGTGCTTACGGGGAGCGGGTCTGGAGGCGGGGCAATTCTGAATTCGGGCAGTCTGACCCTGGAAAGGACAGACTTCATGTCCAACTCTGTAAGCTGCGCCCAGGGCGCTAATTGCGCCAGCGATGTTATTGGGGGTTCCATCCTGAACCGTGGCAGCCTGTATGTAAGCGACACCACATTCTTCAGCAACTCAGCAGATCGGGGGTTTGCGATTTTTAATGCGAGTAGCGCATCCAGTTGCCAGATCCATCATTCTCTTTTCAGGCAAAACACAGGGAACTCGGGCACTGTCACCAATTATTCTTCGATGGCTATCTTCAACAGTACAATAAGCGCCAATTATTCG
>JAGVUP010000064.1 GCA_019136215.1 Chloroflexota bacterium | reverse complement strand
CGTTATACTTATGGGGACTACTTTTGTCATTGGAAGTTCCTTTCTTTTTTCCTCAACTAAATTGTATTGGAACTTCCTCTTTTTCTCTATCCACGGACTTTTGAAACGCATACACGAAGCTGGGAAAAACCGCAGGTTGTCGTTCTTTTGAGTACAATTGCCTCGTGCCTAAAATCATATCGCTGTTTGTTTGCATACTTCTGGTCCTGAGCGCCTGCGGAGGGAAGATTGAGGAGGTGACTCCGCCTCCGGATCCCATGCCCACTACGACGCCCTTACCCAGCCCAACGATCGACTGGTTTCCCAGCACGTCCACACCCACCCGTCCCGTCGCGGAAGTCGGCATGACTCCGACACAAATCGCAGAAATCCCGGTAAGTTGGCCCATTCAAGTAGCAGACGATTTCAGTGATCCAGCTCACTGGCAGGAAATAAGCGGTCCGGGCGGCGCTGTCGCTTACGAGACGAATTCGCTTTCGCTGGCAATGCCTGCGAATAAAACGACCCTCGTAAGCATCAGCGACCACGTCCTGCCGGCGGAATTTTACCTGGAACTGAGCGTGGACGCGCTGCTCTGCAGCGAGAATGACCAATATGGACTGCTGCTTTGGCGCAACAGCTCTTCGGGAACTTATCGAATTTGGTTCAACTGCTGGGGCGAGGTCATGGCAGATCGGCAGCTTGGCGAAAGCATCGGCAAACTGGTGAATTGGCAATCCGCCCGCAAGCTGCAGCCAGGCGCGCCTGCCAGCAACCGCATTGCGGTCTGGGCGGAGTCCGGGCAGCTCAGGGTCTTCGCGAATGGCGTTGAACAGTTCAGTTTGCAAACCCGCAGCGACTTGAGCGGACCTTTGGGTGTTATCGCACAGGGCTCAGGCAGCAATGCCGCCACTTTCTTGATCTCAGACCTGGTCATTTACGCGCCTTAACTTGTTCGCCTGGTATGTTGCAAACACGAATATCATTCGCTTATTCGCAAAGGGTCATTATGGAATCTTGTTGCCTATCATTCCGCGAGCGGGCAGCGGAGCACTGACCGGTATAAGCAGTCTCATTAATGTTTAATCGTGAAGAACGATGCGTAAGACTAAAAAAGGCTGTCTTCTTATTGGACAGCCTTTTTTGCTTCTTTTTTCTCAGGGAAGAGTGTTATTTGCCGCGAAGTCATCCCCAAGCACAACCGAAATGTGGATCGGCGCGTTGGGATCATAGGCATAGGTGATGCGGTAAGGCTCCGTCACGCCCAGGAATTTGACCAGGTAGTTCAGGGTGTAAGGCTTGGCTCCGTAAAAAGTGATGGTGGTATAGGTACTGTACGCAGCGTTGCCCTGCTCCACCACGTTGACACCCTGGCTCTTAAGGTATTCCGTGGTTCGCTCTGCCAGCCCACCGGTGCTTGAGCCGTTCATGATTGAAACCGTTGCGCCCTCTTCCGCCAACACGTTCAGCATGGTGGCAGGATCCTGGACGTCAATGGCGCCGCCGCCCCCAAAAACGCTGTCGCGCACAGCGCGGATGCGGTCCGGGATCGGTCGCAGGATTGCCAGACCATCTGGGGAGGTCCCTGGTGTGGCGTCCTGGAAAGTGATGGCGGTATGGGCAATCTGTTCGCGCGGAATGTCGTTGAGCACCTTGATCGCGAGTTGGATGACCTGCTCGAGGGTCAGATTGGTGCGGATGCCCTGGGAAAGGCTCTCGTAAAGTTCCGGCGCACGTTGGATCAGCTTTGGCAGCATATTGAAATGCAAAATGCGGTCTCGAATTGCCATGATGACCTGCTGCTGACGTTGCGAGCGGGCAATATCGCCGCCATTTGGCTCACGATAGCGCACGTAAGCCAGAGCAAGTTCGCCAGTGAGGGTGTAAGTGCCTGGCTCCAGCCACTGCGAGAATGTTGTGTCCACGATGTTCAACTGTACGCTCTCGGTCGTTGTGAGCTTGACGCCATCAATCAGGTCGATAAATTTGACAAAAGCCTTAAAGTCCACCTGGGCATAGAAGTGCACAGGCACGCCGAGCAGGTTTTCTACGGTTTTGGCAGCCAGGGCAGGACCGCCGCCCGGCAGTTGGAATCTTTCGCCAATGCTATAGGCGGTATTGATCTTGTTGTAATCCGACCCGGGTATCTTCACCCACAAATCGCGCGGGATCGAGAGCATCCCAGCCGTATTATTGACCGGATCGAGTGTGAAGAGGATCATGGTGTCGGTCAGCGGGTTGGCAGCGTCCGGACTGCGGGCATCGATGCCCATCACCAGCAAGTTGACGCGGGTTTTACCGTCCCAGGCTTCGGGCATGGTAAAGGTGTCAAGCGGGGGCGCAGTTGGGGTCATTCCGGGTTCGGGAGTAAAAGCTGGGTCAGCAGTTTCATTGCTGGGCAGCGGCGCGCCGCCGGGGTTAAAAATCGTCGCTTTGGCAATAAAATTGCTAGTAATGCGGAAGATAAAGTATCCCGCAACCAGCCCCAGCACACTCAAGACTATTAACACTATCAGAGACTTCCCAGCGGGAAGCCTCCTTTTTTTCGTTTTGTTTTTTTCCATTATTCCTTTATTCAAACACGCAATTCTTTATTCCGGCATGGGAGGAGGCACAGGCAGGGCTTCTTTCTCGGTCTCACGCCATTTATCGCCTTCATCGATCCTCATGATCAGGATCCCATCCCAGATAGGGTATTTCCGACCGCAATCCTGGCAAATCAGCCAATAGTCACCATACATTTCCAGTGTGCCGGTTTTTTCTCTTACGCAAACGGGGCAAGCCAGTTTGTCGAACAATTCTTTACTGATCACATCAGCCTCCATGACATATCTCCGGAAAACTTATCCGAAAGCGAATGAATTTTACCATAAGGCAAGGATTGTCTTTCCACTAATGATCACCGATATCGGTGCCAGGACCGTAATTAAACCCGTCGGGCCAGGGAACATAGACCGTGTTTATGTAGTCGGTGAAGTAAAGCGCGCCGTTCTTATAAACATTCCGCGTCACGGACACGCTCGCGCCGCTCACTGCCCAATCAACCTGTTTGATCGTGCCTGTTGGCAGGGTTGGATCCTCGCGGTAGATAGGGTCTGGCGGAGGCGTGATGTCGGTCACACCGGTGGTGGACCAATCCACACTGCGCCCATCGCTGGTGGAATAAAACTTCCAGGTGAGCGTGGTGTCGCTTGCGTAGGTTTCCATCAAGATCCAGTAGGGCGAATCGTTCTTAAACTTCAAATCCACGACCGGCACGTAGACCGAGGCGTCCAGCCCTGCCAGGTTGGTATTGACCCAACCGTTCGAATCCTGCTCATAATAGTTGACGCGATAAGCATGCGGATGCCGCTCCACGATCGGGAAGCCGGCAAAGAACGCGGTGCGGAAGAGGGTTGTGCTCACCTGACAAATTCCGCCGCCGATCCCCTGCACGGATTGATCCCCAACAATGATGATTGCTTCAGCATAGCCGTTTTCGAGGCTGATATTGGTCAGGTACTTCGCCATCGAGAAAACCTCCCCCGGCGCGACGAATACACCGTGGAAACTGGCGGAGGCAGCGCGGATATTCTGGAGACGGTCCGCGGAAGACCCATAGTAGAACGAGTAACCTTGGTAGATGAGCTCCGAAATGCCCAGGCTGGCAGCGGTTGTATCGTCCTTGACGGCTGGGTCGAGGTCTTGCATGACCAAAGTCGCTTCGTGCTGCCCCGACTGAAGCTGCTGGATGATCTGATCCGCGCTTTGGTCAATGTCCAATGACTTGCCGATGACGGCATTTTGGATGACCTCAAGCTCACGGCGGTCATCGTTAAAAATCATGCGGGCGTTCACGGGCTCCACTCGCAAAGCCGGCGCGATGCTGCCGAGATAATTGAGGATAGATTGTCGGTTTGGGCTGAGGCGGTAGCCCGCGGCGCCTTCTTCGGGGTTGCGTTCAAGATGGAGCAGGCTCGCGAGGTCATGCGCCTTGATCACCCAGGGTCCCTGCCCGGTATTCGGATCGGCAGCGTTGATCGTAAAATCCTGGCTGAGGATGCTCCGTGCCAAGGCAGCCGTTTCTTCCACGTCCATCACGACCGGCTCTGTTTCCCGGATAACCAGGGGGATCGTGCCGTTGGACTGGGTCAGAAGAAAGGGCTCCATTTTTTTTAGTGTGGCAGGAATATCGACCGTCCGCCCCACCTGCCCCTGGCTGACCTTCACGTCAGTGCCTTCCAGGGTGATGGCGGCTTCAATGACGGGCTGATCGATCTGCCTGGCGATGTCCTGCATCACGGTGAACGCCGATCGCTGGTCATATAGCACACTCGGGTCAATATTCACGCCCGATTTTAGCGCCAGGAATTGTTCTTTCAGGTTGGCGAACACGCCTCCGCTCCGCCCCACCTGGTATGCCTTTTCCACGGCGGGAATCGGTTCGAACCGGTAGCCCAACTGACCCGGATTAAAAGCCCAGCGGGAATCGCCATCCGTAAAGAAGAGCTGCCCCTGTTTGGGGTAGGTCAGGCTTGCGTTAAGCTTTACCACTGCCTGCCCCACCGTCAGCCCCGAGAGGTCGATACCGTTGACCGACACGCCCGGCGCGTTTTTGACAGAACGAGCCGGCGCGGGTGCAACTTTTATTTTCGTTGTATCTTCCATCATCATCCCAGATTATAGTGCAGACAATTTTAGTTTCGCAACCTGATGCTGCAGGTTTTATTCCTGCTTATCAGACGTATAAATCAGAATTTGGTTCCCGAGACCACAGCGAACTGCCGCGCTGGTCGCAAGACCGTTTTTCCCCGCCCCAAACCGGCTATGAGATTCCAAAGCTGGAATATAATAATGGGAGAAGTCAGAAGAAGTCGCAAGAAAATTCATGAACAAATACTTTGTCAAGCGCATCCTGCCGGCAGTGTTTTTAGGCTGCCTGTTTTTTACCTTTTTCCAACCTGCTCATGCCGTTAAGCTGCCGCAGGAAACCACTCCGGAAGTTGGAATACCGCCACTCGTGCCCACCCTGCCAGTGGAGCTCTACTCCCAAACCGCCACGCCCGGGTTGGACGGCGGAATTCGTCATACCGTGCTCGAAGGACAATTCCTGATCACGATTGCGGAAATGTACGGTATCACGCTTAATGAGCTGCTGACAAAAAACAATCTGACTGCCGATTCACTTCTTCAGCCCGGTGACATACTCATCATCCGCGAGGGTGGCGAGATCATACTCGGTCAGCCCAGCGCCACTGCCCCTGCGCAGAACCTTACCCCCGAAGCCACCCAAACCCCCACTGCCACGCTCGCATTGGTTCTGACAGAACTCACCCCGGTACCAACACCGCAGAAAGATCCGGGGATCTTCAACCGCATCATGAGCAGTGACGCCAAATTCCTGGCTTTGGGCGTATTGGGTTTGGTTGTGTTTGGGATTGTGCTGCTGGTAATTAGCTCCCGCCGCATCAAATAACCGTTCAGTCCGCCAACCGCGCGCCGTCGACCGCCTGGCAAACCTCAATCGGAACCTCCCGTCCGCTTTTTTCCCGAACGGCGGCTTTCAGCCAGCGAACAAAGTCCTCCACCCCATCCTGAGCGACCAGGTTGACCGTGCAGCCGCCAAAGCCCGCACCGGTCAGGCGCGCGCCAAAGCAGGCAGGATGGCTGACAGCCAGCTCCACCAGTAAATCCAATTCAGGGCAGCTCACACCGTAAAGGTCGCGCAGGGAGGCGTGGGTATCAACCATCTGCGCGCCAAATCCGGCTATATCGCCCTCAACCAGGCAGGCAATTGCCTGCTCCACGCGCGCCATCTCGCCCACAACGTGCAAAGCCCGCCTCGCGGGACCCTCCGGCAGCTCGTGCAGGTGGGCTTCCAGAAACTGCATGGGAACATCCCGCAGGGAAGTGAGGCTGCTGCACCAGGCGCGCAGGCGTTCAAGAGCTTCCTGGCAGTCTGCCCGCAGATCGTTGTAAGCGGAATTTGCCAGGCTGCGCCGGACGCCGCTGTCGGCAATCACAATCGCGACATCTTTAGGCAGGGGCAATGTTTGCCAGTCGAGGCTGCGAGTGTCCAGCGCCAGAGCATGTCTTGCTGTGCCAAAAGCGCACGCGAACTGGTCCATCAGCCCGGATTTCACCCCGACGTATTCGTTTTCAGCTTTCTGGCAGAGCTTCACCAGCTCTATCCGGGGGATCTCCCACCCCCCGGCAATCTGCCAGGCAAGCGCGAAACCGACTTCTATCGCGGCTGAGGAACTCAATCCCGCGCCTATTGGGATGTCGGAGCTGTACCGCACCGTCAACCCCCTTAAAGGCAGCCCGGCTTCTTGCAAAGCCCAGGCAACCCCGGCGGGGTAAAGCGCGAACGCCGGCAGGGGCTGACCGTTCAGGTCCTGCTTCCCCGCCAGATTCTCCAGCGCGAAAGCAGCCTCCGCGTTCAAATCCTCCGCCCGCAGGCGCACCACTGGCTCATCCAACACTTCCACGTTCAAGGTCGCGTAGCGGTCAATCGCCGCCGGTAAAACGACGCCGTCGTTGTAGTCCACATGCTCGCCCAGGAGGTTCACGCGCGCCGGTGAGAGGATCTTGAAGCTTTTGGTGTTCGCGTGCTTAGTTTGGAGATTTTCCTGCAGCCTGGGCAATATGTTGCGCGAAGTATCTGCCACTAAAGCCGCTTTTTGGGAATGGGTCATCCGTTTGATGCGGATTTCGTGTTTGAGTGCCGTACTATGGTCGGGCACTTCTTCCACGTATACCAGCCGCGAGGGTCCATTCATGCGCGTGTACCTTGCTCCCAAGCCGGAATTATGTTGCGTGAGGCGTCTGAAAGGGTCCGTGCTCCAGCCCGTGTAGTACTTTCCATTCGCGCATTCGAGCATGTAACAATAGCAAGCCATCAGAAAACCTATCGGAAAATTAAAAAGCGGACTATTGCCATGACGGGTTCGTAAACCAGCTTTCCGACCAAATCAAGCCCCATCCGCGGACCTACGATGAACAGCAGAAAAAGGATGATAGGGCTGTAGCGCTGGAAGCTTTCAAGCGTTGGCTGCCAGGGCTGGGGCGCAAAGTACATAAGAATTTTCTCTCCGTCCAAAGGCGCCAGGGGCAACAGGTTAAAAACAAAGAGCGTGATGTTGATCAGAACAAAGGTTAATAAAAAGAAACCAGGAGAGGGAAAAATTGAGCCTGCCGGCTGATAGAAATTCACCAAACCAAGGCGCAGCGGAATTGCCGCTGCGATGGCAAGCAAAAGATTGGTGAGCGGACCTGCCAAAGAGACCCACATAACCCCCGCGGGGTTGTTTTGCCGGATGACATAAGGGTTGATGGGCACAGGCTTTGCCCAACCAAAACCGGCGATAAGCAACATCAGCGTGCCGATCGGGTCAAGATGGCTGAGCGGGTTAAGCGTCAGGCGTCCGGCGTTCCGGGCGGTGTAATCATTAAAACGGGAGGCTGTCCAGGCATGCGCGTATTCGTGCAGGGTCAACGCGATCACCATTGTGATAACTCTGGAGATAAGGGTGGGCAGGTCGAAGTTCATGTATACTCCAAAATCCCGAAGGGGACCCTCTTAAGGTAGCAGGATTATAACATGCGAGTGTTATAATCCTGCCATGCTGCCTGATATACAACTTGGAGATAAAGTGACCTTGCGCAAGCAGCATCCCTGCGGCGGATACGATTGGGAAGTGGTGCGGCTTGGGGCGGATATCGGTCTGGTCTGCCTGACCTGCCAGCACCGCGTTATGCTCAGCCGGCGCGAGCTGAATCGCCGCCTGAAAAAGCGCATCCCAAAAGCAGGCGTAAACAATGTCAATGCGTAAGGAAATTGAATTGAACTTATGCCATTTTGGAAACATCATAACTGAATGAGAAACTAAATCTCACGCCACTCAAGAAAGTTTTGTATTGGTCGGAGGGAAAAATGAAAAAGACGTTGGTTATTTTCTTGTTAACTACTCTATTAGCCTTAGTCTTTCCACTTAATGAAGCGAATGCCGAAGAAACTGTTATTTGGCAGTGGTCTGATGTTGGAATGGAAGGAGGAAGTGTTTGTGATTTAGCAATCGATCCGCAAACACCTTCCACGCTTTACGCGGTGATATGGGAAAAAGGAGTGTTTAAGAGCATCAATGGGGGCAAATACTGGAGTTCTGCCAGTAACGGATTTACAGATTTCTCCATTTCTGCACTGGCAATTGATCCGCAAACACCTTCCACGCTCTATGCGGGTACATATGATGAAGGAGTCTTCAAAAGTAATGATGGAGGAGCATCCTGGAACGCTGTCAACACCGAACTTACAGATCTCTTCATCATGGCACTTGCAATCGATCCGCAAACACCTTCCACGCTCTATGCGGGTACATATGATGAAGGAGTCTTCAAAAGTAATGATGGAGGAGCATCCTGGAACGCTGTCCATGACGTACTTTCGCCTATTGGGATCAATACACTCATAGTTGATCCGCAAAATTCCTCCACTCTCTACGCGGGAACATGGAGTGGGGTATTTAAAAGCGTTGATGGAGGAGCATCCTGGAGCGCTGTCGACACCGGACTTACAGATCACGGAATCCCGGCACTGGCAATCGATCCGCAAACACCTTCCACGCTTTACGTTGGAACAAGAATAAGAGGGGTCTTTAAAAGCACCAATGGAGCAACGCACTGGAGCGCTGTACACACAGGACTTAAAAACCATAACATCTTTGAGCTCGTGATCGATCCGTTAACACCTTCTACCCTTTACACAGGAACTGCCGGGGGAGTCTTCAAAAGTGACAACGGAGGAGCGTCCTGGAGCGTTGCCGACAGAGGACTGACGGATACAACAATCTATCATCTCGTGATTGACCCGCAAACACCCTCTACGCTTTACGCCGGAACATCGGGAGGGGTGTTAAAAAGCTTCGATGGAGGTGCGTCCTGGATCACTGCCAGCAGTGGACTCCCAGCTTTTTCTATCAAGGCGTTGGCGATTGACCCGCAAACGCCCTCCACACTTTACGCGGGAACATGGGGAGAGAGTGTCTTTAAGAGTATTAATGGAGGAGCCTTTTGGAGTACTGGCAACAGCAGAATCTCAGAAAACCACATTCACTACATCACAGACATCGCGATCGACCCGCAAACGCCTTCCACGCTTTACGCGGGGACATTAGGAGGAGTTCTCAAAAGCACCAACTCAGGAGCGTCCTGGAGCGGTGCAAGCTTAGGACTTACGTACAAAACTATCGATGCGCTCGTGATTGATCCGCAAACACCTTCCACACTTTATGCCTCTACATCTCATGATAAATTGACTAATGAGGGAGCCCTTCGAGGTATTGTTGGTGTAGTTTTCAAAAGTGTTGATGGAGGGGCGTCCTGGAGCGCTGCCAACACTGGGCTTCCAGACAAAAATATCTCAGCGCTCGTGGTTGATCCGCAAACACCTTCCACGCTTTATGCCTCTACAAATGAATATGAGTATACTGATGAAGGTGTCTTTCAAAGAGTGGTCGGAGGAGCAATATTCAAAAGTGCCGATGGAGGCACATCTTGGAGCGCTGTGAATACCGAGCTTTCTGCTCACGACATTCTGACACTTGCAATCGATCCGCTAACACCCTCCACTCTTTACGCTGGAACATCAGAAGGGGTTTTCAAAAGCGTCGATGGAGGCGCATCCTGGAACGCTGCCAATGCCGGGCTTAATGCCACTCAAATCAAGGCGCTTGTCATCGATCCGCAAACACCATCCACGCTTTATGCGGGAACATCAAAAGGGGTCTTCAGAAGCAACAATGGAGGGAACTGCTGGAGTGCTGTCAACATTGGGCTTCCAGCAACCCAGATCAATAGGCTTGCGATCGATCCGCAAACGCCCTCGATACTTTACGCGGTAACATGGTATGGGGGCGTCTTCAAGGGGCGACTTGTCGATTGGGAACCATCCCCATTCTTCCCAATTATCTTGCCGGAGGTGCCTCTGGGCTGCATCCAGCCGTAATTATTCTTATTGATTTCGAAGGTTTTCGATAAATGCTAAGGTATAATCTCTTGTTAAGATGCCGATACTTCCACCGCATGCTTTTGAAGTCTTTTCGCATAGCCCTGAGCAAACCCGCCGGGTTGGCATCCGTCTGGGCAGTCTGCTCCAGGTTGGAGATATCGTCTGTCTGGAGGGCGACCTCGGCTCCGGCAAGACCACCCTGGTGCAGGGGATCGCTCAGGGGTGGGGCTCGCCCAGCAAGGTGACCAGCCCAACCTATGTGATCGTCAACGAATATCCGCGTCCGGACGGCAATACGCTTTTCCATTGTGATGCTTACCGCTTGCAGCCGGAGAACCCCCTCGATAGCGCCATTCTCGATCTGGACCGTGCGTTTAAGGTTGGGGCGCTGGTGGTGGAATGGGCGGAGCGTCTGAAAGACACGCTCCCTCGCGAGAATCTGTGGATACAGATGGACTGGATCAATGAGGACCAGCGCCATCTCATTCTCGTCCCGCACGGACGCCGCTACGAAACCGTCCTCAAAAAGCTGCAGCAATCGTTGTTTGGAGGGTAATCATGTTACTGTCAATCGATACATCCACCGAATGGATCGGCATCGCCATTTTTAACGGCACGAATGTGCTCGCCGAACAAATCTGGCGCAGCAAAAATTACCATACAGTTGAGTTGGTTCCCGCCATCAAAGAAATGCTGACTAAAACCCGCACAAAAGCCAGCAGCCTCACCGGCATCGGCGTCGCGCTGGGTCCGGGATCTTTCACGGGGCTGCGCATTGGTCTGAGCGTTGCCAAGGGCATCGCCTTGGGTCAGAATCTGCCCGTGGCAGGCATCCCCTCGCTCGATATCCTTGCCGCGGGTCAACCCGGGCTGCGCCGTCCGATGCTGGCTTTCCTTGAGGTGGGGCGCGGGCGTTATGCCTACGCGCGTTATCAGTTCAAACAAGGCGCGTGGCATGCGATCACGGAGATCAGCATGGATGATATCCGCGGGATGGCGGCTACCATCAAATCTCCAATTTACGTGGTGGGTGAAATGGACACTGAAGAACGCCAGGTGTTGGGGCGCAAGTGGAAGACCGCCAGGCTGGCGGTCCCCAGCCTCTGCCTGCGGCGTCCGTCGGTACTGGCAGAGCTTGCCTGGACGAAAATCCAAGCCGGGCAAGCCGATGACGCTGCCAGTCTCTCCCCGATATATGTCCATACGCTTAGCAACGTGCCCGACCTATGAGCTCGCGCGCTGATGCCAGCCGCATCAGGCTGCGGAGTATGCATGCGGAAGACCTGCCGCAGGTTGCCGCGCTCGACCGGCTTTCCTTCGCCGATCCCTGGCCTCAGGGGTCGTTTGAATACGAGCTGAAATCGAGCAACTACAGCCTTTGTTTGGTTGCCGAGGACCCTGACGCAGCGGCATTGATTATTGGCGCGCTGGTCATCTGGCTGATCGCGGATGAGGCGCACATTGCCACCCTTGCGGTCCATCCGGACTACCGCCGCCGCAGCGTGGGGCGCAGACTGCTGGCGGCAGGGCTCCTGATGGCGGCAGAGAAAGGCGCCGTGAAGTCCCTGTTGGAAGTGCGCGCGGGCAATGCCGACGCCCTTCATCTTTATTATGGATTTGGTTATAAGGCGGTCGGGATGCGCCCCAATTATTATCAAACAGAGCAGGAGGATGCCCTCTTATTGGACTTAAATCCCCTGGATGTGGAATACTTGCGGAACTTAAACCTGACTTTTGCGTCTTAATTACGTATTACTGGTGTAGAATCTACCTCTGGAAAAAAACATGTCAGATACAAATCGATTAAAAATTATTCGGGAGGAAATCCTCCACTGTCAGAACTGCGCGCTTGCCAAAGGGCGCAAAAATGCCGTTCCCGGGGAAGGACCTTCCTCTGTGGAGGTCATGTTCATCGGCGAGGGACCGGGATATCATGAAAACCAGCAGGGAAAACCCTTTGTGGGGCAGGCTGGCGCCTTCCTGGACGAATTACTGGCTGCCGCGAATCTCAAGCGCGACGAGGTTTTCATCACAAACGTGGTCAAGTGCCGACCGCCGAGCAATCGCGACCCCCTGCCCGAAGAGCTGAGCGCCTGCGCTCGGTATCTGGATGAGCAAATTGCACTGCTTGACCCTAAGATCATAGTGACCCTCGGCAGGTTTTCGATGGCTAAGTTCATACAAAACGGCAGGATCAGCCAGATCCACGGCAAATCTCACCGGGTTGACGGGCGCATTGTGGTGACGATGTACCATCCAGCCGCCGCCCTCCACCAGCCCGCGCTGCGCCCCGCGTTGGTGGAAGACTTTGCGAAACTACCGCGGCTTTTGGGCGGAGAAAGTCCTGTAGAACCGAAGGCGGAAGTCTTCGCCCCTGAGAGTAAACCGGAAGTTAAACCGGAAAAGAAGGAAGAAAAGCCTGATCTTCCTGAACAATTGAGTCTGTTTTAGCAGAAAAGTGAGGAACGCATGGTTAAGGAAGACCTGATTCAGGACATTCAGAAAAAACGTGCGAATATTGCAGTGATTGGTCTGGGATACGTGGGCTTGCCATTGGCAGTGACCTTCGCGAATGCCGGCTTCAGTGTAACGGGCATTGATTCAAGCCAGGAAAAAGTGGAGATGATCAACCGCGGCGAGAGCTATATCTCGGATATCAGCAACGCCCAACTGCGCAAGCACATCGATAACGGACACATCCGCGCCACGACTGAATATGCGACCCTCAACGAAATTGACGCGGTCTCCATCTGCGTGCCCACGCCGCTGCGCAAAACCGGCGACCCAGACATGTCCTTCATCGCCCAAGCCAGCGAAGATATTGCTCCCTACCTGCACCGCAGCATGGTCATCGTGCTCGAGTCCAGCACCTACCCGGGCACCACCCGTGAGTTCGTGCTTCCCAAACTGACCGCCAACTCGGATCTCAAGGTCGGCGCGGACTTCTTTTTGGCGTTCTCCCCCGAGCGGGTGGACCCGGGACGTACAGACTTCACGACCTACAATACCCCAAAGATCGTCGGCGGCATCACGCAGGCGTGCACGGACGTTGCCGTGGCATGGTACCAGCAGGCAATTGAAACAGTTGAGCCGGTTTCCAGCGCCGAAGTAGCAGAAATGGCAAAACTACTCGAAAACACCTTCCGAATGATCAACATCTCGATGGTCAACGAGCTCGCGCAGATGTGCGAACGCTTGAACGTGGACGTCTGGGAAGTTATTGACGCTGCCGCCACCAAGCCGTTTGGCTTTATGAAATTCACCCCCGGACCCGGTCTGGGCGGGCACTGCATCCCGATTGACCCGCTCTACCTTTCCTGGAAGATGAAAACGCTCAACTACACCGCCCGCTTCATCGAACTGGCATCCGAAATCAACACCAGCATGCCGCGCTATATCGTTAACCGCATCCAGGACGCGCTGAACCGCTATAAGAAGGCGCTCAAAGGCAGCAAGGTCCTGGTTTTAGGCGTTTCGTATAAGCCCAATATCAACGATATGCGTGAATCGCCCGCCCTGGATATCATCCACCTTCTGCGCGAAAAAGGCGCTATTGTTGCCTACAATGACCCCCACGTGCCGGAAATTGAGATCGATGGCGAACCGATGACTTCAGAAAAAGAACTTTCCAGCATGCTTGAAAAGGCGGATATCGTTGCCATCATCACCAACCACGATAAGTTTGATTACAAGATGATCCTCGAAAAATCGCAGCTTATCTTTGACGCCCGCAACGCGATGAAGAACGTCACCGCAAACGACATGAAAGTGATCAAACTCTGATGGGTGTCTACGTCGTTACCGGCGCCGCGGGATTTATCGGCTCAGTTGTTGCCGGCTTGATGCTTCGCGAGGGGCATACGGTTTTTGGGATAGACAACCTTAGCCCAGTCTATGACGTCCGCGTGAAAGAGCACCGCCTGCAGGCGCTTCTGCCGCAGGAGAACTTCCATTTCATTCGCGACGACATCACCGACCGCGATTTTATCGCCAGACTGGCGGCGAACGTCCCCAAAGCGGACGCGGTGGTCAACCTGGCGGCGATTGCCGGCGTGCGCGCCAGCGCCACCGATCCCTGGAGCTACCTCAACACCAACACCCTCGGCAACCTGAATATGCTCGAATATGCCCGCCACCAGCGGGTGCCCAAGTTTATCCTGGCTTCCACCTCCAGCCTCTACGGCAACGAAGGCAAGCCGCCACATGCCGAGACCGCCTCCACCGAACGCCCCCTGGCGCCTTACGCCGCCAGTAAAAAAGGCGCCGAGGCATTCGCGCATTCCTACCACCACCTCTACGGCATCGACGTCACCGTGTTGCGCTACTTCACGGTCTACGGTCCTGCTGGCAGACCGGACATGGTCATGTTCCGCTTCTGCCAGTGGATCGCCGAAGGAAAACCTGTCGCCATCACCGGCAATGGCGAGCAGTCGCGCGGGTTTACCTACGTGGACGATATTGCCCGCGGCACGCTTTTGGCGCTCAAACCGGTTGGCTATGATGTTTTTAACCTCGGCGGGCATGAAGTGATCACCATAAACCAACTTCTGCACAAACTCGAGTCGCTTCTGGGCAAAAGTGCCAATGTCACCTTCATTCCCACTCATCCGGCGGACGCCTTTGAGAACGTCGCGGATGTCAGCAAAGCGCGCCGGGAATTGGGCTGGGCGCCTCAGGTCTCGCTGGACGACGGATTGAAACGCCTGGTGGATTGGTACATCGCCAACCGCGAGTGGGCAAAGCATATCGAAACTCCCTGAGCTGTCCATCACGCTGGATACTCGAACTTACCTTTGAAGATTTTGGTCGGTTGGTCCCTATACCAGCCCTTTCCAGCGTCCGCGAAAATTGGTTACAATTGAATCGTTCCCTTTGACCACGCTCTGCCTTTTGGAAACAGGGTGGGAGAGGAGTTGACATGAGACGCTATCCTTGGAATTCCGCATTGCTACTCTTTATTGGCTTCATCTTGTTGCTTTCTTCCTGCAGCGGGCTGCCGCTCAGGTTTCCATCAGCCCCCGCCACTGAAACCCCAGTCCAACAAGAAACGGAACTTGCCTCCCAGGACATTCCGGATTTTGAAGAGCCTCCCCGCGACGCCCTGCTGGAATGGACCGACGCTCTGAGCGACGCCTACTGCCAACCCGCCAATCCCGGAAGCTTCAGCAGCCTTGCCTACGCCTCCGGCGCGTTTTACAGCGTGCAGAGCAACGACCCTCGCAGCGTCTGGCGGCTATTAGCCGGGGAAGCGGAGCGGGAAAAGATCGCGGAATCAGCAGGAGAAGACGGGGGGGTCATCGAGGCTCTGCGAGTGAACGATCAGTGGATGGTGATGCTCATCTTCGATCATCCCATGCATGTGCAGGGCTGGCGCGTGGAAGTTTTGAACTTAAACACCAACGAACAGCGTCGTCTAACAGACAACATCGAAGCCGCCGAAAATATTATTTATCACGATATGGAACTGCAGGGAGATGCGCTTTACTTCCTGACCTACGCCCCCTCCGAGGAAAGAGCCAAACAGCTCTCCACCATCACCGCCTTCAACTTGGCTCAAGCGACCCAGGAAGAGCTGCTCAGTCTGGAATCCGACCGGT
Organism: Chloroflexota bacterium; assembly: GCA_019136215.1. Classification (GTDB taxonomy): domain Bacteria; phylum Chloroflexota; class Anaerolineae; order Anaerolineales; family Anaerolineaceae; genus Mesolinea. Next base: position 3,406 of record JAGVUP010000064.1, on the reverse strand, counting down.
TTTATCATCAACTGGCTGTTTCAGGCAGATACCTGATGATCAGCCAGAGCGACGGCGGGAAAGCCTCCAGGGAACCTCTCCCGATTCTGTTTTATAACCTCGAAACCGGTCAGCTTGAGGACTTGATGGAAATTTCGGGGTCTTACCCGCTGATGGACTCCGCGCTCGCGGCTTGGTCTGAGCAGGGACCGAACAAGCCGCCAAAGGTCTTTAAAATTTTTGACTTCAAAAGCGGTCTTTCCTGGCCTCTCGCCATCGAGGGCGAAAAGCCTTCCCATTTTGATCTGAGCGCGAAATATCTGACCTGGATCGACCCAAGCGTGCCAACCAGCGCCTTTCCCGCGGTGTATTTAATGTCGTTCCCGCAAGTGCGGGATGGGAAGCTGATTCTTGGTTTGGTCGAGGATATCTACAGCGCGGATGCCAGCGGCATGATCTGCGCCATCCCACTCGAGGATCTACAAGCGCTTTCGCAGCCAGTTACAGAGACCACGCCACAGACCCCTTAGGCTAACGCTAAACCAACCGGAACGGTGCAAGATTGTTCCCTGCTTTGAGTATTGGCACCATACCTGTTCCAGGAGAGCAACTCTTTACACAAATGGATAAGTGATCTTCAGGCATATTTACTTAATCGGTCGAGTGTCTTTTAACAAATTTCAACAGAACACGATACAATTTTGACATGCCAACAAACAGTCCATTTGAAGTTCCTGATGGTGTTACTAATGATGCCGAGCTAAGTGTATGGTACGATCGAGAGCTTGAGAACCTGGGTGACGAACCCACTCCAGGAAAGGTGCTGGAATTACTACGAAAAGCGGATAGGTCTTTTCGCTCGATCAAATCGAGGTCAAACTCCCGTGTAAACAGAAATGACCCGACTCCGTACACAGGACGACTGGTCAGCGCATTAATGGAGAGTGGTTGGATTCTAAAAATAGACTCCCAGAAAAGCAAGACTTTAGGTCCGGATGCAATCTGGATATTCGAGCGAGCTTTACGACTCATCCCAGAGAATCCGAAAGCATGTTATCGCTTGGGGCATTTACTGAAGGACCAAGGGAGATTTGGAGAGGCTATTGGATACTTCTCCAGAGCTCTTGAACTGGCTAGTGATCAAGCTGATTTTCAGGAAGACTTAAAATTAAATACAGCCCAAATCGAAAATGCCGGTGGTCAGGCAGTAGCTTTGATGCAAGAATTAATAAGCGGTTGTGATTTTGCCGACAAACCTACGTTCGATTCAGAGCAAGTCGCTACATTACGAAACCTTCTTAAACAAACCTGGTATGACCACGTGGTCTATTTGACTAATGTTAGAGGGCGGATAGAAACAAATACGATTTCCTGTTGGGATTATGACGACCATATTAGAGACCTCAGAATCAATACAAAGGCGCTTGTCGTCGATAGGTACAATAGAATTGCCTTGATACGATACTTGGATAGAGAGAAAACCTACGAGTACGACACACCAGGAAGTGGTAAGTTAAATTACTTACTAAAAGCTTTGAACTTAGAAAATTGGGATCCTCCAGATATGCAAAATACAATAACGCAAAATATTCGCAGAATCAACGCTGATTTGGGTAAGATCGGAGCTGATAAGTTGTTGGAGGTCGCATATTCACGCGAAGACGGAGGAAGACTATTCTGTCCAAAATGTGATTTAACCATTCACTATTTTAAATCTTTACTCGATTAGTAAAAAGTAAACCCCATTCTCCTAAAGTTGTGACAGGGTGTCATAGGGGCGTTCTATACTCAAACCACTAAACAAACCTAAAGGAGATTTAAAAAATGAAAACACATTACGATTGGTATGATTTGTTAGTACTAACTGGCTTTATGCCTCAGAAATGCCACGAAGATGGGACCGCTTTATGCCCTCGTGACACTGAGGACAGTAGATTTCTGGATTCACTATTGGAGAGAACCAATACTGAGTTCAAAAGATGTGGTAGCTATTATGTTTTCGATTCCACTCCCCCAAATGCAAGCGACTGGTTTTCAGTTGTCTCCAAATTAGTGAGTGGGTTGGAAAGTGGCTCTTCTGTCTGTGCTTGTAACATTGAATTTCCTCTCAATGCAGTAGTAATGCAGTTAAAACGATTGAATTTGGAGACAGTAGAAAGTTGCAAGGGGTTTCATCGTCCCTGGCAACAAAACAGAAATTCACGGCATGGTGGCGCTTATGTCAAGTTCTTAAACTGGCGCGGGGCATTAATCGCAGAAGCAGCCTTTAAATCAGGTGGGTATTGTTGTGAACTTGACTCTGATAAACGCTTGTTTATCAACGAAGGCCTTGATGGAATTCTTGACCTTGGCTTGTGGCTTAACAGAATCCCCGATATCTATGAATATCGGCTGCCGCTTCGCGAAAAACAGGAGCGACGATTGTTGGACTTACTGGAAATTCCCGGCGTAAGTGGCAAGGAGCAAATAGTAGGAAACCATCTGCTAAAAATCCTAGAAAATCGCCTGGATAAGGTTTGGAAGGATGAGGCTGGAAACGTTTTAGGAGAACTAAGCATTCCTGAAAGACGGGTTGATAGTCCTGCCTTGTTACTTTCAGCGCATATGGATGTAAAAGATTCTTCGGGTGAAGGGAAGGAAATATTAAAGGAAGGCAATATTCTACGGAGAGAAAACGGAATATTAGGAGCTGATGATAGAGCAGGAATAGCTGCAATCATCAATACGATTGATATATTAAAGCAGTATAGAATCTCGTGCCACCTGAAATTCGCATTTACAGTTCTCGAGGAAGTGGGTATGGAAGGAGCTGAACAGATTGACAAATCCTTCTTTGAAGACGTAGCCTTTGCAGTTTCTCTGGATCGTAAAGGACAGACTGACATTGTAGTTCGCTCCGGAAGCGTTGAGTATTGTTCGGAATCCGAAGCCGCATTCATCTCATTCCTTTCCAGACGACTTTGGAAAAATGAGCGTTTTCACTACAAACCTGTAGAAGGTGGCAGGTCAGACCTTATTGTTTGGTCGCAATTGGGCATTCCAAGTGTCAATTTATCAGTTGGTTACTCAGGTGAACACACGGAGTCTGAAAGGTTGAATCTGGATGCCTGGCATCGTGTGCAAGACCTTCTGCTAGAAATTATTACTCACAAAACGCAAGTTGCCGCTCGGCGTAGATAGGACGAACACAATATTTTTAGCCCCCTGAAATAGGGGGCAATTTGTTTTGAAAACAAAATCATTATGAATCCACCTGCGCCACAAAAATCATGTCTTGTTGAGTAATCACTTCTCGCCTTATGCATACTGCTTTATGTATGCGTTTCAAAAGTCCGTGGATAGAGAAAAAGAGGAAGTTCCAATACAATTTAGTTGAGGAAAAAAGAAAGGAACTTCCAATGACAAAAGTAGTCCCCATAAGTATAAC
>JAGVUP010000074.1 GCA_019136215.1 Chloroflexota bacterium | reverse complement strand
CTTCTCCGCGCGCAGGTCGCGCCGCAAGCTGACCAGCAGGTCGATGAAGGGGTCGGCGGCATTCCCGCTGGAGGTTTGCTCTTCGAGCTGCAATCCCAAAACAGACGTCAACTCGTCGAAAACCTCCAGGGCGGGCAGGATCTGCGCTTCGGTGGCGCCTTCACTGCGCGCCTGGTTGAGGTTGCGGGTGAGCTCGAAAATCGCCGCCATCGCTGCGGATGTGTTAAAGTCGTCGTCCATGCTTTCTCTGAAAGCTTGCCGGGCTTGTTCCGCGGCTGCTTTGAGGGCGTCAGATTTTTCTTCCGGCAGACCGGCGGCGCCGGCTTGGGCGGGCTTTTTGGCATTAAGCAAGCGGCGGTACGCCTGTTCGGTCTGTTCGATGACCTCCTCACTGTAGGTCAGCGGGCTGCGATAGGAGCCGTTGAGCACCCACAAGCGCATTACATCGCCGGCGTGCTCGCTCAGGAAATCGTCGATGGTGATCATATTGCCAAGCGATTTGGACATCTTCTCGGACTTCAGCCCGAGCATGCCATTATGCATCCAATAGGTGGCGAAGGGTTTGTGGGTAAGCGCTTCGGTTTGGGCGATCTCGTTCTCGTGGTGGGGGAAGATCAGGTCATTCCCGCCGCCATGAATATCGATCTGTTCGCCCAGGTGCGCCATGTTCATCGCCGAGCACTCGATGTGCCAACCAGGGCGACCCTTACCCCAGGGACTGTCCCAGGCGGGCTCGCCTGGTTTGGCGGTTTTCCAGAGGGCGAAATCCATCGGATGTGCTTTGCGTTCATCCACCTGAATGCGCGCGCCGGCATTCATCGTTTCCAACCGGCGACCAGAGAGCTTGCCGTAATCCGGCTTGGACTCCACGTCGTAATATACATCGCCATCCACCTCGTAGGCAGACCCATTCTGAATCAGTTGGCTGATCATTTCGATGATCTGCGGCATGTCTTCCGTGGCGCGTGGGTTCTTGGTGGCTGGTTTGATGTTAAGCGCGTCGAGATTGGCTTTGTATTGCCGGATGTATTGATCAGCCAGTTCATATGGGTCGCGCCCGAGTTCGTTGGCTTTGTTGATGATCTTGTCATCCACGTCGGTGAAGTTCATCACGAAATTCACGTCATATCCGGAATATTCCAGGTAGCGCCGGACGATATCGAATACCAGGGCAGACATGGCGTGACCGATATGCGCCTCCGCGTAGACGGTCGGACCGCAGACGTACATCCGAACCTTACCGGGTTCGAGGGTTTTGAAATCTTCCTTGGTGCGGCTAAGTGTGTTGTAAATTTTTAGGCTCATCGTCTACTTCCTGTCTTTATTCGTGCGTTGGTTTGGCAAAAATCATCCGTCCGGCAGATGTTTGGAGGATCTTGGTGACGGTCACATTGATGTGCTTGTCAATATAGTGGTGACCGTTTTCGATGACGACCATCGTGCCGTCGTCAAGGTAGCCAACGCCCTGGTTGTATTCCTTGCCTTCCTGAATGACCGCGATCTCCAGACTCTCGCCGGGAAGAATAATGACTTTGACCGCGTTGGCGAGGTCGTTGATGTTGAGGACTTTCACTCCCTGAAGCTCAGCGACGCGGTTGAGGTTGAAATCGTTGGTCAGGATAGGGCAGCTCAACTGCCGCCCCAGCAGCACCAACCGGTCATCCACTTCGCGCACACCCTCCACGTCTATATCACTGATCACAACGTTGACTTCTTTGGACTCCTGCAATTCCCCGAGGACGTCCAACCCGCGGCGACCGCGCTGACGGCGCAGGCTGTCGGCTGAGTCTGAGACAAACTGTAGTTCGTTGAGCACAAAGCGCGGGATGACCAGCGTAGCGCCCAAAAAACCGGTTTTGGCGATGTCAGCGATGCGTCCGTCAATGATGGCGCTGGTATCCACCAAAATGCGCCTCTCGCTCTCGCCTTTGGCGCGCGAGGGCATCTTGCTGCTCATATTCTTGATAAGGTTGATGAAATCCTCCCGCCGAGTGACGAAAAGAAGCGCGCCAAGATATCCAAAAAGCAGCAGACCGACGAGCGGTAATATCTGACTGAAGGGTTTTGGCAGCAGCGAAAGCGGGTAAGCCATGATGGCAGCAATGACCAAACCGATGGTCATGCCGATCAACCCGCTCATCAAGGATTGGGCAGACGATTTTTTAAATAGTTTCATCAAGCCCGTGATTAAAAAACCGAGCGTGGCGAAAATGACCGCGGTAAGCCCGGTTACCACTCCTTGGGAAAGGGAAAGCACATCGACGTACTGCTGAACGAAATTATAAATGGGGAGACTAGTGAATACTCCAATGATACCAAGAACAACTGCGCCGATGATGCGAGAAATTAAGATTGCGCTCATATAATGCCTCCATCTTAATGTGCAGAATAAATTCAGAATAAAAAGATAAGTTCAATATGATGATGATAGCACTCTACAAGGCAAGAGTCAAAGGTGAGACCGTTGAAAAACAAGCCCCAAACCCTTCCACTGACCCAACATTCATGGTTTAATTAATCCATCCTGCAAACGAAAGGCGATAGGCACAGATGGGAAACCCACGATACAT
>JAGVUP010000107.1 GCA_019136215.1 Chloroflexota bacterium | reverse complement strand
GACGGGAACCGCGGCTTCGTTAATCGCAAAATCAGCGTAGACGTTGAGCATGCGTAAGGTGTGCTCAGCGGCTTCCTGCTCGGTGGCATGGGCGGTGTGACCTTCCTGCCAGTAAAACTCGAGCGTTCTAAGGAAGAGCTTGGTGCGCATTTCCCAGCGGACCACGTTTGCCCACTGGTTGATCAGCAGCGGCAAATCGCGGTAGCTTTGGATCCACTTGGCGTACATTGTTCCGATAATTGTTTCGGAAGTGGGGCGTACCACGAGGGGTTCCTCCAAAGCTTGTCCACCGCCATGGGTGACCACCGCGAGTTCCGGTGAAAAGCCTTCCACGTGTTCTTTTTCCTTGGTCATGAAAGACTGCGGAATCAACAGCGGGAAAGCCGCGTTGACATGCCCTGTCGCCTTGAATCGCTTGTCGAGGGCAGCCTGAATGTTCTCCCAGAGCGCCCAGCCGTAGGGGCGCACCACCATACAGCCGCGAACCGGCGCGTAGTCAGCCAATTCTGCCCGGATGACGAGCTGGTTGTACCACTCGGAAAAGTTTTCTTGCCTGCCTGGTAACTTTTTATCGTCCATAAATCACTCTTTTTCCTGTTCTAATAATGCCACAGCTCTTTCAGCGTCTGCAGCGAATTGTAAAATTGCACGGGTCTGCCCGTTCACGTTATCGTTTTGCCCATCGAAGAATGCCTCGAAGGTTTGCTTCCAACCCTTCCCGATGAGAATCAGATGGCGCACCGGGATCGCGCCGATGGCGATCAGATTAAAAGCCATCGCCGCTTCCACCAGCGTGCCTACGCCGCCTGGAAGCGCGATGAAGGCGTCTGCCTGTCGTGTGAGGATGGCAACGCGTTCTCCGAGCGTCACGCTTGGAATGACTTCCTGCACCCAGGGGTTTGGTCCGCCGGGACGAAAGGCTTCTATTTCTTGCGAGGTGACGCCGATGCTGTGCCCGCCGGCTTCCACCGCTCCGCGCGAGACTGCTTCCATCGTCCCGCAATAGCCGCCGGTCATCACGGCGTGCCCCGCCTCTGCGAGCAGTTTTCCAAGCTGGCAGGCGAGCGTGTAAAGCTCATCGCCCTCATGAGCGTTGGCAGACCCAAAAACAGCTACTTTCATGCAGCGCCTCCCTCATCCGGCCAATGTCGGTCCCAGTTTTGACGAATTTTTTCCAGGATAGCCTGTTCGAGATCAATTCCAGACACGCTGGAGATTTGCAACAGGTAGAGCGCCACGTCTGCCAATTCGCCGCGCAGCCCTTCGGGATCGCTGGTTTCTTCGGACCACTGGAAGTGCTCCAAAACTTCAGAAGCCTCCAGGCAGAGCGAGATTGCCAGGTTGCGGGCGGTCTGCTGTTTGGGGGAATCGGGCTCATACCAGCCGTGATGGCGGACAAGTTCGTTCATCTTCCGCGTGAGTTCTTTGATGTCCATGACCAAAAGATTATACCCGAGAAACCCGGGCAGAAACGGCACGCGCCTTAAAAAAGGTTGTATGAAGAGGCAATGCTTGAAATGAAACTCAGGGGAGGTTTTCGCCGCCGAAAATCAGTTCTTTCCAAATCTCGAGGCGGGTCAGCACGATCGTTTCAGGTTTGGGCGTGGCGGTGGGGACGGGCGTGTAATCGCTGGGAGGCATGATGATGATTGGGTGGTCGCCCTCTTCAATCAGGCGGTCTTTCTCGCGCGCCCATTCTTCCAGAGCCCGGTCGGACGTCGCATATGCGATATCGTCCTCCACAACCATCTTGGTAGCTTCCAGCCCTGCGACTTTGGTTCTCAGGATGGTTTCCATCTGGTTGAGCTGGATCATGTTGCTCATGCGGTTGTTGAAGTCCATCATGAGCAGAACCAAAACTACGATCACCAGCACGGTAATGAGCCGGCGGTCCGCCCAGTTGATCCCTTTGATTTTTTCGCCCAATTTATTAAACATAGCAACCTTTGTTGCAAATATTGTACCACTGCTGTTTCGTTTTACAATCAATTTCCCGGGGAAAAGAACACGGAAAACCATTTATGTACGGGAAAATGCCATGGGAAAATAAAAACCTCCTGAAGGGAGGTTTTTATGCCGAAGGAGAGATTTGAACTCTCACGAGCGCTGTGCTCACTACGCCCTGAACGTAGCGCGTCTGCCAGTTCCGCCACTCCGGCGTGAATTGATATTCTATCCGAAAGTGGCGGATTGTCAACCGATTCCTCCCCTGTAGTATGCGTTTCAAAAGTCCGTGGATAGAGAAAAAGAGGAAGTTCCAATACAATTTAGTTGAGGAAAAAAGAAAGGAACTTCCAATGACAAAAGTAGTCCCCATAAGTATAACG
>JAGVUP010000159.1 GCA_019136215.1 Chloroflexota bacterium | reverse complement strand
GCGAGTTCCTTTTCCACCAGCCGGATAGCCTCGCCCGAAAAACCGGTTGGGCTGGGCGTGTTGAGCAGCCTGACGAGGAAGTCAATCATGTATGGGATGTCGATAGCGGGTAATGCGGGATGTTGTTTTTGGTTCATGCGTGTAGTTCCTTATCTTGTCATGTCCGATTTTATAAATAGAAGCAAACCCGCCCTAACATTCAGGACAGGAATTTTTCGTTCTGTTCAAAGGCTGCTAATTTTTCGCGCCATTCCTGCGGGACCCGGCGCGATTTGTTTTCGGCGTTGTTAAAGGCAACCATCACCACCTCTCCGCGGGCAAAGGCAGTTTCTCCATCCGCGCTTTCCACCTGGAACTCGAACCGCATGCTCTTAGCGCCAACGTGGGATGCCCGAACGCCAACCCGGACTTCATCGCTAAACTGGATAGATACGAGAAAATCAATGTGCACCGAGGCGACAACCATCCCGAATCCGCCAGTCATACTGCCGTCCCAAATCCCCGCGGCGCGATAATAGCCTATGCGGGCGGATTCGACGTACTGCATGATGGTGACATTGTTCACGTGCAGGAGGGTGTCCAAATCGGCGTAGCGGACGTGGATGGGGTGATAGTAGGAGAAAGTCTTGGGGTAAGCGGGGGTGAGTGAGGTCATTGATTGTGCTCCTGATGGAGAATTATATTCAAATCCGCAAAGAAAAGCGAAAAAAAGTGTGCTTCGGCGTGTTGGTAAAACAAGTTATCCTAAATCTGACTCTCTTGCGGGTACAATTGAATCACCATGTCCGAAAATCCGCTTTCCCCTTGGATTGATACCGTCATTGAAGGCAACTGCCTTGAGGTGCTTCCATCCCTGCCAGCCGAGTCGGTAGACCTGATTTTTGCTGATCCGCCCTATAACCTGCAGTTGCAGGGCGACCTTCTTCACCCGCAAATGGCTCAGCGAGTGCCGGCGTGTGCTCAAATCCACTGGCACGCTCTGGGTGATCGGCTCGTATCACAATATCTATCGCGTGGGCAGCATCCTCCAGGACCTTGGCTATTGGATATTAAACGATATCGTGTGGGTCAAGCGCAACCCAATGCCGAACTTCCGTGGGGTGCGTTTCACCAATGCCCACGAGACGCTCCTTTGGGCGCAAAAAGAAGCGGGAGCGAAATATACCTTTAACTACCGCGCCATGAAAGCCCTGAACGATGACCTGCAAATGCGCTCGGACTGGTTTCTACCGATTTGCACGGGCAAGGAACGTCTGAAGGAAGACGGTAAAAAAGCCCATCCCACTCAGAAACCAGAGGCTCTGCTCTATCGCGTCCTGCTTGCCACCACTGAGCCCGGGGATGTTGTTCTGGATCCCTTCTTTGGCACAGGCACCACAGGCGCGATGGCAAAGAAGCTTCAGCGGCATTTCATCGGCATCGAACTGGAACCAAATTACATCCGCGTGGCGCGGAAACGCCTTGAATCTGCCATGCAGCTCGAGTTTAACGCTCCGGTTTTCGTTACGCCCGACCCGCGCAAGCGCCAGCGCGTGCCCTTCGGCACCCTGGTTGAACAGGGCTTCATCAATCCGGGCGACGCGCTTTTCTTCGGCGCTGAGGGACAGCAGAAAGCCACGGTTCAGGCGGACGGCTCTCTGGTGCTCAACGGTCGCCGCGGCTCCATCCATGCCATGGCACGCGCCCTGCGCAACGGTCCAGCCAACGGTTGGAGAGCCTGGTATTTCCGGGATGACCAGTCCAATTCCCTCCAGCCCATCGACATGCTGCGCGAGCGTTATCTAAATCAAATTTCCGAGCTCTAAAGACTACTCCTGCGGACTTTGGCTTGTACCATTTTTGAACCATCCACCTGTTCTGAAATTCAACAATAAGGTCGAGAGAAAGGAGTAACTATGAAAGGTCATACATAACTGATACCATCAGTGCTATACGTACTGATGGCTTTCAGTATTGCCCTTGCGGATGCACCCAGCTCCGCGGAAGGGCTAAACAAGGTGGTGTGCCGGTTTATTTCAGGAGAAACCACAATCGGGCAGGGTCCTTCAGGTATAATTTATAGAACCTTGCCATCTCACCTGAAATGAGGGCAGGCAACCAAGGGAGAAGCACATGACCCATAACAACGAATTGGAAAAAACTCTTTGGGCTGCCGCGGACAAATTACGCTCAAACATGGACGCAGCCGAATACAAACACGTTGTGCTTGGGCTCATCTTTCTCAAATACATCTCCGACGCGTTCAACAACCTGTATCAAAAGTTGGTGGAAAACAAGGGTGAATACGAAGGCGCAGACCCCGAAGACGCGGATGAGTACCTGGCAAACAACGTCTTCTTCGTGCCCGAAACCGCCCGCTGGCAATACCTGCAGGACCGCGCCAAGCAGCCCAAGATCGGCAAATTCCTCGATGACGCCATGGATGCCATCGAGCGCATCAACCCACCCCTCAAAGGCGTCCTGCCCAAAATCTATGCCGACCCGGAGCTCAACAAACAGCGGCTTGGCGAGCTGATAGACCTGATCGGCACAATTGGTTTCCAACAAGACGCTCTCAAATCACAAGACCTGCTCGGGCGGGTTTACGAGTACTTCCTGGGTCAGTTCGCTGACGCTGAAGGCAAGAAAGGCGGGCAGTTCTACACGCCCGCCAGCATCGTCAAGCTCCTGGTGGAAATGATCGAGCCCTTCAACGGGCGTGTCTACGACGGCTGTTGCGGCAGCGGAGGCATGTTCGTGCAGAGCGAAAAATTCGTGCTCAACCACCAAGGCAACATCAAGGACCTCTCCATCTACGGGCAGGAGTCCAACCCTACCACGCTCCGTCTGGCACGCATGAACCTGGCGATCCGCGGCATCGATGCCCAACTGGAATTAGGCGATACCTTCCTGAATGACCGCCACCCTGACCTGAAAGCAGATTTTGTGCTGGCTAATCCGCCCTTCAACGTCAGCGACTGGAGCGGAGAACAGTTGCGCGATGATATCCGATGGAAGTATGGCGTACCTCCGGTTGGCAACGCCAATTACGCCTGGCTGCAGCACTTCGCCCACAAACTCAGCCCAACCGGCACTGCCGGCATCGTTTTGGCGAATGGCAGCATGAACAGCAACACCGGCGGCGAAGGGGAGATCCGCAAAAACATGATCGAAGCTGGCATCGTGGACTGCATGGTCGCTCTCCCAGCCCAGCTCTTCTACAACACCATGATCCCAGCCTGCCTGTGGTTCCGTAAGCTTGGGACCATGGTTACCCGGCGCAACAGAGCATTCACGGATGAGGATATCGCCAAAATCTCCGGCACCTATCACGCCTGGCGCGGGGAAGGAGGCAAATATGCTGATGTGCCTGGCTTCTGTAAGGCTGCCACGCTGGACGAAGTGCGCGCCAATAACTACGTCCTGATGCCCGGGCGCTACGTTGGCACGGAAGAAGCCGAAGACGACGGCGTCCCCTTTGAAGAGAAGATGGCAACCCTGACCGCGCAATTGGCAGAACAATTTGCCAAAGGCATCGAACTCCAGGAACGCATCCGCGAGAATTTGAAAGGAATTGGCTATGACATCTAACCTTGAATCCCTGCCACCTTCAAATTTACAAGAAACAACCGCGATCTTAAAGAAGCTCGCCCTGGCTCATCGCCAGCTTGCAGAACTAAAGGGATTTGCTGTTTCCATTCCTAACCAATCGATTCTGATCGAAACCCTGGCATTACAAGAAGCGAAGTACAGTTCAGCGATTGAAAACATTATCATTACTCAAGATGCCATGTTCAAACAACAGGTACTTGGAGACATTGTCAGTGATCCGGCTGCCAAGGAAGTCAGCCAATACTCAGACGCACTGAAATTTGGTTTCGAGTTGGTCAGGCAAAATCACATGCTCACAGTCAACCATGTATTGGGAATACACTCCAGGTTGGTCCCCTCCAGCCAGGGGATACGAAAACTGCCTGGCACCCGGCTGATCAATCCAGCCACACGCGAAGTTGTCTATACCCCGCCACAAGATTATGAGACAGTGCGTCGTTTGATGGATAACCTCGTGAAATACATCAATGAACCTGAAATTCAAGACATAGACCCACTCGTAAAGATGGCAGTCATTCATTATCAATTCGAAAGCATCCATCCGTTTTATGACGGTAATGGAAGAGTCGGGCGAATCATCAATGTCTTGTTTCTTGTCCTTTCTGACCTGTTGCGATTGCCAATTCTATATCTGAGCCGCTACATTATCCGTAATAAGAGTGAGTATTACACCCTTTTACGGACACTGCCAGAAACTGGTAATTGGGAACCCTGGGTCCTATACATGCTCGACGCAGTGGAACAAACCTCTAAAGA
>JAGVUP010000076.1 GCA_019136215.1 Chloroflexota bacterium | reverse complement strand
AGATTGCTTAGTTACTTTTTCATTTGAGGCATCGTTTCTCCCAAAGTTACTTTTTATTATGAGGCATTACGCATTGTTTTCTTGTTCATTTCTTCACCTCATTAATTACTCAACGTTGGTACATAATTAATTATAAGGGAAAAAAGATGATTACTAGTGTTAACAACACAATACAGTAACATGGACGTATTTCAATGATCATTAACATATGAGAATGATGACTCAAATGTACAAAGAATTATTAAAAAACCGAAAGAATCTCTTAATTATGATCTCATCTATTAGTGATACAAGCTATCCACAATACAAGAAAAAAAGTTGTTTGTCCCAAAATAGAAATAATATATCCATTTCATTAAAGTGACGGTCCAACTCTAATTAAGGCATTCAATATCACTACAGATTCGCCACCTTGGCGTTAATATCTGATTTCCTTGAACGCCTTGAACGCGGGGATTTGTACGGACGCACGTTGGGAGAATCGAATGGGAACCATAGAATCTTATCCGGCACCATCCACCCATCGGTCAGATAGATGTTTTCCCTGAACTGCACCGCCAGGAGTTTGTTGTCCACCTGGACCACGGTCCCTTTCAGCCAGCCGCGGATTCGCTGACAGGCTTTGTCCTCATGATCGCAATTAACTTCCACGCGATCGCCCACTTCATATACTTTTTCCTCTTCCGGAGGACGCATGTAGCTTCCACTATCTATCATTCTCAGCTCCTTCTTTTTCTACACACTCATTTTTCCGCGAACTTTTTCGACAGACGTTCGCCCAATCTGCTTCTTGTTTCCTCATCAGGAATTTGCTCGATAATTTCAGCAAAGAACCCTTCCACAATCAATCGTTCCGCCTCCGCCAGAGGAATTCCACGCGTCTGGAGGTAAAACAATTCGGTCGCATCAATGCTCCCCACCGTGGCGCCGTGCGAACAGCTCACGTCATCCGCGCAGATCTCCAGCCCTGGGATGGATTTGATATCCGCCTTCTCTCCCAACATCAGGTTCTGATCAAGTTGATAGCCGTTGGATTTCTGCGCGATGGGGTCCACATAAATCATCCCCCGCCAAATCGCTTCGCCATCACCAACCGCGGCGCCCCTGAATAGCAGGTTGCTTCTGGTACGCGGAGCGAGATGGTTCTGAACGGTGTCCACGCTGATTTTTTGTCCGCTGGCAGGGAAGTAGATCCCGCTCACCTCCGCCTCAGCCCCTTCGCCAACAAGGTTCACTTCAAGGCTGTGCTTGCCGAGCGAGGTCGAAACCGCCGCATAAATCCAATCGAGTTTTGCGCCCCGGCTCAGCTCAGCGGTATTGTAGCGGAGCGGCGCCACCTCCTGGTTGAAAGTTGCGAGGTCCGTAAAACGCAGGTGTGAGTCTTCTTCGAGGATCAGGTCTGTCCTCGCCAGGTGAAAAGACGGGTCCTTGCTGTGTGTCTCGCCCTGCCAACCGGCTACGAGGTCCAGCTCCGCGCCGGACTCGAGCCAAATAATGGCGCGCGAGAGGCTCATTCCTGGTTCAATCGCGCTTCGCAAGGCTGCCGTAAGGGTTTTGCCCGCTTTTACGCCCTTGGGAACATAAACAAACAAGCCTTCTCTTGCCAAAGCTCCAGTCAGCGCCTGAAATTTCTCAGGGCTGTGCTTGTTGGCGTGTTCCAACAAACGCGCTACCAGATCCGGATGCTGCTCGATGGCTTCGCTGAGCGTGGTAATGATCAATCCCCTCGGAATCGCGCAAGCCCCCGGCAGTTCTCCCTCGTCCGGCTGAGATGCCACATCCAGTTTCAGAGCTGGACGAGTGCAAACCCGCGCGTCAGCCAGCCTAAGTTGCGAGAAGTCCAGCCAACGCCACTTTTCAGCTTTGACATGCGGCAGAGGCAGGGATTGCGCGTTTTGCCATGCCCTTTCAAAGGCTTCCGCCAGTCCGGAAGGCAGCCCCGCGTTCGCCTCTTCAAATGCTGACTTCCACTGAGGAGGATCCTGGTCGATGCCGAAAATGGAACGGTAAGTCACTTGCGGATCATGCATGCGTCTACCCTACCGATCCAACCATCTGCAATTGAACCAGGCGGTTCATCTCGACCGCGTATTCCATGGGCAATTCTTTCACCAAAGGCTCAATGAAGCCTGAAACGACCATCGTCGTTGCTTCTTCGTTACTGAGTCCGCGGCTGTTGAGGTAAAAAAGCTGTTCTTCGCCAATTTTGCTGACCGTGGCTTCATGCCCGATGTTCACATCTTTCGAGCCGCTGTCGATGGTCGGGTAAGTATCCGAACGCGATTGCGGGTCGAGCAGGAGCGCGTCGCAAACAACGTTCGACTTGATGTTCTTAAGTCCGCGAGCCACTTTCACCAGTCCCCGGTAAGAGCTCTGCCCGTTCCCTCGCGAAATCGACTTGGATGTGATTTTGCTGCTGGTGTTATCGGCAAAGTGGACCATCTTCGCGCCAGCATCCTGAACCTGCCCCGAGCCCGCGAAAGCCACCGAAAGCATCTCGCCGCGAGCGCCTTCTCCGCGCAGGTAACAGGCTGGGTACTTCATGGTCACCTTCGAGCCCAGATTGGCATCCACCCATTCCATCGTCCCGTTCTCCCAGACCGACGCCTTTCTTGACGATGATCTCGATCACGCCGCTGTGGAAAGATTCCGTGGTATAGGTCGGCGCAGTACAGCCCTCCACGTAATGAACCTGGGAGCCTTCATCGGCGATGATCAACGAGCGCTCAAACTGTCCCATACTGGCGTTGTTCAAGCGGAAATATGCCTGCAACGGCAGGTCAACCTTGACGCCTTTGGGGACGTAAACAAATGACCCGCCCGACCACACCGCGCTGTTGAGGGCGGCGAATTTATTATCCTGGATCGGAACAACGGTGGAAAAGTATTCCCGGAAGAGGTCTGGATGCTGCTTGAGCCCGTTTTCGATGCTAAGGAAGATGACACCTTGCTTCGCAAGAGCTTCCTGTATGTTGTGGTAGACCATCTCCGAATCATACTGCGCGCCAACACCGGCG
>JAGVUP010000135.1 GCA_019136215.1 Chloroflexota bacterium | reverse complement strand
GAACAGGCATACGGCTTTACCAGCCTGCGTCTGGCGGCGCATGTTTTCATGGTCTTCCTCGGCGTACTTTTGCTGGCGCTTATCCTAATGGAGCTGACGAGGTCTTTCCACCGACTGGGTCTGGCGCTGGTGCTCGGATTGATGGCTTTCGCATTGGTGATGGTTGGCATTAATGAAGACGCGCTTATCGCCAATCAGAACATCCAACGGGCGGTCAGGGGCGAAGAACTGGATGCCGGATATCTCATCTACAGCCTCTCGAACGATGCTGTGCCGGAGCTCTTCCGCGCGATGGACGATCCGAAGCTTGACGCGGAGCTGCACGAGAAGCTGGAACTGGTGATGGCGTGTCGCTACGGGAAGTTCACAACCAAATACAGGGATGCTTCCTGGCAATCCACCACCATCTCAACGCTCGCCGCGAGAAGACTCTACGAACAGCACGCGGAAGCTCTCCCGAGCCTGGTGTTGGAGCCTGAATCCAACAGCGCCTTCGTGAATATTGATGGACAGGAGATTTGGTGCTGCGACGCGCCGGACCTTTAAGCAAAGCATTTGCATTCCAACAGCCAGTATCGTCTGGCTGTTTTTGTCCCCGTGGCGCGTTCTTTCAAAAGAACTGCGGTAAGATTGATCCCGAAAGAGATTCACCATGAACTATCAATCGCTTACTCCCCACGATGCCACCGGTCTGTTGAGCCTGGTCGGGTTGGTCGTCCTGTTCATTGGGCTTCTATTCCTGATTCGACGCACGCAGAAAAAACGTCTGCAGCAGGCTCAGGCTGCGCCTGCCGCAGCGGCGAAGCCTTTCCCTCAGAACCTTGAGGCTCGTCTGCAGATTCTCCCCGATAGCGGCGAACAGCGCCAGGAGAGGCTGGCGCAACTGCGCCAGGCATACGCCGATTGGCAGTCCGCGTATTGGCTGCGGGGATTGGACGGCGCCACGGAATTCCTGCGAGGGCAGACCACCAAACGCGGTTTGCGCTATCAAATCAGCGCCACAAGCCTCGTCCAGGGTCTGGCGATGCTCATTCAAACACAAATGGCGGAAAAGGGCGATGATTCCCGCGCGGGGTTTGAGCACTTGCTGGCATGCCTGCTAAGCCGTCCCGCCCAGGATTTCCCCGCCCTCAGCAGTTGGCTTTTCATGCCGGATTTGCCAACCTCACCGCGCCTGCAATCTGACCTGCACGCCGAAGCCTGGATTCTCTCCGCGCTGCTGGCGGCGGAGCGGCAGTGGGGCAGCCTGGAGCGGTTCGACCTCAACCAAGTGCTCGCCGAAAGGGCGCGGGCACTGCCCGACGCCCTTCGAAATGAATCTGAAGAAGATAGCGCGGTTTTCAGCCCGTTTTTGTACCGCATCATCGCGCGGGGCTTCCCGGATCCCATCTGGCATTCGCGCGCGGACGCGGACTGGAAGGTGCTGGTCCCGCGCTTGCGCGTAGGCAAAGGACTGCCTGCCAGGCAAGAAGCGCTGAGTCTGCTTCAGATCGGACTGGAAGGCATCCTCCAGCCTGACGGTGACTTCCCGCAGTGGTCCGACCTGGCTTTCGCCCGCCTCAAACGCGCGCTTGCCAGCCTTGGGGAGCTCGATGGCGAGGTGGAAGAAGGCTTCTCACGGCTTGCCAGCTTCTGCTGCTGTGTTCCGCTGGCTGCGGCAGATAAAAATGGGGCGGAGGCTGAGGGACTCTGGTCGCGCCTCGTCCAAGCACAGGCTGCCCGGC
Organism: Chloroflexota bacterium; assembly: GCA_019136215.1. Lineage (GTDB taxonomy): Bacteria > Chloroflexota > Anaerolineae > Anaerolineales > Anaerolineaceae > Mesolinea. The sequence goes on along the minus strand of JAGVUP010000135.1, from coordinate 10,068 downwards.
AGGACGCATTGGGCGCGAGTTTGCGGCTGCTGACGATGATGATGCTTGCGGAAACTTTTTGGCTTGGGGAAAGCGAGGCGCCTGTTACACAAGAGGTATAGAGCGGACTTCCACCTGCGCGAGTAATTCCATGAATTCTTCTTTTTGAATGACGCTGTAGTCCTGGTGCGAGACATATGCCACGCGGGTGGCTGACGCCCGGCGCGCGATTTCCACCAGAGGCAACTTTTTCGCGAAACCATCTGCCAGACCCGCCATGAAGGCTCCTCTCAAGCCGGTTACCCTGAGGGACGGCACCTTCGGAGGGATGGTCGCGACCATCAGGTCTCTTGAAGCAACAAGGGTACCGCCCGTCTCGAGAACGAGCGCCAGATACTCCACGCCCTTTGATAAAAAGCCCATTGCAGCCCGTTTCGCGATATCGAAAGTCCGGATTTCATAACCCATCAGGCGCTCCGCCTCGGTTATTTCCAGGTAGAGCAGCCAGGGATTTTCTTCGATCCCGGGTTTAAAACAAGGACCGGTAGCATCAAAGATGACATGCACGCCCCGCGCCTTGAGCATGCGGATCAGAGTCGCGTAAAAATCCTCAGGCACGCCTGGAGGCAGGCTTCCGCCGACTACCCAGATATCCCCTGGGCTGGGATACCGCTCCACTTTGGCGAACATTTCGTCAATGGCTTCGGGCGGGATGAAGGGACCATGCTCGTTCACGAGCATGTACCAGTCGTTGTCTTCTTCCCTAAGGACTGTGTTGGTTCGGGTCTCGCCATCCACCCAGACAAAGTCCGTCTGGATTCCCAGCTTTTCCAACCCATCTTCGAGCATCTTGCCTGCTCCTCCGCCAACCCATGCAATCGCCAGGCTGTTCTGCCTGAACATGCGCAGCCCGCGCGAGACGTTGATGCCCTTCCCAGACCACTCCAACTGAGCGGGAGCAGCCCGTAATATCTCATTAAACTTGATGCGGTCGACCAGCATTGTCCTCTCCACGCTGGGGTTGGGTGTCAGGGTGATGATCATGTGTCTATTTTATCAGTTATAGCGGCAAAAATCGCCTGTATTTATGCCGAAGGCACATAATCCACGGAAGTTGTCCGCAATCGATAGCTTTGATCAGGAATGTGGAGCCGCAGGTTCTCAACGAAGCAATCCGCGCCGGTTTCGGATCGCAGCCAGGTACCCACCGCCTGCCAGGGAGTCTCAAGGTTGCGTCCATCCCCCGCTTTGATTCGTCCGTCTTTACCGAGCCAAAACTCCGCGCTGTTCGCTTCCGGCATCGTGAAGACCCGCAGACGGCGTTTGGGAGTGACCCACGCAAGCAAGTTCTCCAGGGAAGGCGTCCCAAGGCGCAGTAGGCGCAAGAATTCCTCCTGACAGTCCAGCCCGGATTCGCTGACGTAGGGCAGGCTGAACCCGGAACCAGCTTCATAGTCGAAGCCGGAAAAGCAGGCGGCTGTCTCCGCGACCCGCGCCATCAATTCTGCTGAATCGCTCAGCATGGTCAGCTTAAACAGCAGGTCTGCTTCGGGCGAACGGGGTTTCCACTGCCCGGTTGAAGCGTCCAGTAGGAGCAATTTTCCTCCGGGAAAGCCCAGGTTCTCATCCACGCCGAGGCTGTAGTAGGCAGCGGGATATGCCGCTCCATCGCGCAAGATCACCAGCCAATGCTGTTGGCCAGCCGCGATCGGGCAGGGCTGCGAGAGCCACAGGCTCACCCAGGCGTAACTCTCGCCCGAAATCGCGCTTGCCGGCAGGGCTGCCTCCGCAAGAACCGCCCCGCCGGGCTGTCCAAGAGAGTCCGTGCGTATTTGAAAGCGCAGGGAGTCCTGCGGATTGCCGATTTTCCGTATTCGCGCGTTCAGCGCTGCCAGGCTGCCCGCTTCCGCGGGGGTGAAGGATTGGGCAAGGCTCGCACCCAAAGCCTGGAAGCCTTGCTGCGCCGGCGAGTGCCCCAGAATGTCCGTGTGCGCCTGCCACTGGCGCCAGCGCATGCGTCCAAACCAACCCCGGCAGGAAACCCGGATGCCGGTCGATGTCAAAGAAGGCGTCAGCCTGCGGGAGGGCAGAGCCCAGCGGCGAAGGCTGGCATCCCGCAGGAGCAGCGCTTGCTGCTCGCTGAGCAGGTCCTGATGGATGAGCCGCTCTTTGATGCCGTAGAACGCCTGGCTGGTTGGCTCGTCCTTCCAGGCGGTTTGGGTAAGCGTGCCGAAGTCTTTTCCGGGTTCCATGCTGCGGTAGCGCACTGCCGCTCGGTTTGCCAGGTCCTCCAGGGAGGATTCAAGCCTGGTCGCGCCAAAGGTCTGACTGACCTTTTCGACCCAACCCCACCACGCCAGACGATCGGCGGGGTCATAGATCTCCACACCGCAGCCAAGCCAGCTTTGAAGCGCCGTGAAGCTGACGCTTGGCGTTCCCAGACCCAATACGGCATCTTGCGGACCGCCAAGCGCGTCCCAGCTCAGTTCGAGCGGCTTGAGCCCTGAGAGCGGGTTCTGACGGTCTGTCAAAAAAGCGCGCCAGCTCACGGCTGCCTCCAGGCAGGGCGGTACCATGCCCGCACCGAGACCGTCCGCCCGATGGGGGCGGCGCCGTTCGCTTCGGTCTGAAAACAGTAAAACCGCTGCAGGGTGCCCGGCTTCAGGCAGTGCCCGCTGCCAACCCGCAGGTGTGTTGCCAGCTCCAGTCCGCCGCTTTTGGACCAGACCGCCTGGCGGGCAGGGTCGTCGATCAGGCTGGCGTTTTGTTTGAGGGCGCCGATGGCGTGGTAGGCTCCGAAGCTTTGTTGGGGAAGGAGCAAAAAATCATCGAGGTCGAGCTGGTGCGCGCCGCTTCCGCTATGAAAAGCCTTTAAGACCAAGCTGTGCGCTGACGCCGCGCTCTCCAGAGGCAAGTCGCCCCAAGGCACGCTCAGCGGTTCCATGCGCAGGCTGCGCCGCCCTTGCTCCAGCTCGCTGGCGGGTCCGAGCCAAACTGGAGTTCCATCAACCCGCAGCTCCCAACGAAGCCTCAAACCCGATTCGGCAGGCGGGTTCAAAAAACGCAGCAGAGGCAGCAGACCAATGCCCTGCAAACGGCTTGTGTCCAGGGCGGAAAGTGTCCAGCTTGCCAGTTCCCGCCAACCGCTGCCGTTCCAGTCGTAACGGCAGTATTCCCCGTTGGAAGCGTTCGTGTCGGTCAGGATGCTTCCGCCAGACCCGTTTTCGGCTTCAAAGACCAGGTTGGGCAGGCTGCCGCTGCCAGCCAAAGCCATACTCCCCAGCCAGAAATCCGCCAGCGCCTCTCCACTGGTAGTGTTTTTCAGTTCCAATCGCAGCGGGAACTCCCAAAGGTTGCCGACTGCCTGCAGGTTTACGTCAAACCAATTATCGTGCCAGAGAGAGGGATCATCGTGGTTATAGAGGGTCAGCCCGCCTGTCACGCCCGAACCGGAACCGTTGGAAAGCGGCAGAGCCACTTCGGCGCCATAGAAAACGCTTGCGCGCAGCCAGGTCAGTTTGATGCGAAAGCTGCCCGCTCCGGCGGAGGGGACGTGAGCGGGCAAAACCTGCCACGCCATCTCGCTGAGGGGAGCATAAAGATAGGCTTCGCGGGTCTCGCTCCAAACGCGCAGACAAAAACCCCGCTTTCGCGCCCCTGCCGCGCGCAGCAGTTCGAGCCGCTCCGTCACCGCTTGCAGCTCCAAAAGCGAACCGCGGAGGCTGAGGAAGGCGGACTCGGAGACGCTTTCCGCGCTTGCCGCCGCCATGTTCCACTCGCAGCCGAGCATGCCCGGAAGCATACCCCCGCCTTCCAGCCTGAACCAGTCCAGCTCCGAAGTGCTGTCCATGTATCCCAATGCCAGCCCGGTCATCAGCGCCAGCCTCTGTTTTCGGACCATTCCCACTGGAAGTGTGTTTCGCTCTGCGCGTTCTGCAATTCCCTCACGCGCAGTTTATCTATCTCCAGATCAAATTGACGCTTAAGATGCTCCGTCAAAAGCCGAAGCTGCTGCCGGTCTGCCGGCAGGTTGGTATGGCTGCTCAGGTCGTAGTGCAGCACGGTGCCAATGAGCACCGCAGCAGCGCCGCTGAAAAGCGCGGGAAGGCAGGTTTCGGGCAGATCTCCCGCGACCGAGCCATCCAAGCCGGCGATCGTGTAGGTCTGATTCAAACTCAGGTTGATTTCCTCCAATGCCAGCCGCACGGCTTCTTCGCGCGTTTCCTGCGGGGCAGCCAGCCCATGGGGGTCCAGGAACTGCCTGCCGATGCGTTCGGTGAGATCGCTCAAGGTGATCATTCCGTGCTCCTTTTGCCTGACTTCGCGCGCTTCTGACTCAGCGCCTGGAGTTCCCGCGCCGGGAAGGTTCGCTTCCAACCGCGCGAGTCCACAACTGTCAGACTGCCGTCGGCATTCAGGGCGTATGCCAGCGCCCCGGAACCGACCAGCTCTTCCACCACTCGTTTCAGAATATCTTCTCGCATTTTTCCTCCGGGTTGCCCCGCGCGGACATACTCCGCGCGGGGCTATTAAGATGGGGTGTTACTTGCTGGCGCGCAAGCCGTCTTCGAGGGCGGTGCCCAGGATGTAGCTGACCAGCAGGGCAAGAATGCCCGCCAATTGGTCCGCGTCCAGCGGGAAGTCGGGCTTCACGACGCGCAGAGTCATGAACACCAAGCCGACCAGGGTCGCCCAAAATTTACGTGAACTCAAGAGGGTTTTCCATTTATCCATTGCGTGCTCCTTTCAAACCTATGCGACGTTACACTTGAACAGCGGACGAAAATCATTGACCCACACCGCCAGGTAGTGGCGCACTTTCAAGCGGTGCTCATCGTTACTGAAAACTGCCGGCGAAAGCTCATCACCCGCGATGAAGATTTCCGGCGCCAATCCAAAGCGCTCTCCAACAAAGATGGCGGGCGCCACGCGCGGATCGCAAACCGCCGCCCAGTCGTTGGCGTCCGTCCACTCGGGCACCACCAAGGGCACAGCGCTGCCCTTGAGGACGTTGTCGTAGACGTAATCCGATTCGCGCACCAGCGAAGCGGTACAGATTTCCATCGCTGCCTTCTGCTGCGAGCGCCCCACCAGGATGAACTTCGGATTGACCGCCATGCGGGGACCGACTCCGTAGAAACCGGCAGCGTTTTTAACCAGCATCGGCTGGTTGTAGACCTTGCTGCTCACCAGGTCCCAGTTGGCATGGTTCAACGCAAGGGTGTCGAGGTTTCCGTGCCCGCCCTCAGTGTTAACGGCGCTGTTGTTGAACAGAAAACTGCCGTCCGCGAGGAAGGGACCGGTGCCGCCGTTGACGGTGAAGATCTCCGCAACCAGCTTCGAGATTTTGCGCATACCTGCCGAAGCGAGTTCGCGGGCGTAAGAACGCAGCTTGCGGGTCTCATCGCGGTCGATGAGCTCGAGCGTGAGGGGGATATAGCCTCCATATTTGACGAAATTGGCGGTTTCCGGTGAGTCGCCGACCTGCAGTTCGGTGTACGCGGCGCCTTCGGCGATGCTCGGCAGGTCGCCAACCGTGCCGATCAGGGTGCCGGTGATCTCCTGCAGGCTGTTGAAATGCTCCTGAACCGTGACGTCCTTCCACCAGTCGTAGCCGGCTTTACCCAGCTCTTCCCAGGTGTTCGCGACCAATTTGTTGAGACTGTTCTTGACCAGTCCGCTGAAGTCGAGGGTGTTCGCCAACTGCGCGCGCTCGGGGAAGTAGCCGCCGTGCAGATCGTAGTCGCCGGTGGTGCTCAGATAGAGCTCGCGGATGCCCGAGAGGCGCGGCACGGACGCCGACCCCATCTGTTTTTCGCGCGGGGCGCCCAACATATCATCCACGGCTGCCTGCAGTCTTTCTCCGGGTTCGATCATGCCCTCAATGCGGGCGGGACCCCGCACGCTTTTGGCTCCCTCAACCTCGCCCAGCAGCGAGTGCGCCTCGCGCAGCGCCGCTTTTAGCTCAGCCGGCGCGAAAGTACGGTCCTGAAATTGGCTGCGAATGCGCTGTTGCATCCCAAGGGGCAGGCGCGTGTTCGCCAGGGCGCTCTCGAGCAGGCAAGCGCTCATTTCAGAGCGGATCTCGCGCATCTCCGAAAGCTGTTTCTGCAGCTCCTGAGCGGCAGCAGGCTGCGCCTCCAGTTCGGCGCGGTCTTCCTTTTGATTTGATTCCATTTTTTCTCCTCCGATTTGTAAGGGTTCAATACCGAGTTGATTGAGCGCCCGCAGGAAGATTCCTCCGCGCGCCGGATTGTAGACCAGGTCCACTGAGTAGATTTTGAGGATTTTCGCGACTTTGCCGGCTTGACCCTCAAAGAGGATGTCCGCCGAAAAGCCCACCCGCACCGCCGGTTCGGCGCTGGTTTCCAGCACCTGCCTGCCAATTTCTGTCAGGACTCCCGCGGAAGGACCAAACGCGGTCAGTTCAGCCCGCACGCCGCGGGCTTCCTCATCCCAGCGGGTCTCCCGCAGCACTCCGGCGATATCGCGCACCGAGCGCGCGCTTAGGCTGTGGTCCACGAAACAATTGACTCCCTCCCAGAGCGCAAGCGACTCGCGCAGCACCTCTGCCGGGAATTCCCATCCGTTTGCCTTCCCGGCGGTGATTGCCAGGATCTCAAACCGATCACTGCTGACAGGGTTCACTTCCAGATTCAAATGCTCTCTGAATTCACCCATTCGTCTCCTTTCCAATCTCCTTCCGGGGGATGCCTGCCCCACGCGGGCGTCCGCCGGATTTATTCCTTTTCGCCCGCGCCGCCGCTGGCTGCCGGTATCTGTTCGCCCATAAAGCGGTATACAAGGCGCAACATTTCTTCCGCGCTGATCAGTCCTTTTTCGCGCAATCCCGAGGCTATCTCCGCGGCTTTTTGCCCCGCCTCTGCCAGTTCAGCGTTATCCCGCGCGGAAATGTCGCCTCCGGTGACAGTGATTCTCGCGTCCGGGTCCACGCAAGGGTCAAAGAACGCGCGCCGCGCGACCGCCACCCGCAGCATGTCCTCCAAAATCCAACACAAAGCCCGCTGCCTTTCCGCGAAACGGCGGTAACTCGGATTACCGGAAGCCTCCGCGGTGGTCTTGGTGGAGGATTCCGGCTCCGCCAAAAAGTGCAGCGGCAGCCCCACGCCCGCCGCGATCATCTTTTTGACTGCCAATCCATCACTCGACGCGTCCAAAGCTTCCAATTTCGGGGCAATGACCGACCATTCTTCTTGCTCATCCGTCACCAACACTGAGCCCGGCGCGGGCGGGCGCGCCGCGAGCTGCGCCTGGCGGTTGGCGCGCGCGGTTTCACTGGCGAAGCGCGCTTTTACCACGTAGACAAAGGCGTTGCGGAAGCGGTTCAGGCGCACGCGGTCCTCAAGCCAGGCGTTGTAGCGCGAAAGCCATTTGAGGATCGGGGCAAGGTCACTCTCGCCCCACTGAGAGCCTGCCGGACGGTTGACCGCGTAGTGGAGCATGACCGGACTGAAGCTGCCGTTCTCCGCGGGTCGGTCCTGGTTGACCTGATACGCCTCGAAAACCGGCTCTTCGCCGTTTAATCCGGGCTTGCCCAAGTAGCGGAGTTCCTGCTCCACGTCCAGCTCGCTCGACTCGATTTTGGCGATATCAGTGCTCGGGATGACCCGCAGGTAGCTCATGCCCGTTTGGTCTGTGGAAACCAGCAGAAAGAGATTTCCGCTCAGCATCAGTTCGTTTGAAAGATCGCTCGCCCGCAGGTTGAGGCGGTTGAGGCGGTGGTTCCAAAACCGATCGAGGAAACTTTGGGTGGCGTCGTGCGGGCAGCTTACCACGAACCCGCCGCCGGTGACATAGTTGGTGGTCAGCTCGGTGATGCGCCGCGCAAGGGGGTTGAAGCGCCAGGCGTCCATGCAGTCCGCCAGCACATCCTGCCGGTCATAAGACCGGCGGTCGCGCGGATTCTCACCCGCCTGCCAGGCTCCGAGCGTCAGCGTGTTTTCCGTCTCAGCAAGGGTGAGCTGCTGCCGGCGGGCGGAGCTTTCCGGATTCAATCCGAGCCATTGGCGTACTTGCTTTCCCAGTCTGCTCATGCCGCCACCGCCTCACACTGCGCGGCTTCTGCGCTGCAGGCGCTCCGAACCGGGCAAATCGCTCCGTCCAGCGGGCAGTTCACCAGAGCGGCGCGACCGAAATACGCCAAAACGTCTGCTTCCGTGCCGTTCCAGCGGTCATAATCCATATAGTTGCCCGCGCCGCCGATCGCCGGACCCCGTTCGGAGGTCTGGTGGATCAGCCACTGATCCACTCCCTTTGGCAGACGCGGCGGGCAGGGATACTCGGGGGTGTATTGCGGGAAAGGACGCCGGTAATAATACTGCGCCAGCCACCAATCCACGCGCGGCAGGTCGGCGACGCGCAGGTTGGCATCCACCCACAGAGCCCGCGAGTAGACAATGGGCAGGCGTCCGGTTTCCTGCTCCAGCAGTTCAAGCGCGCTGAGCAGCGTGTTGGTGATGACCGCGCGGGTCTGTCCGTGTTCCAGCTCCACATCCAGCACCAGCCGGACCGAGTCCAGGTCGATGCCTTCCAGAATCCGCAGAAAATGGTTCATTTGTTTCAGCGCGGGTTCTCCCGGGTAGAGCACATGATAGGGCATCACGCACGCGCCGATCGCCAGCGCCTGACGGGAAAAAACCGCGAACATCGGGTCGCGGTAGCCCCAGGAGACGCCCGAGCGGATCGCGATGAAACTTACCCTCGGTTGGTGGGCTGCGATCAGTCCAAAATCCGGTTTTTGGGTCAAATCCGCGCTGGCGTTGTAGCGCGAGAGGTCGATCCCAAAGGCAAATTCCTGATTACGCACGAAATAACTCATCAAAAACCTCCATCCATCTCCATAATCGGGTCGCTGGCGGGGATCACCACCGAAGGCGAAGACCAGCGCCAACTTTGTTCATCCAAAACCGCGCACATTGCCGCCGAAAGGGCGAGATCGTCATGCAGCATGCCGCCCTCGGGGTCGCGCGTGCCTTCCGGAACGCTCCACCGCAGCAGCCTCTCCGGTCCGGGGCTGACTTCCGCCCGCAGCCCTGCCAGTTGGCGGTAAAAAAGCGCCTGCAGGCGGTCCTGCTCGGATGCCATCTGCCCAAGGAGCGGGTTGGCTTGCCACTGCTCCGGGTAACTGACCGCGGAAAAATCCTGAAAACGGCCTGTATCCACCACCGCCAGGAAACCCCACCCCAGACGGGACTTCAACAGCCGCGTGAATTGCAGCGCGATGACCCGTTCGCCGAGTTTATCGCGCAGGAAGGACCCCACGCCCGCTCCCACGCCGCTGGCATCCACGACGATTTTTTCCGGCTGCCAGCGCTCCGCCAGGCGTAGCAGGCGCGCGTAGAGCGTGCTGTGCCTCTCGCCCTGCCAGGCTTGCCGGTTGACTACCTTGTAAATCGGTTTTCCCACCAGATCCTCGCCCAGCAGGGAAAGGTCCAGTTCCACGACCGTTACCGCGGTCAGATCGCGTTCAGGATTGCTGAGCCCGCCAGTTGCGCCGCCCTGGCGCAGGGCTTCATCCTCGCCTGCCAGGTCTATCAGCAGCGCGTAGCGTTTGCCCGGGAGGGGAGCTTCGAGGGCTGCATGCCCGCCGCGCATCAATCCCAGCCGCGTTGGAGTGAATAAGCCTCCGGCGAAATCAATTTCCTCACTAAAAAACTGACTGCGCACCATCGGGTGGCTGCGCCCCATCCGGGCGATTTGCTCGTCCACAAAGATGCCGTAAGCCGGAACCTCCCGCCGCACTTCTTCCGCTCCGATTTGGAAGACCCGCCGGATGCCGTCGCGCGTTTCGGCTTCCCTGGCGGCGCGCAATTCCCGCGCCAGGAGCGTCTGCGCGCTCCAGGCGGTGCCCCAAAAGACGCGCGTTGCGTTGGTGGAAGCCGCCATCGGAGCGATTTGTTTATCGTATTTGGCGATCTCGATATCCTGCGCCTCATCCAGCGAAAGCAGGGTGGAGGCGGTTGCGCCAACGATGTTGGAACCGGGCGCGGCGGAGAGGAAGGTAAGATGCGACTTGCGGAAGCGGTAGTGGTTGCCCGCGCTTTTGTGCCAGCCGCCGCGCGTCAGAAA
>JAGVUP010000192.1 GCA_019136215.1 Chloroflexota bacterium | reverse complement strand
GTGCACGAACACACGCGCACGGCGCAGCCTGTCGCTTCGCGGACCCTGATTGAGGATTACGGGCTGCAAGTCAGCTCCGCCACGGTGCGCAATGAGATGAACGCCCTGACGGAACTGGGTCTCATCCGCCAGCCGCACACTTCCGCCGGACGTGTGCCGACCGAGGAAGGCTACCGCTTCTTTGTCAGCAACCTGGTACAGCAAACCGTCCTGCCTACCGCCACCCGCAACACCATCGCGCATCAGTTCTACCAATCGCGGCGCGGGCTGGACCACTGGCTGCCCTTGGCTGCCTCCGTTTTGGCAAACCAAAGCCAGGCGGTCTCGCTGGTCACTGCTCCTCATTCGGACAAAATCGCGTTCAAGCATATCGAGCTGATCAGCACCCGCGGTTCGCAGGTTCTGATGGTTTTGGTTTTAGTCGGCGGGGAGATCCGCCAACAAATCCTGGCGCTGAGCGAAGTGACCAGCCAGGAAGCGCTTTCGCGTATTGCCAACCAGTTTAACCAGGATTTCGGGAACATGTCGCTCCAACAGATTGAAGCGCTTGAGCTCAGTTTGGATCCGCTTGAACAGCAGATCCATGCCGCCATCCTTGACCAGATGCATCTGACCGATGAACTCGTCACCGGTGAACTCTTTATGGACGGGCTTTCAAACGTGCTCTCCACCCCTGAGTTTGCCGTGATCGACCAGGAACGCTCTCCTCTGCGCCTGCTGGAAGAACGCCCAATGCTGGACGACCTCTTCTCGCGCACTTTGCTGACCGAAGACATTGGCGGCGTGCAGGTGCTTATTGGCGGCGAAGGCACCTGGCAGGAGTTGAGGGACTGCTCGGTCATCCTGACCCGCTACGGCATCCAGGATCAGCTTTCCGGAATGCTCGGCATTCTCGGTCCGATGCGCATGCCTTACGGTCATGCCATCAGCTCGGTGCGCTTTGTGGCGGACTTGCTTTCGGACCTGGTAACTGACACTTTGATCGAATAAGGCAGACATATTATGAAAAAATTTTCGAGGAAGAAAATGACTGAAGACACAGAAAACAAGAACGAAACCCCCACGCCGCAAGAAGAAGCCCCAGATCTGGCTGCGCTGCAGGCGGAGAACGAAGAACTGCGCAAGCAAAATGAGGACTACCTCGACAGCCTTCAGCGGGAACGCGCCAGTTTTGCCAACTATAAACGCCGCGTTGACCTGGATAACGCCAGTTTCGCCGATAGGCTGCTTGGCGACCACGTCAAGTTTTTCCTGCCTGTGGTTGATGACCTTGAACGCGCCCTGCTCCACCGTCCGGAAGACCCCGACTGCGACAGTTGGATCTCGGGGATCGACCTCATCCTGCAAAAACTGTTAAAAGCGCTTGAAGCCAAAGACGTCCATCCCCTGGACCTGAAGCCCGGTGATCTGTTTGATCCCAACACGCAGGAAGCCGTCACACACGAAGAAAACGACAATTACACCGATGGACAAATCATAGAAGTTGTCCAGACCGGTTATCAAATCAAAGATCGCGTCATCCGACCTGCCCTGGTCAGAGTCGCAAAATAGGAGTTATCATGGGAAAAATTATCGGTATTGATCTCGGAACCACAAATTCAGTCGCGTCTGTCATGATGGGCGGTGAGCCTGTCGTCATCCCCAGCGCCGAAGGTGAACGCCTCGTCCCATCGGTCGTGGCAGTTAACAAGAATAACGAACGGCTGGTTGGGCGTGTTGCCCGCAACCAGGCAATCATCAATCCTGAAAACACGATCTTCTCGATCAAGCGTTTCATGGGACGCCGCGCGGATGACCTGGAAGTGCAGCGTGCGAAAGAACACGTTCCCTACCAGATCAACAAGGCGCCCAATGGCGACCTGCGCGTGGTGATGGGCGGCAAAGACTACACCGCCCCGGAAATCTCCGCCATGATTTTGGGTAAGATCAAACGCGACGCTGAAGCCTATCTCGGCGAACCTGTCACTCAGGCGGTCATCACCGTGCCGGCGTATTTCAATGACACCCAGCGCAACGCCACCAAGGACGCGGGCAAAATCGCCGGTCTGGAAGTGCTGCGTATCATCAACGAACCGACCGCTTCTTCCCTGGCTTACGGTCTCGACAAAAAAGAAAAGAACGAGACCATTGCCGTCTATGATCTCGGCGGCGGCACATTTGATATTTCCATCCTCGAAGTCGGCGACGGCGTTTTCCAGGTGAAGTCCACCTCCGGAGATACCTTCCTGGGCGGCGATGACTTCGACCAGCGCATCATCGACTGGCTCGCCGACGAGTTCAAGCGTGAGAACGGCATCAATCTGCGCGAAGACCGCCAGGCGCTGCAACGCCTCAAAGAAGCAGCCGAACGGGCGAAAAT
>JAGVUP010000045.1 GCA_019136215.1 Chloroflexota bacterium | reverse complement strand
TGGTACACCGTTGTGCCTATGGATGCTGGCGCCGCGCGCCTTGTCGCAGAAATTACGGCTACGACCGCTATAGACCTTGATCTCTTCTGGGGCTTCGATGTTAATGGCGATGGTGTTCCGCAGGAAGAGGAATTGTATGATTACAGCGCGACCGCGACCTCCTTCGAATATCTCACCGAGTGGGGCTTCGATGCAGGCGAATACCCTGATGTCTGGATCATGGTTCAAAACTGGGAGGGTTCCGGCGCCGATGAGGATGACATCACCCTCACCATAGGCAATGTGCCTCATACGCCAATTGATCCGGCGAATATGACCGTTAATGGTCCGCAGGACAACCCCGCCGGGCAGCTCTTCAGTCTTGATGTCCTCTGGCACGGTATTGATACCGAAGAGGGGGACCGCCTTTACGGTCTGATTGACCTCTACGCGGATGATGCCCGCGAAACAGGAATCGGCGTGACCCAACTGGATGTCGTTCGCAAGGCGGATGATGTCGTCAAGACCGCGGATGTCGCTGAGGCAGAGCCCGGCGATACCATCACCTACACGATTGAGATCACCAACTTTGCTAATGAGGCAACCGACTACACCATTACCGACGTACTGCCAGATGGGGTCACTTATGTGCCCGATTCTGTTACTGGCGGCGCGGTTTATCATTCTGATACAAATGCCGTTACCTGGTCTGGCACGATGGACGCGCCCGGCGCGCCTTACTACAATGTGACTGACTCGGTTAACGATCCCTTATGCGATACTGGCTTTGGTGGCTATTTAGACCTGGAACAGGTTGGGATTTTCACTCAGTCTGCTATCACTGGAGATACTAAGCTCTGGCTTCTGACTGGTGGTACGGTGCCCTACAACTTCTACGGCATTGATTATCCTGCGATCGCCTTCAGCGATGACGGCTTTGCCATGTTTGATTACGAGAACAACTATGGTGGAGCGCCCTGGACAAACCAGGACATTCCGGATCCTGCCCTCCCTAACAACGTCGTTGCTATGCTCTGGCAGGATATGAAGATCGTATATGACCAAGCTACCAACAAGGGCGTGAGCCTGGCAAGTGCTGGACCTTCTATTAGCATTATTGAATACGATGATGTGCAGATTTATGATGACCCAACCAAAACCTACGATTTTGAGATCGTGTATTACCATGTAGTTGATGACAGTCCGGGTTTCTATGAATTTGTCTTCGCCTACGACAATATCAACGGTCCATTGAATGGTGCAACGATCGGTACTGAAAACTCCGATGGTACCGTAGCCACACAGTATGCCTACAACAACGCCAGCTTTACCGACGAACACATGATTTGCTTCGACCTGGTGACCCCAAACGCTACCCATACCATCACCTTCAAGGTGACCGTGAATGAGGATGCCGCTCCTGGTGCTCTGACCAATACCGCGCTGCACACCAGCAGCCAGACGGGCACAGTCCAGGAAGGCGCTGTGGCGATTGTCATGATCCCTGCGCCGGCCAAAGATATCTACCTTCCTCTCATTTTTAAATAGTGCGAGATAAGATCATTGTCAACAATAAACGCCTGATCAACTGGTGATCAGGCAGGATAAAGAAAGAAACTGGCTCAATCAGAGCCAGTTTCTTTCTTAATTGCCCATTGCTTTACGTGGTTGGAAACTCTCCCGGCAGGTGAGATCAATTTCAGATAAAAGGCCCGGTCATCGCGTAAGGCTTAATCATTTGCTAACCTGCAAAATTGATTCCCCGGTCAGCATAACCGGGATGCGGAACCAACTGTTTATGCAGTAAACGAAGAAGATGCAATTGTCCTTGTTCGAATAGACTGTGGATCGCTGGAAATGATCCTGCCGGGTGCTTGCCTTCGAGGGGCGATGTCATGGTCATTCCGGCGAATTGGAAGCGGGGAAGGCGGTCAAAGGACAGGGTTTTCGACGCTTCCAATTGCGTCCGGTGGCAAAAAAATTGATACCGATCCTAACAGGCGTATAGGCAAAGATATACAAAGACGCGGCATTTTTCGGACGCGATTGGGGACGAAGAACCGATGAATGGAAACCCATTAATCCGTCCCCAATCCGCCATTAACCGAGGATCGTAGTCATGTTCAATTTCAAATTTTGAACCCGATTTTGTTTGAGGTTTGCCTAGAAGAGCGCGAGTTGGCTGGAGTGGTATTCCGGCGGATCGCCAGTGATTTGGGAGGCGAATAATTCCGGGGTAAGCAGAGGATTATCGCCCAGGTTGCGCAGTTGACGAGACCGTTGAAATAAAGCAGCATTTTCGACAGGAACCCTATCAAGTCCGGTTGTGAACCGGATCAGCGGTTCATCTGAGGCTTGTTATCCTCATTTTATTCGGTCTTTTTCT
>JAGVUP010000132.1 GCA_019136215.1 Chloroflexota bacterium | reverse complement strand
ACCAGCCGTATAGACATCCTCGAAGAATTGGAAGTATTTGTCATAAACTTCGGTGGTCGTCTGGGTCCGATAGTCGCGCAGACCAATGATTGGGTAGGAAGCAAGGGTCGTGGAACCGCTATAGCTGGGATCCAGGAAGGTGTAATACGTGAAGATTACATCGTCAGCGGTCACAGGCTCGCCGTCGGAGAACTTCAAGTCATCGCGCAGGTGGGCTGTGTATTTGGTGGTATCGCTGGCTTCGTCATAATCGACGGTTAAATCAGCAGGTCCTGAGTAGAAGTAGTCCACGCCGTTATAGGAGCGGGTCTCACCTTCGATGGCATTGAAGACAATGGCGCCAACACGATCGGTGGTCATCATGCCTATCTGGGTCATGCCAGCAACATCCACATCATAGGCGGTGTCGGCAAAGAAAGGGCTGAACTTCTGAGAGAACGCATTATAGGCAACCACTAACGGGGTGTCGACCGGTTCGGTAGGTTCAGGTTCAGTGGTTTCCTCCGCCACAGGGGCGGTTTCTTCCACCACGGGCTCAGCGGGCGGTTCGGTTGTGGGGGTTGTGCCACAGGATGCGAGCGCCACACCGAGCATGATCGCAACGATCAAAATGGACAGTGTTCTTGCAAATTTACTCATTTTCTTCTATTTCTCCTTATATTGATTTTAATAATTATATTTTATAAACAATATCGTGTCAATGAAGGCAAACTCAGGCTGCCTCCGCCGCCACGCTTGTTTTCTCTTCCTCCGGGACCTTGGTGATCACAACCTTTTTCAGGGATATATAAATAACCAGACCCAACGCTAATGCGGCTGATTCCGCCGCTAAAAAATAAGTTTCGTTTGCGCCAGCGCCTCCTTTCGAGAAGAAAACTAAATACACAACCTCTCCCAGGATACAAGCCCCCAATGCAATCAGCAGGAACAGGCTGTGGTTGGTAAAACGTTCATAGGTAACGCCGATTTCTTCCCGGCGGTATTTTCGGTCTTCAATGGGCAGACGGATCCCGGAGCGAAACAGGTTAAATATGGGCAGGGCGGCAAAAGCGTAAGGGATGGCAACGTAAAAGTTGCGCATGCCTGGATTGTTTATCACCCCCCCGAGAATATGCGCGAGGATGACTCCCGCAAGGGTGAGCATGAAAAGGATTTTGAATTTTCGCATTTGGGCAGAATCAAACGGCAACTTGTAATAATCTCCCTGGTATTCATAAGTCCGGACTTGTTCGCCCTTCTTGTTGATACTCAGGATGGTCTTATAGTCACTGTCGTATTTTTTCATTCGCTTTATAACATGTCTTTGGACTGCATATAAACATACTAGCCTTAATGCTTTCAATTATCAACAGACGCAGCCCAGACGCTTTAAAAGTATAACACAAACGGGCAAGAGTCAATCCAAGTCCGCATTTTTTCGTTATTTTGCGGGTTGATGACGGACAAATGAATACGATTAATCAGCCATCGTGGCGGATTAAGGGAATGTTCAATGGGCATTACTGCCCAGGTTTTGCCAGTCCCCTATCCAAGTCTTGGATCCGCACCCAACAAAAAAAGTCCAATATGTTTCGAGATTTTCTTTGACTTGTATGGCAAAATTGGAAGCGTTGATAACCCTGTCCTTTGGTCACCTTCCCCGCTTCCAATTCGCCGGAATGAAGATGACAAGTCCCCTCGATGGCGGATTGGGGACGGTTAAATGGAATCAAAATTTTAGACCTTGTCAACCCCAATCGAGCCCGAAGGTACCAAATTACTCTCTTCGTAAGGATGAGCCGACTGCCCACGCTGTAAGGATGGGGGTGTACGAAGGATGTGGGTTGTACGGAGGGGGTTCACTCCCTCCGCATCCTGCTTCCAATACGCCGGAATGAACATGACAACGCCCCTCGATGGCGGATTGGGGACGGTCGAATGGATACATAGTATTAGACCTTGTCGTCCCCAATCGCACCCTCAGGTGCTGAATTGCTCTCTTCGGAAGGAGGAGGCGCCTGCCCGCGCTGTTCGGATGGGGCTTGCTCCATCCGCTTTCATCGGTGGGATGAGGACGGTCATAAGGTTGCATAATGACGGTTCGAATAGTCCTCAACCACGCCCTTGAAAAAATTATCACGCTTTCGTATAAATTTACTTAATACACCTTTTTTGGTGCCCTACAGGAATTTGAAACCTCGCCTGTGCAAATCCTGCTTGCTATTACGGAATTGCTGGGCTCCAGAACCTCAAACCGCCAAAATACTCCGCGCCCGCCAAATCCACCCTGCCTGAAGCTGCCCAAAGGCTGATCTGCGGCATCAAAGGGATCGCTGGCAGGTACTCCGCGATTGGGTCCGCACCCTGCGCGAGCCGTTGGCGAAGCTCCGCGTTTCCAACCGCGGCGCACATC
>JAGVUP010000198.1 GCA_019136215.1 Chloroflexota bacterium | reverse complement strand
CAGCGATTTGATTCCGGAGCGTCGTTTTTCGATATTTAAGTTCTTGAAAACTTCCAGAAATGCTTCCTCATAGGGGTAGAGCGCTTTCGCGGGGGTATCGGTGACTTCGATCTTGAGAGGATCGCGGTTGAGCACAGTGATCTGCTCTTTTTTGAGCAATCCAAAGAGGATCATGGTCAGAATCTTATCGAGGGGTTCCTCGAGCAGGATGCCGGCTTCGACCGCAGTCAGACCGCGCTTGATGCCCTTGCCTTCAACAGAAATGCGGGGCGGCAGGTACTGCAATTTCCGCTTTTCAGCACGCTTCTGTCCCTTGATGGTGCTGCGCCGAAGGTGTATTGCGAATGTACATCCGCGTTGGTCGTGTACCAGGAGTAATTGACCCGTCCGTCGGTAGTCAGGGTTGCTTCGGGTTCACTGCTACCGGGCCAAGTCTTCGGTTGATACCAAACGCCCTCATCCGCGCCAACGGCGGGAGGGAGGATGATGGTCATGCGGTATTGCGTGTTTTTGGAACGGTCGTATTGCGCACCGAAAAAGTTGGGAGTGAAAAGGAAGTTGGCATAATCTGTGCGGTCTTCACGATCATATTCGCTCAAAACGCCTTCGACGCCGTAGACCCAAGCGGTGACGACACCCGTCTCACCCGGTTTGATGGCATATTTCCCGAGGGCGAGCTCGGCGCCCTGAACATATGCCGAATCGTTGACTTCGGGCATCTTGTTGCCGTTGATTTCAGCAGTGATGTTGGAGAGCTTATATTGGGTTGTAGGCAGACCGAGATCCACGTAGTCGATCGCATGCCCCCCCGGGTCGTTTTGGAATTCCATGTAGTAATACAAGGTCAGTGTACCGTCCGCTTCGAGATAGGTTTCTACTTCGTAGATATTCAGCGAAAAACGGTAGTCCTGCGCCTGGACTGCGCCCATTGGGACGAGCAGCAAGACCAGGCTGAGAAAAATGAGAATGCGCTTTATTTTTTTCATAAGCTTACCATTTCGGTTCTTCTGTGATCTGATAGGACGTGCCGCAACTATGGCACTGCACGGTGACCGCGCCATTGACAAGTTTCATATCTTCCGCGGCAAGGGGAGCGCCGCAGGATTCGCATTTGATGGTATCCATCTTCACATTGCCGGGCAGGTCCACATTCAGCGTGACGTTTTGAACGGTCTGTTTAGCCGCGGCTGAGAGACGCACGCCGGCAAAAATCAACACGAAACCCAGAATGAGCCCGATGATCCCATAGACGATCCATGTCGGGGATCCCCCCTGACCACCTGAACCCAGCAGGAGCAGGAAAGAAAATATGATGAAAATTGCTGCGAGAATATACGAAATTACGCTGCCAGCTTTCATGGGAACTCCTTCATAATCTGTTTTGTTTACAGCATACCATTATACAATGGTCAAAACCCTATATAATATGTGGCGTTCTTTGATGATAACATCAAAGGCGAACACTGAAATTTTATACTATTTTTGTGATAAGAGTTTATGAAAAGATTAACAATTCCAGAAGTTGTAGTCGCCAGGCTGCCGCTGTATACGCAAAAGTTGAATCAATTATTGCGGGAAGGCCGAGAGAGTGTGTCATCGCAGGAGATGGCGGATCACCTGGGGATCACTTCAGCGCAATTCCGCAAGGATATCTCATTTTTCGGTGGTTTCGGCAAGCAGGGAACGGGTTACAACGTCATCAAATTGCTGGAATCCCTGCGCAGCGTATTGAATTTGGACCGTATATGGGAAGTTGCGCTCGTAGGGGTTGGTCGCCTCGGTCAGGCGCTGATGAGCTATCATGGTTTTTCAAGCACGGGCTTTGAGATTGTGATGGCGTTTGATAATGACCCGGAAATCATCGGGAAAAGCATTGCGGGGATCAAAGTGTTGGACGTGAAAGAGATGCAAAAACAAATTTGCCATCGGGAAATTCCAATAGCCATCCTGACCGTTCCAGCAGCCAGCGCCCAGGAAATTGCGGATCAGATGATTGCGTGCGGAGTGAAAGCGATCATGAACTACACTCCAACAACGCTGAAGGTGCCCAAAGGGATCAGACTCGCCAACATTGACCCGGTTTTGAGCCTGCAGACGATTACTTTTTATTTGTAAGCATGGGATCATCTCCCCTGGCTGCGCAGGAGAACCTCGAGGATGGAGAAGCCTTTTGCGGCGCCTTCAACCGTGCAGGTGACCGGATTTTCCACCACATAAGCAGGGATGCCGAGAGCGACTGTCAGGTATTTATCCAATCCTTTGAGCAGGGAAGTGCCGCCGCAAAGCGCCACCCCGCGGTCGATGATGTCCGAGATCAATTCCGGCGGGGTTTTTTCGAGCACGCGGCGAATCGAAGCGACGATCTCTTCGAGAGGAGGCTGCAGGGCTTCGACGATCTCGTTGGTCGTGAGGCTGGCAGGTTTAGGCAAGCCGGACACCTGATCCTGAGCCTGGATTTCCATCGTTTTTTCTTCCTGGACTGGGGAAGCTGCTCCGATATTGAGTTTTAACTGTTCAGCGGTTGGCTGACCGATGATTAAGCCATAAGCGCTGACGATACTGGACATGGAGATGACAGCCGCCTGAGAGGTGCCCGCGCCGAGGCAAATAATCATGTTGCCGGTCGGGGTGCCAATGGGAAGGTCCACGCCGAGAGCTGCTGCCAGAGGTTGGGGGATGATGTTCACCTCACGTCCGCCGGCGCCCAAGCCAGCTTCGACAACCGCGCGTCTTTCCACACTGGTCACGCCGTAGGGCGCGGAGATAAGCAGGCGGGGTTTAAAAAACAGGGTTGGTCCCGTGACCTTTTTGATGAGTTCCCGCAAATATATTTCCGTGAGTTCGTATTCTGCGATTACACCAAAGCGGAGCGGTCGGATGACCTCAATCGATTCGGGTACACGACCCATCATACTGAGGGCGGTGGTGCCTAATTCGACGAGTTTCATTTCATCGACAATGATTGCCACGACAGTCGGTTCCTGCTGAAGAATCTGATTTCCTTCCGCAATCTGCGTATTGAATGTACCGAGGTCTATTCCTAATTCACGAGAGAGCCCCATATCTGTTCCATTTTTCTGTAGTATTCAAATGCCT
>JAGVUP010000061.1 GCA_019136215.1 Chloroflexota bacterium | reverse complement strand
GCAGGACCAAATTGTCCTCTTCGTTAGAGGCACCTTCCTGTGCTGAAAGGATGGGGTTGTACAGATGAGGTATATGCCCGCAGGGTATCACTCCATCCGCGAACAAACGATTAATTATTCCTAATTTTGGAATAATACTTCCCAGACTGACCTGACCTGCTCCTTGGCTGACGTCAACCCTTCTTTCAGGAGGGCTTATTCTCTAAACGATCAATTATTAGAAAAAACGAATAAGATGCGTTTGTCCTGGGGATTGCTTGTTCGCGCGAGCCAGTAGTTTTTGGGGTGGGATATAATAGACAAAATGACCTGCCATTTTACAGGGTAAGCTGGCTGGTGATAAGATGAACTGCAGACGGAGCTCTGGTGGACGAAATCTCTAATCGCACACGCACGCGATACACGCTGACGCTGATCATTCTCTTGACAATTCCCTGCTATCTGTTGGGGATCATTCTTTTGCGTTTTAACCGCGGTCCGCAGCAGCCTACTGCCACTCCGACCCTGACCAGCACGGCGACTTTCATCCCCAGCGTGACGCTGACGCCCTACCTGACCCGCACCGCCAGCATCACTCCCACCGCCACCAACACACTGCCGCCAACAGCGACCGGCACCCCGACCCTGACGCCGACTGATACTGCCATCCCCACGGAAACGCCGCTCCCAAGTGACACGCCTGTTCCTGAGCCGACGGAAATCCCCACAGAAATTCCAACCGAACCTCCGGTTGAACCTACTCCTAACCCATGAGAGAGGCATATGAAACTTGATCTCAAAAAACACTTAATGGAAATGATCTCCGCCCCGGGTCCGAGCGGTTTCGAGGCTCCGATCCGTGAGATCATTCAGACTGCCTGGGAGCCGTACGCGGATGAAACCCGCGTCAACAACCTTGGCAGTCTGGTGGCGATCCAGCGCGGAGAAGGCGCGGAGCCCCGCCCCAGCGTGATGATCGCGGCGCACATGGACGCCATCGGGTTGATGGTGACCGGCATCGACAACGGTTTTCTGCGCTTCACGCAGGTTGGCGGGGTCGATCCCCGCATCCTGCCTGGGCAGATGGTCACGGTCCACGCCACAAACGCAGGCGCGACGCGCGCCTTGCCCGCCATGGTGGTCATGCCTCCGGCATTTTTGCTGCCAAAAGACGGAAAAACCGGCATCCTGCCGCAGAAATACCTCCTGGCAGATACCGGCTTAGAGCCGGACGAAGTCCGGAAGCTCGTGCGAGTCGGAGATGTCATCTCCTTCGCGACCGAACCCGTGGAACTTAACAGCGAATGCATCAGCGGGCACACCCTCGATAACCGCGCCTCGGTAGCGGCGGTAACTGTGGCGCTCGCGATGCTTTCCAAACGCAAGCACCTTTGGGACGTGATGGCAGTTGCCACCGCGCAGGAAGAGGTCGGCGGGATTGGCGCGATGGTGGATGCGGTCGCGATAAAACCTGATTTCGCGATCGTGATCGATGTCACCTTTGCCAAGGCCCCCGGAGGAGCCGGCATTGGCAATTTCGAGTTGGGCAAGGTCACCCCGCTCACCTGGGGCTCCTGCAATCATCCTGCGCTGCATCAGGCAATGGTGGACATTGCCGAAGAATTCGAGATCAACGTGGCGAAGGAGCTCGCGCCAAAAGGCTCGTGGACAGATGCCTGGGACATACAGGTTGCCGAGGCGGGCGTGCCGGTAGCCGAGCTTGCGATTCCGTTGCGCTATATGCACACGCCGGTCGAAGTTGTCTCATTGAAGGATGTCCGCCGCGCGGGAAGGCTGATGGCTGAGTTCATCGCCGGGCTCCCGCTCGATTTTATGAAAACCGTGATCTGGGAGTAAACCAATGGCAAAACATGAAATTTCCAACAAGTTTAATCCCCGCCTGGGTAAGAAGGAATTGGCATTGCTGAGCCGCCTCTGCGACGCGGTCAGCGTTTCAGGTGACGAACAGGAAGTGCGCGCGATCGTGCTCGAGGAGCTGCGCGACTACGCCGACGTCACCAAAGTGGACGCGATGGGCAACGTGTTGGTGCGGCGCGAGGGCAAAGGCGCAGACCGCGTCCGCGTGATGGTCGCAGCTCATATGGATGAAGTCGGCTTCATGATCGTCAACGATGAAGGCGATGGCGTTTTTGAATTCCGCGTGATTGGCGGGATCGACCCGCGCCAGTTGGCGGGCAAGCCTGTCTGGATCGGTCGGGAGCACGTTCCCGGCGTGATCGGCGCCAAAGCGATCCACCTTACCACGCCCGAAGAACGCACGCAGATACTCAAGGAGGATCAACTGCGCATCGATATCGGACCTGGCGGGGCGGGCAAAGTGAAAGTGGGCGACCGCGGAACCTTTGCCACCAAGCTGGCGGTTTTGGGTCCGAGCATCCGTTCCAAGGCTTTGGACGACCGCCTGGG
>JAGVUP010000066.1 GCA_019136215.1 Chloroflexota bacterium | reverse complement strand
TACTTCGTTGGCTCATCATAGGCTTTCTCACGGTTGCTTAATACCGAGAAGGTTACATCTATTTTGAGGCAACGTTTCCTTTGATAGTTACTTTAATTGTGAGGCAATGCGCGAGGACGGACTGACTTATAATATATGCCACTGACCCGAGCAGGGACATTTCAGTTTATTTACCTTTCTTTTATTATTCCCCTTTGGGGATAGATGACAAATCCGAAAGGAGCCAAAAACCATTTGAGTTTAGAATTCGTTAAGTCTTTTTATCTGCAGTTTTATAAGAACGTCCCCGCAAGTTTATGTAGCAACGCGCAGGGTATTACGCCCTGCAAATTCCAAACCAAGAAAATGGAGTGAAAGAATGAAATCAAAAGTTACTCGAACTATCGCATTAATCGTAGTACTGGCGATGATCATTGCGCCTGTAAGCAGCCTGGCAGCGAAACCTGTCAGCGCCAATGAAGGCTTACCGTGGCGCCGTGATCTGGTGCCAACCGGGTATACCCCGGTCGAAAAATTCAACGCTGTTGATGTGAACGAGATCGTCGATAAGACGGAAGTCTCGCGCTACATCGTGATGTTTGAAGGCGCATCGCTTACCGCTGCCAAAGGCAGCTCTGCCATCAACAGCGTTGAGGGTCAGAACTATCTGAACACGCTCGCTGTCAACCGCCAGTCGGTTCTCGCGAAGGCTGAGGGGCTTCTGGGCAGAGCTGTCGAAGTCCGCCACGTTTATGACGTGATCCTCAATGCGGTTTCTGTTGAGTTGAGCGCAGAAGAAGCTGAAAACCTTCAGAGCATGCCAGGCATTCGCAGAGTCCTCAAAGATCAGGACTACACCTACGACACCGATGCTGGTCCGGCATGGATTGGCGCGGGTGCGGTTTGGGATGGCACTGCCACTCCCGATGCGCTGGGGACCAAGGGCGAAGGCGTTCTGGTCGGCATCATCGATTCCGGTATCAACTTCGACCATCCTTCCTTCAGTGACGCGCCTGCTGATGGCTACACTTATACCTGGGATGGTAACTACCTTGGCGTTTGCGCGCCAAATGGCGATCCCGCCTATGCCAATGCCTGTAACGATAAGATAGTTGGCGCCTGGGGTTACACGGATGACGAACCTTCAGAAACGGTCACTCCGGAAGACAGCGATGGTCATGGTTCTCATACTGCCAGCACAGTCGCGGGCAATTATGTGACTCTTAATGCCTATGGCGAAACGGTTACCGTGTCTGGTGTTGCGCCGCACGCGCAGATCGTTGCCTATGATGTCTGCTATCCCACCCCATCAGGCGGCGCATGCGCCGGTGAGGATTCGGTCGCCGCTATCCAGCAGGCTATTTTGAACGGAGTTGACGTGATTAACTACTCCATCTCGGGCGGAGAAAATCCCTACGCGGACGGCGTGGAACTGGCATTTCTGGAAGCAACGAAAGCCGGTGTTACTGTTTCCGCTTCGGCGGGCAACAGCGGTCCGACTGCTGAGACTGTCGCGCATCGTTCACCCTAGCTGCTCAGCACTGCCGCGACAACCCATAACCGCAAGGTTACTTCCTTCATTAACTTCTCGAATGAAGCTTACCAGGGCATTACTACCCTGGCTGGAGAGATTCCCTTTACAACCGATGTTGTGGACAGCCCTGTCAAATTTGCTGGCGAAGATAACAACGCGCTTGGCTGCGCTGATCCAGGGTATACGGCTGACTTCTATGCTGGCGCGATCGCGCTGGTCAAACGCGGAACTTGTTCCTTCACTGAGAAGATCCTGACCGCACAAGCCGCTGGCGCTTCGGGCGTGCTGATCTTCACCAACACCAACCCGCCTGGCGCGATGAGCGTCTCCGGCACTAGTATCCCTGCAGTAATGCTGGATATCCCTGGAAGTGTGGGGGATGCGATTGCCGCCTGGGTTGGCAGCTCGACGGATGACACCGTCAGCATTTCTGCTTATGGCTTCGTTGAGGACGATGCATTTGGCGACATCATGGCAAGCTTCAGCTCCCGCGGTCCCAATACCACATTTGACGTACTCAAACCTGATATCGCCGCGCCTGGCGTCGCAATACTGGCTGCGGTCGCCGATGGCGAGATCGCTCCCAGTGCGGATGTAGAATTCGACTTCTATCAGGGCACTTCCATGGCAAGCCCGCATGATGCTGGCGCAGCCGCGCTTTTGACCGCGCTGCATCCGGAATGGACGCCCGCGGAAATTAAATCCGCCTTGATGCTGACCGCCTACGACGATTTGCTCAAGTCAGCTCGAACTGGCTGGTCTGACCGGACTGGTCATGAATGAGACCTACGATAACTATCTGGCGGCGGATCCAGCCGAAGGCGGAGACGTCCGGACACTCAACATCCCCAGTGTTTATAACAGCACCTGCGTGGGAGAATGCACCTGGACGCGCACGTTTAAGAGTGTGGCAGACCTGCCCGCTACTTATACTGTGACCGCTCCCGATTTCGTCACAGTTACTCCGGCTACATTCACTATCAATCCCGGAGCTACTCAAAAGATTACCATCACCGCTGATGTTTCTGCTCTTACCCCTGATAAGTGGGTGTTCGGCAATATTGAGTTCAAGACGGATAGTTCTTTTGCTGGCGCAGGTGCTATCCTCTCTCAGGACTTTACTGAAGCGAACTTCCCGCCAACGGGTTGGTTGATCTATGATGTTGACACGGGTGATCCTTCCCCATCAAATTGGGCGAGGGATACCGCTCAGTCTTATAGCGCCCCAGCCTCTGCAAAACATAGATTTGACTGCACGCAGGAACAAATTGGATTGCTTGTTTCTCCTCAGATCACGATTCCTGACACCGGTGTTACCACACTTAGTTTTTATGAGCGTGGCAATTGGACCGAGGACATGGTCTACCATGGCATTTGGGTGTCCACTACCACATCAGATGTTGAAAGTTTTGCGGAACTGGTTGGACTCGATGCACCCCTTGAGGATGGATGGTCCACAGAGGCAGTAAGCATTGACCTATCAGCATACGCGGGTCAGGATATCTATGTGGCATTCAAGTATGTGGGGGAATGCGCTGACGATTGGTGGGTTGATGACATTAGCGTCACTAATCCTTCCCTTCCTCTCTTTGGAAAGCCCATATCCGATGTCGCGATCCCGATGGCAGTGATGCCGACTACCGGCAACCTGCCCGCCCTTGTCAAATTCGATAGCCACCGCGATGCCGGCATGGGGACTATGGTCGATTTGCAGGCTGTCGAAATCACCAATCTGACAGTCGACAAGTACGGCTGGGTGAAAGGCGTAAAGAATGAAATCCAACTCGCCGAGGATCCCACCCCCGGCGATCCGTTCGACGATATGAGCCAGGTGTGGTACACCGTTGTGCCTATGGATGCTGGCGCCGCGCGCCTTGTCGCAGAAATTACGGCTACGACCGCTATAGACCTTGATCTCTTCTGGGGCTTCGATGTTAATGGCGATGGT
>JAGVUP010000085.1 GCA_019136215.1 Chloroflexota bacterium | reverse complement strand
TTATGGCTCAGACGCTGGCGGGTGCGTTCCACGCGGCTTGGGCGCGGATTGTGCCCGGACGCCTCAAGGGAGTAGGTGCGGAACATGCAGGTGTCCCAGTTGCGGACGCGTTCCCCGCGTTGGGCTTCATCGACGATGTCGAAGCAGAAACAGGTGGGGCAGAGGAAGGTGCATACCCCGCAGCCCAGGCAGGAGCGGGAAATTTCTTCCCAGTAGGGGCTGGCGAAGTTGGCGTCCAGTTTTTGTTTGATCCCTTCGACCTCAAATGCGGTTGGCATGCTTTCTCTGGCAGCCTGCTGCAAATCCATCGCACGCGCATTCTGCTCATCCGAGGCTCTTTTTAGTTGCGTAAAGAGGCATTCGCCTTTTTCGGTAAGCGTCTCCACCAGGAATTCCTCGCCAAGGTCGGTCAGTATCGCATCGAGACCGGCGCGGTCAAAGGGACCGGAGCCGACCGTGGTACAAAAACCAGTCTGGCAGGGTTCGTGGCAGCCCAAGCCGACCAAAACAGTGGCATCCCGGCGGGTTTGCCAGTGGGGGTCGGTGTAGCGTTCCTGCTTAAAGACCGTGTCGAGCAGGGTCAGAGCCCGCGCGTCGCAGGGACGGATGCCGAAGATGAGGCGGGGAGCCTTTTGTGAGGGTACCTGTTCGTATCCGCCAAAACGGGTGAACTTCAGCAGCGCTTCAGAGATCGGCAGAAAGAGCGCTTTGGGCGGGATGCGGGTGTTGTGCGCCTGGTCGAAAACGGGTTCGGAGCCTTCAAGTAAGGGCAAAAAGTGAGTGAATTTCTGCAGAGACTGCGGAGCGTAAACTTCGTGATTCCCGCGCCAGGTATTCAGCAAGTCCGTCAGATGGTCTTTTTTGAGGATAAGGTTCATGTCGGTTCTCCTCAAATCACAAAGCGGGACTTATCGTCCAGGGTAATGGTTGAAAATGGAGGCGGCGTTACGGCATCCATACCCGCCTCAAAGCTGTATTTCTGGCGCATATCCTCATTGAGCTTTTCGGTCAGATAGGTCATCTTGATATCCATCGGGCAGGCGCGTTCGCAGGCGCCGCAGCTCGTGCAGCGTCCGGTTTGGTGAAAAGCGCGGACGATATGCCAGCCCTGCATACCGGCAGGGGTGGCGCCGCTCTCGGTCCAGCGCGGGCTGATATGATCAACAAAGCATTCTTCGCAGTAGCACATCGGACAGGCTTCGCGGCAGGCGTAACAGCGGATGCAGCGTTCGGCTTCCTGCCGGAACCAGGCATTGCGTTCCTCCATGGGCAGGGCGGCGAAGTCGACAACTTCCTTCCGCGCAAGTGCGGGATCGCCTTCGGGGCGGGCTTCGCCGATGACCACATCCGCGGAAAGCGGATTGGGGTGGATGCAGCGCGAGCAGCTTTCGTGCAGGAGCGCGGATTTTTCGAAGGTAAAAGAACCGGCTTTGGATTCGACCAAAATGGCACCGCCGCTCTGTTCAACAACGCTGATGACTTCCTCGCCGGTATTCTCCACGATCCTGCGCCAGTCGATGATGCCTTCGCAGGGCACGCCGATGAGGTAAAGGGCTTCCCGCGGGTGCCGCCCTTCAAAGACGAGGGCGTTTACGGAGCGGTTTTCGCAACCGCGCACAAGCATCCCGATTTTTTGGGTCTTGGGAAAGCGGGTGAGGTAGGCAGCGAGGTTGTTCTGGCAGAGCGGGTCATAGACCAACGCGTCAACCTCTTCCGCGGTCTTGAAAAAAGCTGGTTGCGGGTGGAGGGGGGTATCACCGGCTCTGAAGCCGATGACCATTTCCACCACGCCTTCGTCTAAAATGCGTTTGGCTTCAGCTTTGAGGGCGTCGATGTCAGGCATTGGCACCTCCCGCAGTCTCAAACTCGCGCGCGGCGAGGTTTTTGGCGGGACCGAGCGGCTCAATTTGCGCTTCAAAGGCTGCGAGTTCCTTTTGAATGATGCCGCGATCCTGCAGATCGAGCCAGAGGAAGCGGACGCGATCGCGTTCGTAGCCGATGTGGTGAAGGTAGTCCGCGAAAGCTTCCAACTGGCGGCGCGCGCCGATGTTGCCGGTTTTGAAGTGGCACTGCTCTGGCAGGCACCCTGAAACCATCACGCCGTCCGCGCCGCCCTGGACCGCGTTCAGGATGTAGAGCGGGTTTATACGACCGGTGCAGGGCACCTCTACGATATCAGCATCGTTGTAGTCCTGAGCAAGGCGGATGGAAGTGGAACGGCAGGCGGCTGTGCACAGACCGCAAGCCATACATTTGCCAGCGTCCACCGAAGCGACCGTAATGTTGCCGCGGAAGGCAACTCGTTTTTCGACCGGGCTGATGGCTTCGTAGGGGCAGATCTTGACGCACAAGCCGCAGGCGACACAGGTCAATTCATCTACCTTGGCAACCTGGTACGGGGTTATCTTCCCACTCTCGACTGCTAAGGCCTTAACCGCGTTGATAACCCCTGAAATGTGGATTTTTTGCGGGCAGGCAGGATAGCAGAGATCGCAGGCAGTGCAGAGCCAGGTCGTTTTATCCGCGAAAGCGGCTTCTTCCAT
>JAGVUP010000207.1 GCA_019136215.1 Chloroflexota bacterium | reverse complement strand
ACTTCAACCTCTTCCGGCAGGATTTCGTAATACTTGTCGTCGATCTTTACCACCAGGTTCAAGCCTGCCAGCAGCCTTTCAGCGCTTTCTTTCGCGGGCAGCTCAAGGATCGCCTGACGCACCTTTGGTGACAGTCCCTTGTATTTCTGACCCAATTGCCTGGGCAGAGGATTAAGGCTGTAATCAACCGCTTCCTCGCTGCCGCCCAATACCCGCACCCGCTTCACGTTTAGTTCATCCTCGAGGATGTCCCGGAACTTTTCCACCACGTCCAATTCATCCGCGCTGCCAACGGCAAAAGCGATTTCGGAAAGCGGCTGGCGGACCTTGACGTTCGACTTGTTGCGCGCGGCATG
Source organism: Chloroflexota bacterium (assembly GCA_019136215.1). GTDB lineage: Bacteria > Chloroflexota > Anaerolineae > Anaerolineales > Anaerolineaceae > Mesolinea. The sequence goes on along the minus strand of JAGVUP010000207.1, from coordinate 2,073 downwards.
CCCGAGCGATGCCAGCTTCATCACTACCGCCATCTGGTGGTTGAGGGTTTCATCGATCCGGTCTAAATCCGCCTGGGGCCACTGCGCCAGATGCACAGAGATGGGCGCAAGGTCATCATCAGACCGCACCAAATTCTGGTAAAGCGTTTCCGCGATGAAGGGCATGGAAGGCGCCAGAAGCTTGCTCACTGTTACAAGCGCGCGATAAAGCGTCTCATAGGCGGCAGCCTTATCCGCATCCGACTCGCTTTTCCAGAAACGTCTCCGCGAGCGGCGCAGGTACCAGTTGGAAAGGTTGTCCACAAACGCTTCGATCGGGCGGGTGGCGCCGACGACGTCATAGGTCTCATAGGCTTTGGTCACATCTCTCACCAGGGCTTCCAAAGAAGAGAGCAGCCAACGGTCCAAATCGGAGAATTGCGGAATGGCAGAAGAATCCGGCGTCCAGTGGTCCAAATTCGCGTAAGTCACGAAGAACGAGTAGGTATTCCACAGCGTCAGCATGAAGCTGCGCACCACTTCGCCAACCAATTCAGTGCTGAAGCGACGCTCGTTGCCGGGAGGACTGGAGGTGTAAAGATACCAGCGCATCGCGTCCGCGCCGTAGGCGTCGATTACCTCCCAGGGATCCACCACATTGCCTTTGTGTTTCGACATTTTTTGACCTTCGGCGTCCAGGATGAGCCCCAGGCAGATGACGTTTTCGTAACTCAGGTTATCAAAGACCAATGTGCTGATCGCCAGCAGCGAATAGAACCAGCCGCGGGTTTGGTCAACGGCTTCGCAGATGAAATCAGCAGGGAATTGCTGTTTGAACTTATCTTGGTTCTCAAATGGATAATTCCATTGCGCCGCGGGCATTGCGCCGGAATCGAACCAGACGTCAATCAGCTCGCTCACGCGGCTCATTTTGCCTCCTCCGCACTTGGGGCAGTTGAAATGCACATTGTCAACGTAAGGACGGTGCAGTTCGAGTTTGGATTGGTCCTGCCCCGTCAGTTCAGAAAGCTCCTTGACCGAGCCCACGCAGTGCTGATGTCCGCAGCTTTCGCAGACCCATACTGGAAGCGGGGTGCCCCAGTAACGGTCGCGCCCCAGTGCCCAGTCCACATTATTTTCCAGCCAATTGCCAAAGCGTCCTTCTTTAATGTGCTCCGGCACCCAGTTGATCTTCTGATTCAGCGCGACCATGCGTTCCTTTACGCTGCTGGTGCGGATAAACCAGGTGGAGCGTGCCATGTACAGAAGCGGCGTATCACAGCGCCAGCAGAATGGATAGGTGTGCGTAATTGTCCCGCGGTTAATCAGCAGCCCCCGCTTTTTCAGGTCATCCATGATCAAAGGATCAGCGTCCTTCACGAACATCCCAGCCCAGGGCTTGACCGCCGGATCAAACTTGCCTTCATTGTCGATGGTCAGCAAAACCGGCAGGTCATAGAGTTTCGCGACCTGCATATCGTCCATACCGAAAGCCGGCGCGATATGCACCAACCCAGTACCGTCACTGGTTGTGACGTATTCGGCGTTGACCACGTAATGGGCGGGTTTATCGGGCGGCATAAAAGAATAGAGCGGGGCGTACTTCTTGCCCTCAAGAGCTTTTCCTTTCATGGTCTTGAGCACTTCCACTTTTCTGTCGCCGAAGACCGCCGGCACCAATTCTTTCGCCAGGATCATGCGTTCGTCAGCCTCGCCCTCCACCCTGACCATTACATATTCCACGTCCGGATGGGCGGCAACCGCGACGTTGCCGGGAAGTGTCCAGGGTGTGGTCGTCCATACCAGCAGATAAGTGTTCGGTTCGTCCACCAGCGGCAGGCGCACGGTGATGCTCGGGTCTACCGCGTCAGCGTAACCTTGGGCGACCTCGTGGTTCGATAGCGGCGTGCCGCAGCGCGGGCAATATGGAACGACCTTGTAGCCCTGATAGAGCAAGCCCTTGTCCCATATCTGGCGCAGATGCCACCAGACCGATTCGATATAAGGATTGGTGTAGGTAATATAAGAACGGCTCAGATCCACCCAATAGGCGATCCGTTCGGTCATTTTTTCCCAATCCTGGATGCGCGAGAA
>JAGVUP010000051.1 GCA_019136215.1 Chloroflexota bacterium | reverse complement strand
CGCAATTGGGGCAATCATCACGATTGGGAGGAACATTTCCGTTTTCCAGAGATAGTGATCCAGCGGCACATCGACCGCGATGGTTGGGGCGCAGAAGTATCCTTTTTCCATGCCGTTTTCCAGAATGTGCCTGCCGCCAGTGAGGATCGTGCCGGATTTTTCGAGCTCAGCAGAATACTTCAGATAATCTTCGTAAGCCCTTTTGTTGACAACCGGTCCGAACCAGTTGGCTTGCTGGGTTGGGTCGCCAATGGCGAGTTCCCGAGTCAACGCGACCAGGCGCGTTACAAGGTCAGCATTTTTGGAGATAATGGTGGGATTCTTTCCGCCCATTTCGAGGATGACCGGATGCGGGTGCTTGCGGTTGGCGAACTTGCGGTAGATTTCCATACCGACTTCCATGGAGCCAGTAAAAGTGACCCCGGCGACGTCGAGATTGTTGGTCAGTGCATCGCCAAGAGTGGACCCAGGTCCGGTGACCAGATTTAGCGCCCCCGCGGGGATGCCCGCTTCCCGGGCGCATTCAACCATCAGCGTATCTCCCAGGCAAACTCCCGACGCGGGCTTGAGCACCACCGTGTTGCCCGCAATCAGCGCGTTGCCAACCGGACCCGCAGCCAGGGCAGTCGGAAAATTGAACGGGGAGATAACCAGCCAAACGCCATAAGGCTTAAGAACAGATTGATTGGTGGAGACAAATCCTTCGAGGGGGTCATTTCCCATGGCTTTGACGAAGCCGTGACTGTCTTCCATCAATTGCGCTCCATAGAGAATCAAATCCGCGGCTTCCTGGACCTCACCAAGCGCTTCCATGCGGTTTTTCCCGACCTCCAGCGCGACGGCGGCACTGATTTCGTATATACGCTCCTCAATCCGATGGGCAAACTTCCGCACCAAGGCAACTCTTTCCTGCCAGGGAGTCATTTTCCAAGCGTGAAAGGCTGCCTTCGCGGCGGCAACCGCGTTATCCGCGTCATGGGCGCTCCCTTTCTGAAAGGTAGCCAGATGCCAGGATGTGTTGATGGGGGAAAACGCATTCAACTTCTCCTGCGTAAAGTGTTCCTCACCATTGATGAACATAGGGTATTCCCTGCCCGGATTTGCCTTAAGCTGTTCAAGCGCCGCGTCGAATTTATCATGCAGCTCCTGTGGTGGGTTGAACATGGTAGCATAAGTTAGTTTGAATGTCATCTTGCCTAAATCTCCTATACTTTTTATGAAATTATAACAAATGATAATACAAAGACTTGCATTATATTGACTTGGTCTAGACAGAGTTTTCCAATCCAGTCATATTCAACCATTCCTTAGCGGCAATAGCGGCATAATTTCCGCTTTACAGGTTCAAACGACGATTATAGAAGGGAGATGGATCAGGTGAGGCGAAGGCGGGTGGAAGAGGCATTCAGCAGGTCCAGTATCAGCAGTTCACCCTGCAGTCCCTGCCTGCCCAAGAGCAGTTTGACAACTTCCGAAGCTTGCAGCGCGCCAAGCGCCGCAGCAGTAAAGCTGAGCGTACCGGTGCTGATTTCTTCGCCCTGTTCCTGGCGAGAATTATTGTACAAAAGGCTGAGCAAGTCTTCGCCCGGCTGAACGACAGCCACCTGTCCGCGCCAGCCGGCGATCGCGGCATGCACCAGCGGAATGCCTGCTTCTTTGGCTGCCTGCTGCAGCAACAACCGCGAGGGGATATCATCCAGGCAATCTACCGCAATGTCATAATTCCCCAGCAGTTCCGGCGCGTTATCAGACGTAAGCTCTGCCTGCACCGCTTCAACCTCAACAAGAGGATTCACCGCCATCACGCGCTGTTGGGCTGCCAGGGTCTTGGGTCTGCCGAGGTTCATCCTGGAGCTGAGCAACTGACGGTTGAGATTGCTCTCATCAAAGACATCCCCGTCCACCACCCGCATATGCCCCACCCCGATGCGGGCAAGGCACTCGATCACCACGCCGCCCAGCCCTCCGCACCCAACCACCACCACGCGCTTGTGGGAGAGGGCAGTCTGGTCTTCTTCGCTGATCGCGTCCTGATTGCGAAGGTAGCGTTCCACCTTTCTCACCCTCCAGCCATTAGATGGAGCACAAGAACATCATCGCCATCCAGGATGGGATGATGTTCATAGTCTTCTTCAGGTACAAATTCGCCATTGACGCGGACGATAATGTGCCTGAAGGTAAACAACTTTTCATCCAGCAGGACTCTCACGGTCATGCCGGGATGCCAGGGGTAGTCTTCGGTATTGACCTTGATCACAGTTTCGGCTCGATCACTTCCAGCAGTTCCGGGATGTCCATGCCAATCTCCTTCAGCCTCTCGGGCGTTGGGATGCCATTGGAAGTCCATCCGCGGCGTCGGTAGACCGCGTCCATCAGTTGTTCGTACTGGTCTTCGCGGTAGCGGCGGGTGACAGCGATTTTTTCATCCAGATCCATTTTTTCCGGATCAAGGTTTTGGAGTTCCCTCAACTGGCGGTCATACAGCTCCTGACGGGAGAGGTATTCTTCGCGGCTGACGGGACCAAGCGAGCGATAGGGAGCATAGTCGTCCTTGCGTTCGCCCTTGCCCATGCGCACGCTGAACACGCGCTGGAATTGGTAGACCCGTTCGGATTGGATGATCAGCTCTTCTTTGTCGATGCTCTTGCCTGTCACGGCGTTGAAGATGTCCACATAGTTCTGGACGTGCTCGGGAACCTTTGCCGGGGCATCCGTTTTGTGGTTGTCTGCCGGCACAATGTCATTCCAGGGCAGCTTGCAAAGCCCCACCAAGCCAAACCAGGTGCGGAACATGGGGAAGTAATAGAGCGCGTTGGCTTTATCCTCGAAGGTCGGTAGTTGTTTGTTGACCATGTCCATGAATATCAGCCAGGCTTCGTCGTGTTGGGGACCCTTGGTCGCCATGGCGAAACCGCCCTGCTGGGCAAGGCTCTCTTTGTGGGCATATTCGGAATACTCCAAGCCCTTGGTTTCCATGCCGATGTCCTGCAGCAGTTTTGGATCCGCGCCGAATTCTTCTGTAAATATTTTTTTCAGTTTGCGGATGCCCAAACCGGCTATCCTGCCAAAGCCTTCACCGCGGGAGATCTGGTGCAGCAGTTCGAGTACCGCCTTGCTGTTGCCGAAGCAGAGGTCCAAACCGCCCATTTGCTCCTGAGTTATCTGCCCGCGCTGGTAGCATTCCATAATGAAGGCGGTGCATGTGCCGAAGGAGATCAGGTCAATGCCATAGGTGTCGCAGTAGAAGTTTTCCTCCAGAATCGCCTGTGGGTCAAAGACACCCAAGTTGGCGCCCAAACCAGCGGCGCATTCATATTCCGGTCCGTCCACGGTCACGCGCTGACCGGCATAGGGTCCGGTTGTGATCAGGAAATGGTCGGCGCATTTCGCGCAAGACATCGTGCAGCCGTACCAGCAGCCATCGTGCAAGCCCTGCGTGAGCCATTCGTTGATGAAAACCTGCGGTGAGATTTTGTAGGTTTCCGGATCGCCGCCGGTTTGAAAGTTGCGGGTGGGGAGCAGGTCGTATTGGCTCATGATCATGACGGTGTTTGCCGTGCCAATCTGACGCATTTTGTTCTGCTTGTGATCGAGGTCGTGCATTTCTTTGTGGTACTTCACGCCCACCTTGTTGATGGTGGAAATGTCCGCCACATCGTTCAGGTTGGGGGTTATTCCGCGATATCTCACCACCAGGGCTTTGATTTTCTTATCGTGCATGATGGTGCCCAACCCGCCACGGGCAGCCTGCTTGAAGCGGCAGACCTTGCGGCGCGGATCGTAGAACGAAAAGTTGACCATAGCCATGTAGCTGTGCTTCGCGCCGCTGCCAGTGCAGGCTACAGAAACGTTGACCATGTCATCTTCGTCTTCCGCGTACTTTTTGGTCAGTTCTTCCGCCAAAAGGTGTGTGTCTTCCGGATATTCCGAGGCATCTTCAACCTGGATGAGTCCGTTGTTGCCGTCAATAAAGATCAGGATTTCCTTTTCAGACTTGCCCTGAATTTCAAAAGCATCCCAGCCTGAGAACTTAAGCAGGGGACCAAAATATCCGCCGACGTTGCTGTCGATCGGGATATCGGTCAGCGGTGAGATCGAACAAATAACAGTCTTCCCTGTACCAGAGTATTGGGTGATGCCGCCCAAGGGACCGACGCTCATCACAATTTCGTTTTCAGGCGAGTCCCAGCGGGTTTCCGGTGTGATGGCGTGCCAGAGATACCAAAGGTCAAAGCCTTTGCCGCCGGTGAGCTTCTCTTTCATAAAATCGGTGATCTCTTTTTGCTCAAACCTCAGGTCGGTCAGGTTGAGATAGAGTGATTTACCTGAGTATCCGCGTTTGATCTTGGTGGGGGTGTAGCGGTATTCCTTCAGGATAGTTCCCATTAATTCTCCTTTACCTGGCTAACCAGGACCTCGAGCGCGCCTTCGGGGCACGCTTTCGCGCAGATGTTGCAGGCGATACACTTGAAGGGCACTTCAAGGTCATCCGCGTAAAACATAACCAGCTCTGTACAGAAACCGACGCAGCCAAGGCAGCCGACGCATTTTTTCTTATCAATGCGCACGACTCCGTTCCGATCGCGGTAGATGGCATTGGCAGTGCACATATTGATGCATTCGCCGCACTGCGTGCATTTGCGCGCCCGGTAAGTCCGGTTGTTTTCGACGATTCGGATGGCTGAGTAGTTGGGGTCATCAGTTTTAAAGTAAGCTCGTGAGCACGCGAGCTGGCATTCCAGGCAACCCGTACAAAGCTCCTGCTTGTGGGTGAGTACTTTCATATGGGCATCCTTTCCTTGTTAATCGTAACTATTGTAAGAAAGGAGTTGGCTTAAGTCAACTCAACCATCGATCCAGGATTTCTTTTCGATGTTTTCTGGCAGAATGTAAATGCCATTTGATCATACCTGGGGGTCTGTTAAGAGTATTAGCTTTTTTTTCGCTCATCCCCTCATCATGTTGCAAGACAATCGCCGCTCGTTCTCTAACCGGAAGCTTTCCCAATGACGCCCAGACAAATCTTTTTGTTTCTTCCGTAATAGCAAAGGCTTCTGGTAAAGGAGTTGGGTCAGTTAAAAAGAAAGGTTTTTTTTACCACCAGGTCGTCATAAGAGTGAAAGCGGGAGGAGCGTTTTGAAACCCGGATAGAACCGTTCACAACGATTTTGTAAAACCAAGGTTTAAATGCTAGTTGTTCATCAAATTGGTGAATCTTTTCAGCGACTTTAAGGAATGCACCCTGGACAATATCTTCAGCCATCAACACATCGCTGATGATAAAGGTACTCATTCGGACAGCTCCATGCTGATAGCTTCTTATCAGATGTTCGAGCCCTTCAAGATTTCCGGTTTTTAATACGAGGATGGCTTGTTTGTCGTCGATTTCCATTAATTCAGTCCTATATAGTTAATATCCTTTAGGATAGGAAAAAGTTTGAAAATAGTGGAAAACGACTAATTTAATGAATCTGCCTGGTTATAACTATTACTCCAGGCAGATATATATCCTTGATTTATTTCCGTTTTATTTGAGCTTAATTAAACCTAATCATGAGATTTGTAGCTCCTGATTGTTTTGCTTCTCACTTTATTTGATCACATCATTTTTATTCTTTTATACAACTTTTCCCGAACAGATTGTTTTTCAGCAACCCCATCTCTTTTGTCCAGATGATGGGTGAGCTGCACATGGCTATCCTGATCATCGATATCCACCCATTCCGGTGAGCCATCCAGGACCAGATCGCGCTCCTTCAGATTTACGTTCAGATACTGATCCAGTTGTGGAATATCAAGGGTCTGTGGGTTCTGGCTGAGGTTCATCTGCTGTCTGCTTCCCTGCACATAAGCAGTCACATCCCCATAGTAAGCCGATAATGCCTCGCGTTTTTCCTTCACAGTACAAAACCAGTTGGGGAAAAGTTGTTTATAGAATACAAAAATGAATACTTTCGGCCGATGTATTCTCCAAAACGGGTAAAGAGCGGGCGAAGAAAGTAAATCCTCCAATCTCTAAGATGCAGGGGCTGGTAGACATTACCAGCCCCTGAAACATCTCCCAGAAAATTAATTCTTAACCCGCCAAGAGCTTACTGCGTTATTCAGAGCATAGAAAGTCGAGCAATTCGCACCGCAGGCATAAGTTGGACCGGTGTGATTGATAAAGTCAAAGACCTCAATCAAGTTACAACTCGAGTAGGCAGAACCAGACTCATAACGATTATCAAAACCATCATCTGCGAGATCGTTTCTTCCATAACTGACCCCGGAAGAACATGGAATACTTCCGTAGTACTCCTTCAACAACGAACTATAGTTCGTTCGATCATAAAACTTTGCAATAAGATAGGCACTGTTCAGCTCAATGCCACCTAGTTCTGTAATCCGCTTGTCTGAACAAACCTCATCGATGATTTTCGATTCAGTCGCACCGTCAGCAATAGGTTCCAGAAGAACAACACAGCGGTAACCTGTGGCTTCACTAGGGCCCATAATGGTTTCATTGGTTTCCTTGACGAGATCACTAGGTTCAAGCATTTTGTAAGTTGCAGGATCGACGGGTTCCAAAAATTCGACAGACACCTCTTCACTGGTTTCGATACAGGTTTCGGAGACAACCTTGGAATTGTTTTCTCCCTCTTGAATCGGATCGAGTAAAACTGCAGGCGTGTATCCAGGTGGGCACACGAGACCGTCTCCGCTTTTGTGAGTTAACGTCCAGGCTGATATTGCTAATCCAGCCATAAGGAGAATCGCGACAACTAAAACTAAATTCTTTTGTTTCAACATTGTTACCTCCATTGTTGAGTAGGTTTGTCTAAAGGATAACAAGTTGAATGTTAAGCGGGTGTATTAACAACTACTCAATTTTTGGAAAACTGACGATGAAGCAACTGCCTTTCGCTACCTCAGACTCAACCGTGATTTCTGCTTTATATAGTTCGGCGATGTGTCGGACGATCGCTAGCCCCAAGCCCGTTCCACCGCTTAGACGGCTTCTGGAAGGATCTACACGATAAAAACGATCAAAGATGTGAGGTAAATCTTCTTGGGCGATGCCTATCCCTGAGTCCTGAATACTAAGGAACAACGCCTCAGGTTTTGGCTTAAGGTTGATTTTTACCACTCCTTTAGGCTTGTTGTATTGAATCGCATTGACTATAAGGTTTCGGATTAATCGGTCAATCATCATGGGATTTGCTTGAATAACTTGGATTTCCTCTGCCTCGTACATCAGCTTCACCTCATGCTTTTCGGCGAGCCATTGAAGATCCATGCAAATCTCTCCAATTAACTGTGAGAGATCAACGCATTCCTCAGGAAATTGCTGTTTTCCCTTTGCTAATAATAAGAGATCCTCTACGATCGCTTCCATTCGAACCAAGTTTTTTCCCTGAGCGCTGAGAATCGCCTCAGGGACACCCTCACCTTTATTTTGCTTAGCTTGGAGTATCTCGACTTGGGCATGCAAGGTGCTCAAAGGCGTTCGTAACTCATGCGCTGCATCTAAAACGAATTGTTCCTGAGATCTAAAAGCCTGTTCTAAACGGTCAAGGGTTTTATTGATCTCGGAAGCCATTCGATCGATTTCATGACCTTTTCCTGAGGGAATAAGCCGTTTTTCTAAAGAGTTTACGTTGATTGAAGCAATTTGTTCACTGAACAGATCCACTGGTCTGGAAACATGGTTGCTAACGATGAACGAGCCGATTGTTCCGATGATCAGCAAGGCAATTAAAGATATCGCAGAGATTATCCACATCTGTCTTTGCACGACTTCCCCGATTTCATTAGCCCCATCCGACATTGAAGGAGGCTCTTCACGTTCTACTTGGGTTGAGCTCTGGCTTTGTAAAGTTGGTCGTATTAGTTCCATTTGGATGGTCTTAGGAACATTTACGACGGTCATGCGGTTGATCAGCAGTACCTGTAAGAGCCCAAGCAGGAGAACCAAGCCCAAGGTCCAGATCATTAGCTGTGTCTGGAGTTTCGGCTTTTTGCTCGGATTATCGGCATCAATCTTTTTCATCTTCCAATGTAGTGATTAACCGATAACCCTGACCGATCAGGGTCTCAATATATGGGTTTTCAGAGTCGCGAAACTTTTTTCGCAGGTTGTGGATATGAACTCGGACCGAAACTGCAAAAAGGTCAACCTCTTCGTCCCAAATATGATCTATGATCTCTGTCTGAGTGACTACCTCACCAGGTCGACTCATCAAGTAATGTAAAAGGGCAAATTCCTTGAAACTCAATCTAATTAACTTGTTTTTGTGCCAAACCTTACGCGTCGCAGGGTCGAGGCGGATATCCCTAACTTGTAATATGGGTTCTCTGGTGCGCAGATCACGTCTCAACAGTGTCCGCAGCCTTGCTTCCAATTCCCCCATTTGAAAAGGCTTGGTCAGGTAATCATCTGCTCCGCTATCCAGACCTAAAATCACATCGTTGGTTTCCGCTCTAGCAGTTAGGATCAAGATAAACACATCCGGTTTCTTCTCCCGGATTGCTTGACAAACTTGGAGGCCGTCCATCCCAGGTAAGTTCAAATCGAGGATAATGAGGTCATAATCAATTTCAATGCTTTTGAACAAGCCAGTTTGCCCATCATTGGCAATATCGACTGCATAAAGCGAGTCCCGCAAGGTAATAGCGATCGCTTCAGCCAGGTCATTTTCATCTTCTATAATCAGAATGCGCATTGTTCTCTCGTTAACCTCAGGATACCAAACCTGATGTTAACTACGTGTTACTTTATTATAGCTGGAAACAGAGAACCTTTTTTATCCTTCCTGATAATTATTACTTGTTTAACAAGACCGATAGTCGTACATTTTACGGCAGATTAAATAACAGCCTTCCGACTACCATCGGAACGCTGTTATTTGTTATTCCACGCAAAAATTCTTTAAGTTATCTCCACATCCTGAAAACTTTCTTTTTTGGCTAGGTTTTCTTGTTTAACTGACTTCGTACCACGCAGTTTTTTCCTGATGGAATTCCTTTCTTGTATTCGATCTCTTTTGTCCAGATGATGGCTGAGCTGCACACGGCTGTCCTGATCATCGATATCCACCCGCTCCGGTGAGCCATCCAGGTCCAGATCGCGCTCCTTCAGATTTGCGTTCAGATACTGATCCAGTTGTGGAATATCAAGGGTCTGTGGGTTCTGGCTGAGGTTCATCTGCTGTCTGCTTTCCTGCACATAAGCAGCCACATCCGCATAGTAAGCGGATAACGCCTCGCGTTTCTCCTCCGCAACATTGGGAAGCCCTGCCTGGCAGCCTTCCTGATAGATAGCAAAACTAAATGCGCGCTGATCGTGATGTATAATGACTTGGATCCAGTTGAGTTATTGGAGATGAAAATAACCATACTGCACGGATCTTAAAAATTGCTCGGTGACGTCTATTATGAGGCAATACGTATTAATTTAATTGATAAGAGAGTTTCATATATGAGTCTTTGTGAATATCCCAACAAGAGGCGGATAATCTGCGTTGTGTCTGGTCTTATCTTCGCCGCTATCTTTTTTTGTGGTTTTGTCACAGCTTGTACCCCTTCGGTGGAATCCGAGGGGGAAAAGCTTATTAGACATTATTTCGATTTATTGACGGAAGGCGATTTCGAGGCTGCCGCAGACTTGCTTTTTGAAGCAACTCCTGGCATGCAGGGTCCTGGCTTTTCAAGAACTGACTTCGTTTCAAATTTTGAAGCTGGGGCAAAGATCAATTACACCATTCTTTCTATTACACCTGGGGATAAGGTCCAGGCTCAACACCTCTTCGCTCCAGACAAGCAAAAGTATTTTTTTCCGGACGAAGCGCCAGATATATGTCAAACTTATCTCATCAAACTTCAACTCAACTTTTTAAATTTACCACAACCCAATATTTCTTCAGTTAGTTTTATACAAAAAGTTTCACTGCTCCGCCAAGAGGACAATTTAAAGATAGGTTATTTCACTTTTCCCTCAGTTGATGCTTGCTACTTCTATAGAGAATCTTTTGCTCATATTACGGAAACTCCTGTTTCCTTCTCTGATGGATTGATCCCCCGGATTATCGAACCACAGCAACAGACGGTGTTATTGGATGAGACACCAGAAGAAACTGTCCTTTCGTATTACCACCTCTTAAACAACAATAAACCTGGTCTGGCTATTCATTTGCTTGCAACTGATTCACCAGCGAGACAGCAGGTCATATCGAATATAGATCAATTCGTTGTAGATGGGCGATTGGTCTTGCCTGTCGTCGAGATTTCTGCTCCAACAGCCTGCTCGAATCAAGAGCCTCTATTATCGGAAGATTGTCAAGAATTTTCTGTGACACTTCAACTTTTCTATGAAGGTGGTTTCTTGGGAAGCCCAAATGGCAGTTTAATCCGGTATACGGTTCAGGTTATCAAAGAAGAACACCATTGGAAAATCCGGGAGATCAAGCTCAAGGTATGAGAGCCTGTGCTGTAACGCATCCAATATTGTTTTCCTGCTCTCGTTTCGCGCTTAAATGCACTTGTTGGTCTTTAAGATAAACGAAGGCAATTTTTATTTTGTCTGTTCGAAAATTAAAATTAGATACAGGAAGGAGCTCATATTGGACAGGAGAAGTCCTTTAACATTTTTATTTAATTTGAGCAAATACTCTCTGTAAAGGATTAGTCAACTTGACTTCGGGAATTCAGTATCTTTCCCGATTTCCTCTCCACGGATGAGAACCCTCCCTTTATCTACCATGGTTTGAACCCAATAATAAATAACCTAATTCAAAAGGATTCGCGGTTTTTTGTACAAGGGCGCAATTGGAAGCGTCGAAACTCTGTTCATTGGTCGCCTTCCCCGCTTCCAATTCGCCGGAATGGGCATGACAATGCCCTTCGATGACGGATTGGGGACGGATCAACGGGTATCCATTCATCAGTTCTTCGTCCCCAATCGCACCCTTTTGATTGAGGCAGGTATCCAGTTGTGGAAACCCTGGTATCACTGGGTTCTGGCTGAAGTTCATCTGCTGTCTGCTTTCCTGGACGTAAGCAGCCACATCCGCATAGTAAGCCGATAATGCCTCTCTTTTCTCCTCCGCAACATTGGGAAGCCCTGCCTGGTAGACTTCCGTCCGTTCCTTGAGGAAGGTCAGGGCTTGATGCTGATTGAAACAGGGTAAGAGCTCATCGCGCACCTCCCCCAGGGCATTGGGACCGGCTTGCAACTGCGTTTCACCCTTTTTTGAAGTAATTTCGCCAGGAATGGTCTGAGAGTGCCTCCTGAACGGTCATCTGCATATGATGGGAGAAGCTGCCGCTGCCAGCGCCCATCTCCTGTTTTCCGGTATAGGCTGCTGGAAGACCTTCCCTGATGTACTCCTCCCGGAAATTTGTGCTGTAGGTAAGCGGGCCAGAGTAATCAGTTTTTTGACGGTCGATCGCCTGACGTTGATCCAGCCTCTCCCTCAGGCGGTTGGCTTGCGGGAGGGGTATGCTTATTCCATCGGGGATTTGATCATGCTGCGAGTGGACTGAAGCTGAGCTCTGACGGCGGGTCTGGCGGCAGAAACGCAGGCTCTTGTTTTATAATTCTCGTCATGAAGAAATTGGAAGTGCGAACGAGCAGAATACCCGGAGAGGCGCTGCTGTTGCTGACAGCGGCTGTCTGGGGGACCGGGTTTGTGGCTCAGCGCAAGGCGATGGAAGGGATGCAGCCATTTGCGTTTATCGCGCTGCGTTTCTTTTTGGGGTGCCTGGTTCTGCTGCCTGTTTTGATCTTGAGATGGGTCCGTCAAAAACCCGCTGCCGGAGCAGGCTCCAAATGGAAAGCGGGTTTTAAGCGCCTGGCTGTGCCCGGCATGATTTCGGGGCTGTTCCTTTTCGCCGGCACCAGTCTGCAGCAGCTCGGGATCATCACAACCAGTGCTTCAAAGGCAGGCTTTTTGACCTCGCTCTACCTGGTGCTTGTGCCGCTGTTGGGGCTTCTGGTGGGCAAAAAGGTCAACCTTTGGGTTTGGATCGGGGTGGTGTTGGCTTTGGCAGGCGTTTGGTTTCTGTCTTTGAATCTTGAGATGAGCATCCAAAGAGGCGATATCCTGATCCTTATCGGGGCATTGTTCTGGGCTCTGCAGATCCTCGCATTGGATCGCTTCACCCAAGATCTCGATCCGCTGGGTCTGGCTTTTGGGCAATTTTTCACCGCCGCCATTTTGGGTTTGGTCGTCTGCCTGATCACCGAAAAGGGTCCCTTGGTCACCGACTCGGGGGCATGGATGCCGTTACTGTATTCCGGCGTGGCAGCGGTTGGGATTGGCTTCACATTGCAGGTCGTTGGGCAAAGCATGGTTGATCCCGCTCTGGCAACCCTCATCCTCAGTCTCGAGGCGGTTTTTGCCTTGTTGGGCGGGATGGTTTTTCTGGGGGAGCGGCTTAGCGGCAGGGAGTGGTTGGGCTGTGGGATGATGCTGGCAGCCGTAATTCTGGTGCAACTCAAAGGGGAGCAGCAAAAAACCACTGACAAAGGGTGATAGAAAGCATGTTTATTCCACGGGCTCAATTGCGATGATAATCTGCGTTTGTATTTGTGATTTCGTCCAAAGCCGCCCTGCCGCAAAAATAAATCAACAGCGCGTTCGGGTCGAGCTCTGCGAAACCGCTCTCAGGATAAGCGCCTGCGAGGTAAGGAACCAGGTCCATGGTATGGCGCGAAAGTTCTTCCACCTCTTCGGAGGGGACCCTCACCACCGCGCTTACCCACCCCTGGCGTGATGCCTCCTGGGCGCGAAGCTTCACATCGCTGCCGAGCAGGCATTCGGTGAGTTTCGTCTCCATGCTCTTCAGCGGCAGCACTTCGTTGACCTCGTTGGTCTCCAAAAAATACTGCAGGTCAGTGGCAGGGGAACGTTCCTGCCAGAAATCCCAGCCCGAATGGATCCAAAGCCCTTCGTAACCCAAGTGTTCCCAAGCAACTGCGAGGTCTTTTCCAATTCCAAACGTGCCGTCCTCAAAGATAGCCGGATACCAGGCGAGAATATCCATCGGAGGGATTTCTACTATCTCGTTCGGTTTACAGCGATTGGTGAAGGTCAAGCTTACCTTCTCACTCAGCAAATCTAAACCAGCGAAGTTCATCCACTGTCCGTTTGCGTTCTCCGCTGATGCGCCTTCTGTTTGCATCGCGGAGTTCGCGAAAAAAAGGCTCGGATTGCGGTCAAACTGGTTAAACCGCAGCATTTTCACCATGATGATCCCAGCCACCAACGAGAAAAAGATACCGACAAGCAAGAAAATGGGATTTGCGCGTTTGTTCATATTTCCTAAATTGATCCTAATCGGGTTTGTGTCTGGTGATAATCAAGCGCGAGAAATACAAGAAAAATGACCCCAAAGCGATCAAACCGCAGAGGAAACCCAGTGTGGAGTATCGGGCAGGGCTTCCTCCCGGACCGACCGTTGGGGGCAGGGACGGCGTCACGGTAGGTGGAAGCGTGGCTATCGCAGTGGGTGGGAGCGTGGCTGTCGTGGTGGGTGGAAGTGTGGCTGTCGCGGTAGGCGGAAGTATGGTAGTGGCAACAGGACAGCTTGTAGCGGTGCTGGTTGGAATCCAACCGCCTCGCATTAAACTCCCGAAGATTGACTTGTTTTCAGGGGACGAGGTAATAATGGATGGGGATTCATTTTGCAGGGAAGCTTTAACAGCTTTGAATGAACGCCAGGTGAATGGGATCAACAGCAGGATAATCAACACCAGCAGTGCCAGCAGGAGGATTGTTGAACGATTCTTCTTGCTTTCCATACGCACCTCTTAAACCCAAAAAAACCTAACAAGCTTCAACCAACATCCAAACTCGGTCGTAGGAGGGAAATTGCGTGTTAAAATTAAGTGACCCGCAGAAAGGAGCCCCAAATGGCAAAACCTATAACCCCCGAAAAACGCGTGATCAAAGCGCGCACGCTGATCCAAAAGGCGCGCCAGATCCCCGCGCCGAGTTCTGTCGGTTGGGAACACTTCAGTTACACCGCCCAGGTGAAGGATACCCTCAGGCAGGCGTTTGAGCTGGTGAAGCTCATCAACCACTCTCCCTCTACCCCTGAAGAGGTAAAGGCGGACGCCCGCGCAGTGATCGAAGAGATCGCCGCGGCTGAAAAAGAGATTCTCAAGCCGTCCAAATAAACCGGATCGCAGTGTCTTGATCCCCGCCAGCAAGGAAGTCCGCCTTATTACCGTATGTAAGACATTCTTAAGAAGGAGAAGTTGAAATGGATCAATTGGATTTATGGAATAAATGCGTGGCGTTTCACGGACACGAATGCGGGGGGTTGATGGTTGGTTTCAAAGCCGCTCTGTTGGCGATAGAGGGGCTGAAACTCGAGTTTTCTGAAGACGAGCAGGTGGTATGCGTCAGTGAGAATGATGCCTGCGGGGTGGACGCGATCCAGGTTCTGCTCGGCTGCACTGCAGGCAAGGGCAATCTGCTCTTTCACTTGACGGGAAAACAGGCGTATTCCTTCTATGAACGCGCCAGCGGCAAATCCCTGCGGCTGGTATTGCGCAAACGCCCGCCAGATATCCCGCGCGAA
>JAGVUP010000065.1 GCA_019136215.1 Chloroflexota bacterium | reverse complement strand
GAAAAAGACCGAATAAAATGAGGATAACAAGCCTCAGATGAACCGCTGATCCGGTTCACAACCGGACTTGATAGGGTTCCTGTCGAAAATGCTGCTTTATTTCAACGGTCTCTGGGATAACGCTTCTCCAGAAAGGACGCGATCATTTGCTTGTCCATCTGACCTCCGACGACAACTTTTACCATACGCAATGCTCCTTTTGCTTGTTCAATATACAATACTTTGTATATTTGTGAAAGATTCTACCCCCCTTTTTCCCATCTGTCAATGGGTTTTTAATATTTAATTTAATATTTAATTCGCGGAATAGTTGTGTTCTTCTATCCGCCAGAAGCGCATCAGAGCGCTCGGAGAATGCTCTGGACCTCGGTCTCTTCTGTCAGGATAGCGGTAAAGTCCTTTTTGCTTTCGATCGCAGCTTTTACCTTGGCTGACAGGCTGGCATCGCCGAGCAAGATCGAGCCGACCATTTTGCCTTCTCGGAAGAGGAAGCTCCGATACTCCCCGTCCTTGCTTTCCGCGATCAGGGTTTCTTCCGGCACGTTTGGCGAGAATTGCCCGATACTGAGCAGGTCCACGCCCAGCGCTTTCAGCTTGGTGGAAGGCGGGTCGTCCTGGAAGCTGCTTGGGATGCCGACCGCGTTTTGCCCGGCAACAGTGCCCTGGCTCCTCGCCGGCGCCCACAGTCCGTAGCATCTCCCCTGAAATTCGGTTATGTCGCCCGCGGCGAGGATATCCGGATCGGACGTGATCATGTGTTCGTCCACCAACACGCCCCGGTTGACCTTCAAGCCAGCTGATTGCGCCAGTTCAAGGTTCGACGCAACGCCTGTGCTGACTAACACCATGTCTGCCGGTAAAACCCGCCCATCCGCCAGCGCGACGCTCTCCACCTTTTCGCTGCCAAGCAGCGCCTTCGTCATGGCTGGCACGATCACTTTGATCCCGAGAGCTTCGATCTTTTCTTTCAGGATCGCACTCGCGCGCGCGTCCAACTGGCGCGGCAGCAGCCAATCCAGCCCCTCCAACACCGTTACGTCAGCGCCCTGCCGCGCGACTGCCCCGGCCGCTTCAAGCCCGAGCAAGCCGCCGCCGATGCAGACGACTCTTGCCTTTTTTCTGGCGATTTCGAGAATCAGGTCAGCGTCTTCAAGCGTTCGCAGCGTCTGCACACCTTTGAGGTCTTTTCCCGGGAAGGGAGGCACGCGCGGATTTGCTCCGGAAGCCAGAATCAGTTTGTCGTAAGCCAGCTTGGCGCCGTCCGCAAGCGTGATTTCTTTCGCGGGGGCATCAATCGCCAGGGCGCGGGTCTCGAGCAGCAGGGTGATGTGGTTCTCAAGGTACCACTGCTCGTCGTGCAGGAAAAGCCTTTCGCGGCTCACTTCGCCAGCCAGGTAGCGCGTGAGGCTCATGCGCATATAGGGCAGGTTGGGTTCTTCTGAAATGAGCGTGATTTCCGCCTCCGGTCGCGATTTGCGGATCGCCTCCGCGGCGCTGACGCCCGCGATCCCGCCGCCGATGATGATGAAACGATTGTCTGAGCTGGACTGTGACATATTTTCTCCTGATCGGATATTAGGTAAACAGCGATCCTATGCCGCTGGAATTACTCGCAAATCATTGTTCAGGATCCCAATGGGATGGCACCCACCGCAGTAGCAAGGGATCCGGCATTTGAACAGCAAGGCAATAACGAGCCTCCGGCAATTTGGAAACCAAAGCCGGCGTTCAAAGCTGAAAAGCCTTCCTGTGGGGCATTCCAGGTAAAGTAGTCAATTCCCTGATTCATCGAGCCAAAGATCGCGAAAACAAGCGCGAGCACCAGGATGGTGCCAACAATCATGATAAGGCAACCGCAACCGCAGCAGCCGCAGCCACAATTTCCTCCACTTTCCATAACAACCTCCTTGATTGGTCTGAACTAATTGTAAGACAGATTTACGATGTTTTACAAAAAAATCGTGTTACAAACAGAGAAATCGATATTAATCAATTCTGGATACATTCTTTGAAGAAGAAGCCCGGAAAATTCGCAGTGTTTCCCTTTGGAAACCACGAACAGAAGTTCATCAATGTTAGCCGAAACCATACATTGATTTTCGATGACGCTTGCCTGACAGCTCCACTTTCTCCACTGGGAATCGGGGCTTTCGATGTCCCTCGTTCGCTCAACAGCCCCGCCCCTCCGCGGATGGAATCGGAAGAATTCGAACCTTTTTCGGGAGGGGGTTTAACACCCGGAGGTCTTTAAGAAAAGAAACGAATAAGATGCAATTTGCCCTGTTTACGCTGCCGCGCAAGTAATCGGGCTTGGTTTGATCATAATCGTGCAACGGAAAAAAGCTCCATATATTTTTTCTTCTGACTTGCCACCCGACTTGACACCCGACTTGACAAAATGATTAGAGCTGTTTCTTCTGACTTGCCACCCGACTTGACACCCGACTTGACAAAATGATTAGAGCTGGATAACATAACCGGAGTACCCTACCTAAATAGAGTGCTGGATGAGTCAAAGGAGAATTATCAGATATGACCCATGATGAGAGAATCCGACAAAGCATTCCCACAAACGACGCCGATACAGAGATTGTCGTTAACGCCAATAGCGTCGTCAAGCGCTTTGGATCCAAAACGGTGCTCAACCGCCTCGATTTCGTTCTGCCGAAAGGTCAGATTTACGCTATCTGTGGAAACAACGGCAGCGGCAAAAGTGTTTTTCTCAGGATCATCGCAGGGCTGATCCTGCCCGACTCAGGCAGCGTCGAGGTGTTTGGGGACACGATAAGCAAGGACCTCGAATTCCCTGACCGAACGGGTGCCCTGATCGACCACCCTGGATTTTTACTGACAGACAGCGGTTTTCGCAACCTTGAACTGCTGGCGATGATCAGTGGCAACGTCAGCAAGGAAAAGATCGCTGATACCATGGCTTTTG
>JAGVUP010000197.1 GCA_019136215.1 Chloroflexota bacterium | reverse complement strand
ATCCAAGCCATCCTGAAATACATGGAACAGGGCGGCAAGAAAGCTCTGATTACCGACCCCGAGCACATCAAGGACGCGCTTGAAGGGAAAACCGGCACCTGGATCCTGCCTTAGGCGGATTACGGTAGAATACAACTATTATAGGGAAATGACGGGTGAGCCAGGCTCAGAGGCTGCCAGACTCACCCTTCTTTCACCACAACTGATATGGAACCGAAATGCCGTTAAGTTACTTTCAATGCTCTGAATGTGGAAAGCGTTTTGATCCCGGGCAGGTCACTTACAACTGCCCGGCTTGCGGCGGCAATTTGGATTCTCACTTTACCTTTGAAGAAAACCCAAATGAGGTCAGAATCTCTGCCATCCTCGAAAGTCGCGAGCCTTCCATCTGGCGCTACGCGCCCCTGCTCGCGGCTCCGGACCCGGGCTTTGCCGCGACTCCGCTCCACCAGGTCGGCTGGACGCCCGTCTATCAGCCCGAAACCCTGCGAAAATCCCTGGGAATGCGGGAATTGTGGATCAAGGACGAGAGCCGCAACCCCAGCGCTTCTTTCAAGGACCGCGCCAGCGCTCTGGTGATTGCCCGGGCGGTTGAAGCGGACATCCCGACCATCATTGCCGCCTCAACAGGCAATGCCGGCGCGGCAATGGCTTGCATGGCTGCCAGCATCGGCAGGCAAGCAGTCATCCTCGCCCCGCGCAGCGCTCCGCCCGCCAAGGTCGCCCAACTGCTAACCTTCGGCGCGCGCGTGCTGCTTGTGGATGGCAGTTACGACCAGGCATTCGAACTGAGCATTGAAGCCTCCCGCGAACTCGGCTGGTATAACCGCAACACCGGTTACAACCCCTACACCGTTGAAGGAAAGAAAACGGCTGGTTTGGAAATCTGGGAGCAGGTGCTGCAGCTTCGCGCCAAAGACGCCCCCAATCTGACCATTTTCATCCCGGTCGGGGACGGCAACATCCTCAGCGGGGTGGCAAAAGGCTTTGCGGACCTGCTGGCTTTGGGCTGGATTGAGAAACTGCCGAGATTGGTAGGCGTGCAGGCAGAAGGCTCTGCCGCCATCTACAACGCTTTTAAAGCCGGCGCGAACGCCATCCAGCCAGTTAACGCCAAAACCGCAGCCGACAGCATCAGCGTGGACCTCCCCCGCGATGGACTACGCGCGCTCAACCGCGTGCGGCAGAGCGGCGGTTACTATTTGACGGTTTCGGACGAAGAGATTCTGGCGGCAATCCCAACGCTTGGCAGCGCCGGGCTCTTCGTGGAGCCGGCTGCCGCCGCCGCCTTCGCAGGGCTGCGCACGGCGCTCAGGCAGGGGCTCCACAGCCCCGATGAACCTGCTTTGGTGCTCTGCACAGGCAGCGGACTGAAAGATATCAACGCGGCAATGCGGGCAGTTGAACCCGCACCCATCATTGAACCCACACTGACTCATCTGAAAGAGGCGCTCCATGTCTGACCCTGTTTTTAGCGTGATCGTTCCGGTATACAACGAGCTCGAAAATCTGCCCCTGCTTTATTCCCGCGTCAGCGATGTGATGAACCAGACGGGTGAAAAGTGGGAGCTCATCCTCGTGGATGACGGCAGCAGCGACGGCTCCACCGACAGCATCCGAGAACTCGCCCAGCAGGATGACCGCGTCCGTCCGGTGATTTTTGCCCGCAACTTCGGGCATCAAATCGCTGTGACCGCCGGGATGGACTATAGCCGCGGGCAGGCGGTCGTGATCATCGACGCCGACCTGCAGGACCCGCCCGAAGTCATCCTCGATCTGATCGCGAAGTGGCGTGAAGGCTACCAGGTGGTCTACGCGGTTCGCTCCGAACGCGAAGGCGAAAGTTGGTTCAAACTGACCACAGCTTCTCTCTTCTACAAGTTGATTTACAAAATCACTGACGTGAAAATGCCGCTCAACACCGGAGATTTCCGCCTTATCGACCGCAAGGCGCTCACCATCCTTAACCAAATGCGCGAACGCAACCGCATTCTGCGCGGGATGGGCGCCTGGGTGGGCTTCAGGCAAATCGGCGTCGAATACAAACGCGCCGCGCGGCATGCCGGGCAGACTCACTATCCTCTAAAGAACATGCTGCGCCTGGCGATGAACGCAGTCACCGGTTTTTCGATCTTTCCGCTGCAGATGCTCACAACTGCCGGCGCCTTCCTGGTCGGATTGAGCCTGCTGCTGCTCTTGATTTATCTCTGCCTGGCAGCATTTGGCAAAATTGACCTCACCTACGTTTTGGCAGCCTGGCTGACTATGATCTTTTTGGCAGGCGTTTTGCTCATTGGCATGGGCGTGCTCGGTGAATACATCGGGCGCATCTACGATGAAGCCAAAGGTCGCCCGCTTTACATCGTTGCAGAAGGTCCCGACACAGCCCTTGACCCCACCCGGCTCGATCGGGAAACAGAAAAATAAGAACCCAGAGGAACTTAATTATGACGAAAATCGATTTAACCATCATGCAAGACCGGCTCGAACACACGCTCCAGCGGGTGCGCGAACGCAAGATCATCATCCCGACCCTGGCACAGCAGCTCGATCCGACTCTTATCCCTGCGGACATCCAGAACCGTCTTAAGGAGATCGGACTTTGGGACCTGCACCCGCTCAACCTTTTCCGTATCACCTGGCATAACGAGCCCAAGCCCTTTGGCGGCTTGTTCGGGGATGTCAACTACCTCGAGTTCCCCTCCAGCTTCACCGGTACCAAGGCAAGAATTGTTGCCCTGGTGGGCAAGTGGTTCCCTTGCGGTGTACACAAGGTTGGTGCAGCTTTCGGCTGCCTGGTCCCGCGCCTGATCACCGGTCAGTTTGACCCAACCACCCAAAAAGCCGTTTGGCCCTCCACCGGCAACTACTGCCGCGGCGGCGCTTACGACTCCTACCTGCTTGCTTGTAAGTCTGTCGCGATTTTGCCCGAAGGCATGAGCCGTGAGCGCTTCGAGTGGCTGCAAAACATCGCCGATGAGGTGATTGCCACGCCCGGCACGGAATCGAACGTCAAAGAGATTTTTGACAAGTGCTGGGAGCTGCGCCGCAACGGTGAGGACCTGATGATCTTCAACCAGTTCGAAGAATTCGGCAATTATCTCTGGCACTACCTGATCACAGGCAACGCCATGGAGCAGGTCGCGCGGAAATTCCTCGGTGAGAAAGGTCAGGTCGCCGGATTCGTGTCCGCGACAGGTTCAGCCGGAACGATCGCGGCAGGCGATTACCTGAAACAAAAATTCCCTGGAATGAAAATTGTCGCAAGTGAAGCTCTGCAGTGCCCCACCCTGCTCAATAACGGCTTCGGCGCCCACCGCATTGAAGGCATCGGCGACAAGCACGTCCCCTGGATCCACAACGTCCGCAATACCGACTTCGTTACCGCCATTGATGACAATGCCGTGGTCTTTCTTGCGCGCCTTTTCAATGAGCCGGCAGGCAAGCAGCATCTCATTGATTCCGGTTTCAACGCTGATTTTGTCAACCAGCTCGACCTGCTCGGCTTCTCAAGCATCTCGAACCTGCTCAGCGCGATCAAATTCGCCAAGTACAACGAACTGAACGAGAATGACGTCGTTTTGACGGTGCTTACCGACTCGATGGAGCTTTATCAGAGCCGCCTGACCGAGATGCAGGAGGAATTCGGCGATTATCGTAAGGAAAACGCCATTGCCGATGAAGCCCGCTACCTGCAGGCAGTCACCACCGACAACATCGAAGAGCTTGGTTACCGCGAGCGCCAACGCATCCACAACCTGAAGTACTACACTTGGGTGGAACAGCAAGGGCGCACCTATCAGGAGATTATGAATCAGTGGTACGACCCTGACTACTGGCTCGAAATCCAGGCTCAGCAGCCTGAAATCGATGCCCTGATCGATGAGTTCAACCATAAGGCAAAGGTTGAGCTCTAAAGGAGCTATTTGAGCGCGTTTGATGCCATTGACGATACCAGCCTGGTGCTGGTAGCAATTCTGCCCAATAAGAGGGACTTTGAGATTGCCCGCCTCCTTGGCTGGTATCGTATCCCGCTCAGTGAGCGCTGGCAAATCCGCTGGCTTGCTCCAATCGTTGGGCACGAGCTCACCACGCGCGCGCAGCTCTTTCGCGACCAACCCGACCACCCAAGGGCAAACGAGGAGTATTTTAAGCTCCAGTTGGGCAGTTTGATTGAACTGCCCGAACCCATCCCCGCGGGAAGTTGGAAACGGGTCACTTTTTTCTATACAACTATGCGCCACATAAAAGCAGCCAAAACCTTGAGCGATTTGCCCGTGCATGACCAGGAGCGCCCGGTTCTATGGGCTGCGCTGCGCGAGCGTGCTGCCCGCGGCGAAAGCTATCTGGTATCTCCCCTGCCGGAAATCCCCCTCGACCCAGTCCTGCTGGCGCTGCTCAGCGGGATCGCTGTGACAAAGAAATGAGGTTTTTATGAAAACGCTCATCAAAAATGGCACCGTCATTACTGCCGAAATCACCCGAAAAGCAGACGTTCTCTTTGAGGGCGAAATCATCCGCCGCGTGGAAGAAAACATCCAGGACCCCGATGCGGAGCTTATTGACGCCAGCGGGCTGCTCGTACTGCCTGGCGGCGTGGACCCGCACGTGCATCTGGAACTGCCCATGATGGGCACCATATCAGCCGATGACCACTATACCGGCGGGAAGGCTGCCGCCTTTGGCGGTACGACGACGATGATCGATTTCGTTTCCCAGGAACCGGTCAGCCTGGCAGAGAACATTGCCCGCCATCGCGCAATGGCAGACCCCAAAACCAGCATCGACTACAGCGTTCACATGAACATCACCCATTTCGACGAGCAGGTAGCGGAAGAACTCCCCGACCTGCCTCGAATGGGCGTCACAAGCCTGAAGGTTTTCACCGCTTACAACGGGCGCTTGCGGCTGGATGACGGCAGCATCTTCAAGGTCATGCGCATCGGCGGAAAGCATAACCTGCTCACGATGGTGCATGCCGAAAACGGTGACGTGATCGACATTCTGGTCGCCGAAGCCCTCGCTGCTGGCAAGACTGCTCCGGTATTCCATGCCCTTACCCGCCCCGCCTGGGGCGAGGTGGAAGCCAGCCTGCGGGCTGCCGCCCTGGCAGCCCAGGCAGGCTCGCCTGTCTACCTTGTGCACATGAACGTCGCCGGTGAAGTGGACCAACTGGCATATGCCCGCTCTTTTCTTCACCGAAGACGACCTCCGAAAGCCTGACGGCGCCAAGTGGATCTGCTCGCCGCCTATGCGCAAAGCCGCGGACCATGAAAGCCTCTGGCGCGGTCTCCAGGATGGCACTATTCAGACCCTCGCGACTGACCACTGTCCCTTCTTCTTTGACGGCAGAACGCCCATTTCCTTTGAAGGGCGCGAAGTTGCCATCCCGGGGAAGGAGCTCGGAGACACTGACTTTACCCTGATCCCCAACGGACTCCCCGGGGTTGCTGACAGGCTGCCGGTTTTTTGGACCCATGCTGTCAACTCCGGTCGCATCAGTCCTAACCGCTTCGTGGAGCTGACCGCCGCCAACCCCGCCCGCATTTTTGGGCTTTACCCGAAAAAAGGCACCATAGCGGTCGGTTCAGACGCGGATATCGCCCTCTGGGACCCGCAGAAGGAACTGGACTACGGTCTGGCTTGGGCGCACCACCGCACGGATTACAACCTCTATGAGGGCTGGAAACTTCGCGGTTACCCAGTCAGAGTCTTCCTGCGCGGGAAAATGATCGTGGATGGTGAGACCTGGCTCGGCAAAGCCGGTGAGGGTCGCTTCATCCACCGCCAGGCAGGCGAGATAATCTAACGCACGGCTTAGTTGATCGTATGATCATTTTTGGCATACTTGGCTTACTGTTGTTACCTGCGATCGCTCTGACCATCAGTCAGGCGATTAAGCCAAGTTTTGCGCGTTCCTGGTTCATTGCCATCGCCGGGGCATCGTTAGCCTGGCTCGGCGCCTTTTTCCTGCGGCTATACCTGCCGATGGAAGTAGAATTGGTCCGCTGGCAGCCCGAATCGCTTTATCACACAGCTATTGGTTTGCGGGTCGACTACACCAACTGGCACTACCTGGTCGCAATCCTGGCGCTTTGCGTTGCCGTAATCCTGACCGATTCCAGCCGTCTCTCCTCAAACACCAGCCCGGCTTCCTGGGCTGCCATCCTGGCGCTGACAGATCTAAACCTGATTTCGGTCATGTCACGGGCCCCCCTTACGATGGCTGTCATCTGGGCAATCACCGACCTGGTGGAATTGTTTTATCTCCTGATTACGCTGCCCAGCCCTGACACGAAAGGCAAAATTGCGACCCTTTACGGCGTCAGACTCATCAGCACTTTCGTTTTGGTTGCTGCCACCGCGATGGGTTGGCAGGTTACAGCCGGGTTGGACTTTACCCAAATCCCACCGACCGCCAGCTTGCTCTTCCTGATCGCCGCAGGCTTGCGGCTCGGCGTTCTGCCGCTTAACTTCCCAATGCAGCAAACGCTCGAGCTCAAGCCCGGAACCGAATTGCTTTTGCGTTTTTCGCCGGTGGTTTCCGCCCTGGTGCTCATCGCCCATTTGCCCCCTGAGATCCTGGTTCTCAATCAAAGTCTGGTTTCCATCATCAGCACATTGACCGTTTTGGCTGCCCTGTACGCTTCTGCCATGTGGCTCACCCGCGCCAACGCCAACGAAGGCAGACCCTACTGGATCGTGGCGCTTTCAGCCTTCGCCCTGCGATGTGCGCTGAACAGTCAGCCGGAACACAGCTACGTTTGGGGAATGGCTCTGCTGCTCAGCGGCGGAGTCTTGTTTTTATTTGATCCGCCAATCCGCCGTATCCGCTTCATACCACTGCTTGGGCTGCTTGGCTTGCTGGGTCTCCCTTACACACTGGCTGCATCCGGTTGGAGTGCGCTGCTCGGCGATGGGGTCAACGCGGCTGGCATCGCGATGATTCTTTGCCACGCGATGCTCGTCGGCGGGTATCTTCGCTATATCCTCGAGGCAAACAGCACGGTCACGGGGCTCGAAAAATACGCCCGCATCACCTACCCGTTGGGTTTGATTCTCCTGATCCAGGCGATGCTTGTATTAAACCTCGCAGGTTGGTACGATGCCAGATTAATGGAAACATGGTGGGGCAGTGTTGCCAGTTTAGGCTTGGTGCTGTTTGGGGCACTCCTGACAAACCGTCTTGGGATCCGCCTGACAAGCCAGGAAATTAAGGAAAAAATTCCCTTTTACCGCCTCTGGGAAAGGATCTTGAGTGTTTTACGCGACATCTTCAGCCTTGACTGGCTCTACGCCAGCGCACGGTGGCTCTTTGCCCTCCTGGAGAAAGCCAGCGCGTTCCTGAGGCTGATACTTGAAGGCGAAGCTGGCATGCTTTGGTCCTTCCTCTTCTTGTTGATCATGGCAATTTTGATTTACACACAGGTCGGACAGCTATGAGTTTTGAAACGTTGCGGATCATCGCCGCGGTCATTCTGCTGCTCTGCGCTGCCGTCAACCTGGTCAGGCGTCACTGGGTCCTGAATGTCGCTGTCCTGGCGTTGCAGTATGTTTGCGTATTCCTGATCATCCTCGAAGTACGCACACCGCTTCTGGCAGCCATTAAATTGATTGTCGGATTAATGGTCAGCCTGATGGTTTACCTGATCTTGCGCACATCAGGGCTGATCGATTCATTGTTTTCGCGCCAGCGCCTCACCTCAGGGGAGGTCTTTCGCGGCACGATTGCCCTGCTGCTCGTGCTGATCAGTCACCTGGCGGCTCCCAAAGTCAAACTCTCGATCTTTCCGCAAAGCAGTGAGTTGCTGCTGACTGCCAGCATGGGTTTGATGCTCTTTGGCTTATTCCAGATGGGGACCATCACGGAACCGCTCTATTTGGTGATCGGCATGCTCACCTTCCTCTCCGGCTTCGAATTGCTCTACGCCAGCCTGGAGTTTTCCCGCGTGCTCGAAGCGTTCTTCACCGCCATTAACCTCCTTCTGGCGCTGGTAGGCAGTTTCTTCATCGTCAAGGACGTCGAAAGCAGGGCAGGATGAACCTGATGAGCACTCCCACGATCTGGATTTTCCTGCCGATCGCGGTCAGCATCCTGCTGATGGCGGTACACCGACTTCACAAGCTCTCGGTTTGGATCGCTGCTCTTTCAAGCCTGCTTTTTGCTGCAGCAGCATTCATTTTTCCGCAGGATCTCGACTTTTCCATGTTTGGTCGTCATTTCCATTTTGACAGCACGTTCATGATCCTCAACCGGTCGCTGATCCTCTCAGCCAGCCAGCTCCGCTTCGTTTCCTTGCTCTACTTTTTCTCTTTCCTGTGGAATCTGACAGGTCTGCAGTTTTCAACCAGCCGCTGGTTCCCAACCATCTCGCTGGCAATCACAGCCCTGTGGGTCAGCGCCTTGGCAGTGGAACCCTTCCTGTACGCAGCTGCGATCGTGGAACTGATTGTTCTGATCAGCACACTGCTGATTACTCCCCGCGGCGAGCCAGCCAGCAGCGGCGTTTTGCGCTACCTGGTCACACAGACGATTGCCCTGCCTTTTATTCTCCTCAGCGGGTGGATGGTGGCGGGGATCGAATCCGCACCCATAGCCAGTGCGCTGGTCTTGCGCGGAACCATCCTGATCCTGATCGGCTTCGCGCTTTGGTTGGCGGTTTTCCCCTTCCACACTTTCTTACCAATGCTCGCCGGGAAGTCCCATCCGTTGGTTTTCGGCTTCGTTTTCCTCATGCAGCAAAGCAGTCTCTGGGTCTTTTTGCTCAAGTTCCTCGACCAGTTCGCCTGGCTGCGGAACCTGGAGGGGATCTTTCCGGCTCTGCAATGGATCGGGGTCCTTACTTTGCTGGCTGGTGGGATCCTTGCATCTTTGCAGTCCAAGGTCAACCGCATTCTGGCTTACCTTGTGATGACCGAAACGGGCTGCGCGCTGCTGGGAATTGGATTGATCGCGCAAGGCGGCGGAGCATTCCTGGCTCTCAGCTTCCTGCCCAGGGCGCTCGCCTACTGGCAGTGGTCCTACACTCTAAGTTCCATTCAAAAGATCGCGCCGGAGGTGGATGGAAGTTTTGATTCCCTGCGCGGTTTATTCCGCAGGCTTCCCTTCCACAGCGCCTCCCTGATTCTCAGCATGCTAAGCCTGCTCGGTTTGCCCGCTTTTGGGATTTTCCCCGCGAAGCGGATGCTGTGGAACATTGGCGCTGGTCTCACCTTGCCTTATACTCCCCTGCTCTCCCTGGCAGTCGCTGGCATGTCGCTTTTCATTCTGCGCCTCCTGCGCGCGCTGGTCACACCTGAACCGAATACTCCTTCCTCTTCGCTTTTGATTCAGAGAGAAGAGCCTGCATGGCAGATCATCTTATTATGTGCGCTTACCTTGTTTTCATTATTGATGGGAATTTTTCCACATCTTTTCCTCAATCCTTTTATGGAAACATTAGGGGCTTTTTCCGAACTCATGCCCCCCAATTAGGATGACAGGACCGCCGAGCATTGTATAATACATCAGCATCCGCTTCGAGGTGAACTATGGACGATTATTCTGGAATTGAACAACTTGAAAAACGTATCGAGTGGCTTGATAACGAACGGCGTAACGACAAGACGAATCTCGCCTCTCTGCAAAACCGTCTGACGAATTTGGAGAGTGAGAATCTCAACTTGCGCAAGCAGATCAAAGAACTTGAAATGCTGATTACGAAGAACAGCAATCAGATCGCAACCCTGGATAAATACGAAAACCGTATCGACCGGCTGAACATTGATTTAAGCAAGCAAATTCGCGATGTCAACGAACGGGCTGACCTCAACTTGAACGAGTCGATCAAACGCATCAAGCTCGAAATTGAAGCAACGCGCAAATCCATTGCTGAAATATTCCCAGTGACTGAAGAACTTGACACTGTTCGGACGGAAATGCGCACCTACAAAGCGGAAGATGCCCGTCTTTCCCGCCTGATCGAGGAACTGAAGGAAAAGATTCAGGAAGTCAGCCGTTTCGATGAAGACTATCGCCGATCCCTGCATCTGCTGGAAGAAAACCGGCGCCAGGAAGCCAAACGCCTGACAGATCTGCAGGGGGAAGTGGCGTCTGTGCGTAAACGCCTGGAAGAAACGCGCAGCCGTTTCGACAGTTTTACGGATAGTTTCCGCATTCTCGACACGCGTATTGCTGAATTGCAGACCTTCGAGAAAGACCGCAAGCAAGCCCAATCCGTTTTCATCGAAAAAGTCAACCATTCACTGATAGAAAAGGATAAAACCTTCGCAATTTGGGAAAAACGTTTCAGCGAGCTTGACGATGTAAACCTCAATTTGAAAAATAAGATGGGCGATCTGGAAGCCGCTCGTCAGGCTGTCGCCAAAATCGTCAGCAGCGCCGATGAGGTCACGCAGCGCATTGAACGCCGAATCAACGAAATCACCGAATTCCAGAGGCTGAACGATGAACGCTTCCGTCAGGAATGGACCGTCTTCAAATCGGATGACGTCAAACGCTGGACAAATTACATGCTCTCACAGGAAGAACAAAGCCGCGAAAACGAGCGGCAATTCAAAGAACTGGCAGCCCAATACCAGGAACTGAACGACCTGACGGATTCCCTGCGCAGCCAGCTTGACCTCCTGAGCAAAAGCACCTTGCGCCATGTGCAGTCCATTCTGATGGCATACCAGGACTCCATCCAGGATATCGCGCCTTCCCTCGATCATTAAGACGGGCAACCATGCACATCATAGGAACCGCCGGGCACGTTGATCATGGAAAATCAACGCTGATTGCTGCCCTGACGGGCACCAACCCTGACCGCCTGAAGGAAGAGATCGCCCGCGAGATGACCATTGACCTTGGTTTCGCGTCCATGGCTCTGCCGGGAGGTGAAACCATCGGGATTATCGATGTGCCGGGACACCGCGACTTCGTCGGCAATATGCTTTCCGGCATAGGCGGGATCGATGCTGTGCTTCTCGTGATCGCTGCCAACGAAGGCGTCAGCGCCCAAACGCGCGAACACCTTGCCATTCTGGACCTGTTGGAAATCAGGCGCGGCTTGGTCGTCCTGACCAAGTGCGACCTAATCCAGGACCCGGAATGGCTCGAATTGGTCTCGCTCGAAGCTCAAGAACTGCTGGAGGGCACAAGCCTTGAAAACGCCCCCATTCTGCGCGTCTCCGCCCAAACAGGAGAAGGCTTGCAGGAACTCACGCTCAAACTCCAGGATTTGTTGGCTGAAATCCCGTCTAAACGAGATCTCAACAGGCCTCGTCTGCCCGTGGACCGCGTTTTCAGCCTCTCCGGCTTCGGCACAGTAGTCACCGGCACCCTCCTGGATGGAAGTTTTACACTCGGGGAGGAAGTCGTCTGTCTGCCTTCAGGAAAAACGGGTCGCATCCGTGGTTTACAGAATCACAATCGCAAGCTGCAGAAGGTCACTGCCGGCTACCGTACCGCCATTAATCTCAACAACCTCTCGAAAGAAGAAATCAAACGCGGCAATGTGATTTGCCGCCCTGATACCTACGCAGTCAGTACCCGTCTGGATGCCTCCATCCGTCTGCTCCGCGATGCTGTAACCGAAGTCAAACACAACGTGAGCCTGAAGCTTTTCGCCGGGGCGAGCGAGACGCTGGCGAGAGTGCGGCTTTTAGGTACGGAAACTCTTGCCCCCGGGCAGGAAGGCTTCGTGCAGCTCGAATTGGCAGAACCCATGGTCGTGATTCGCGGGGATCACTACGTCCTGCGCCTGCCTTCCCCCGCCGCGACGATCGGAGGAGGTGTTATCCTTGACTCCCATCCCAAACGTCACCGTCGTTTCGATGCCGCCACGCTCGCCCGCCTCGATCAGTTGCGCGGCGGC
Organism: Chloroflexota bacterium; assembly: GCA_019136215.1. Lineage (GTDB taxonomy): Bacteria > Chloroflexota > Anaerolineae > Anaerolineales > Anaerolineaceae > Mesolinea. Next base: position 5,936 of record JAGVUP010000197.1, on the reverse strand, counting down.
AAACAAGCGGACCTGGTCATGCAGACGCTCAACCTTTTGACCATCTGCGACCTGACCGTCCTCAGCGCCCAAGCCTCACTGTCCCTGACCGAGGTGGAAAAACAATTGTCTGATCTTGAAAACGCCGGCGAAGTCATTCTCCTAAGCCGGCACACTAATCCAACAAAAACGCAGGTCATCTCGAGTCAGAACTGGCAAACGCTGCGCGCGCGCGTCCTGAGCATCCTTACCGAATTCCATCAAAAATTCCCTCTCAAGGCGGGGATCACCCGCGAACAGCTTAGACCCGGTCTGAAGCTCAACCCTGATCAGTTTGACCTCGTTATGGAGAGGTTAAAACAGCAGGGTGACCTGCTCGAACGCGGAACGCTTGTTTGGGCTGCGGGTCACGCTATCACCCTCACACCTCAGCAGGAAGCCCAGGCTTCCGCCCTGCTTGAGCGCTTCCAGCAATCCCCCTATTCTCCGCCGGATGCGAGCTCCGCTGAGACTGAGCTTGGGCGCGACCTCCTCGAGGGCTTAATCGCCTCAGAGAGGCTTGTGCGCGTTTCCGACGCAGTGCTTTTCACGCCGAGCGCGGTAGACGCAATGAAAACCTGGGTGCGGGAGGCAATTCAAGCTAATGGCAGCGTCTCACTGGCGCAATTCCGCGATCATTTTAAGACAAGCCGGAAATACGCCGCTGCTTTCCTGGAATATCTTGATGCGATTGGGTATACTCTAAGAAAAGAGGACGTCCGCGTCCTGAGAACAACAAACAGTTAAAAAGGAGAAAATATGGGTTTCAAAGTTTTAATCACAGACGGTTTGGAAAAAGACGGTATCGATATCATCAATGCCGCTGGTGAAGCGGTCAACAAGAAGGGTATCGAAGCTGCTGAATTACTTCAAATCGTCGGGGAATACGACGCCATGATCGTCCGCGGCAGGACCAAGGTCACCAAGGAAGTTTTCGAAGCCGCCAGGAACCTTAAAGCCGTTGGTCGCGCTGGTGTTGGTGTGGATAACATCGATCTCCAGGCTGCCAAAGAACACGGCGTCACCGTCGTGAATGCTCCCACTTCCACCACCATCGCTGTCGCCGAACTGGCATTCGGTCTGATGCTGGCGCTCGTTCGCGAAATCCCCCGCGGTGATGCCGGCATGAAACAGGAAAACTGGCTGAAGAAAGAACTGATGGGCAAAGAAATCTATGGTAAGACCCTCGGTATCGTCGGCTACGGCAACATTGGCCGCCGCCTTAGCCAATACGCCCAGGCTTTAGGCATGAAAGTCATCTGCTACAACCGCCATCGCGACCTCGAAGAAGTCCGCTCCACTGGCGCTGAACCCGTATCGCTGGAAGACATCTACGCCCAGGCGGACATCATCAGCTTCCATCTCCCGCTGAACGCTGATTCCAAGTACATGATCAACGACGAAACCTTCGCCAAGATGAAAGACGGCGTCCTCATCGTGGACGTTGCCCGCGGCGGCGTCATTGAAGAAGCGGCTCTCCTGCGCGCGCTTGAAAGCGGCAAGGTTGCCGGCGCAGCCCTTGATGTCTTCGAGAAGGAACCTCCAGTGGACTGGGCAATTGCCAAACACCCGAAAGTGATCGCAGTGCCCCACATCGGCGGGCAGACCGAAGAAGCGCAACTGCGCGTTGCTGGTGATATCGCCAGCGAAGTAATGAACGTCCTCCAGGGCAAAGAACTGCGCTGGAAGATCTGCTAATTTCCACAAACGCTAAATCACTACCGACAAGACTGGCTCTCAAACGAGCCAGTCTTTTTCTTTAAACCCACGAACATGCCACATATCGACATTCCTGTTCAGAGCCTGAGTTACTTGTTTTAATACCTAAAAATGCTTGCTCCTTGATGCCCCTTACTTTGCACTAGTGAGAAACTCAGGCTCAACACTCAGGAGGCTGACCCAAAAGCCCAAAATTTCAGAAAAAAGTTCTAAAAGTGGGGGTAAGGATCAGATTTCACCGTGAAATAATGGTGCAATCCCAATTATTTGGCAAAAAAGTCTGAAAGTGGGGGGTAAAATTTCATGTCTGACTTTTGGGTCAGCCTCGGAACCGCTTGCGGTGGATGAGGGTCCCGACATTCCGATACTACCATTACCCCGACTATGCCAAGAAGTTCCCTTTCAACGCCCTGATATTATGCTTTCTCCTCATTGAAATTCCTGTTTTTAGTAAAAGTGAGAAATTGAGGCAAATAAGCTTGATGTATAACCATTAATTTGACATTCCTATTTAGAATAATTATAAATAAGGCATGGAACAGAGAATGGAAATGCAAAGGGAAAGGCTTCAGGCGCTTTTTGAGAAGAATGGGCTTCGCAACACTTCTCAGCGCCAAACGATCTATGAATACCTGATTCAGACGGACTGCCACCCGACCGCGAAGCAAATCTACGATCACCTCAAGCCCGGTCATCCCAGCCTTTCGCTGGCAACGGTCTACAACACCCTCGACCTGCTGGTTGGCGCTGGTTTGATAACAGCCCTGGGCGAGATCGGAGACAACCAGGTGCATTACGACGGGAACACGAGCACCCACATCAACCTTGCCTGCACCCAATGCTTCAAAATCCTGGACATGCCTGATGACACAGCCGATTCGATCGAAACTGTCATCGAAAAGTCCGGTTTCGATATCCACGGTTCACGTATCGTGTATTACGGGATCTGTCCCGATTGTCAACCCAAACAAACACAAATATCAAAGGAGATTTAATCTAATGGAAACCAACGAAACTTACTCAATCCCCCGCATCGGCGATCCTGCCCCCGAATTTACCGCTGTGACTACCCAGGGCGAAATCAACTTCCCCGCGGATTACAGCGGAAGTTGGGTCATCCTCTTCAGCCATCCTGCTGATTTCACCCCTGTCTGCACTTCTGAATTTGTTACCTTTGCATCCATGCAGGAACAATTCCTGAAAGTCAATACCAAACTGGTCGGTCTTTCTGTTGATGGTCTCTACAGCCACATCGCCTGGCTGCGTACTATCAAGGAAAAGATCGAATTCAACGGTCATAAAGACGTTGAGGTCACCTTCCCGCTGATCGAGGATATCAAGATGGATGTCGCGAAAAAATACGGGATGATCCACCCCAACGACTCGCATACCAAAGCCGTCCGCGCGGTCTTCGTGATTGACCCCAAGGGGATCATTCGCGCCATGATCTACTATCCGCTTTCCACCGGACGCAATTTTGACGAGCTTTACCGCCTTGTCCTCGCGCTACAGACCGCAGACGCTTTCGGCGTTGCCACTCCCGCGGACTGGCGTCCCGGAAACGAAGTCATCGTCCCGACCGCTGGTTCCTGCGGCGTTGCCAAAGAACGCATGATGACCGACAAGTCCGAAATGAACTGCCAGGATTGGTTCTTCTGCCTCAAGAAATTGGACAAAGAAACCGTCCTCAACAAACTCGTCAAATAAAAATTTCTATCAGGAATTTACATTAATAGAACAGGTCCCGAACGGGACTTGTTCTATTAATGTTGGCTCGTCAGAGTGGGATAAATGATTTCCTGCGCGGGCGTGCCCATCGGCGTGGGAGTAGGGCTCGGCGTCTGTCCCGATGGGTCGTGCACGTAGACCCAGTCGCCAAGCTGCGCCCAGTTAAACAGCCAGTGCGCATCGCCCGGGAACATGTTCACGCAGCCGTGCGACTGCGGAAAGCCAAGCAAAGCCTGCCAGTAGATGCCGTGGATTGCCTGAGCGTGATTGTAATACATCGCCCAGGGAACGCCGTCAAGCGAATAAAAGTCGGAGCGATCGCTGGTGTAGGAGCCCTGCATCTGATCCAGCTCCCGTTTTTCGTAGATGTAATACAAACCAGGATCCGAATAAAGCTCGCCCGACCCTGTTGCGACCAGCGCAGCAAACACCAATTCGCCCTCATCGTAAACCGAGAGCGTCTGGTTATAGAGGTCAATGCTGATCCAGCGCTTGTTATCCACGCCCTCGGGAGGAGTTGTATCCACCACCAGCCGGCGCGACTTTAGCGAAGGAATCCACTCATCCGGTCCTGCTTCGTACCATTCGTAACCTTCCGCCTCCACCACTTGGTACACCTGAAAGTCAGCATATTTTTCATACTGCCTGCCAGTTTCTGGAGCAGCGAAACTCGGCTGAGTGTAACTCGGCGTCGGGTTGATCGTCCAACCGAAATCGTTTTGAGGCGTCGCGTAAAATTCCAATCCCTGCCAGCGCGGCGATGAATAAAACGGCGTCGCCTCCACCCACCAGCCAGCTATCGTCCGCACGAAGGTGCGCCCGCCGTCACTGGCAGAATCGATCATCGTCACGTAGCGGCTGCCGCCATCCGGGATGGTCTGCAGAGCGACGCCCCCGCTGATAGCGTCATTAAGGCTTGCGTAAACCGGCGTTTCCGCGCCGGAAATTTTGGCAACCCGCACAGGCAAATCGGAAAGCGCCGGGTCGGGTTTGGCGGCTGCCAGTTCCCTGATGGGATAAGGGAAGCCAGATTCATGCAGTCGCGCGATTGATTGCGAGGCTCCCATCGGAAGGCAGTCGCCCGGATCAACCGGGTAATACCCAGGCAGGCAGAGCGGCAGGTCATAATATGGAGCCGGAGGCGCCTTCTGGATCGCCGCCAGCGCGTCTGAATGCGCCATCGCCATTACCACACCAACACCAATCAGCAGGAGCAAAAAATTCTTGATCTTCATAGGCTGCATTATACCCGCCGTGAGGCTCAACCGCTAACATAATCACCTCAAGTAAGACTACCAACTATATATATACTCCTGGCAACCTGCATCAACCACAGTTTATCTATTAGTCCCCCCTTTACACCTTTCCGGAAATATCCGGCGCTTGCGTAAAAACCGCTCGCACGGAAGATTATTTAGCCTGGTAATCAGCGATCGCATGGGTAAGGGCTGCGGTCAGGCGGGCGTCATCGATCGCGTCATGGCTGTTTGGCAGAGGGATTTGCAGGAATCTGCCCGCAAACTCAAGCTTTTGCGACTTGAAACCATTATTGCGCGCGTTCCACTCACCATAGAAAGCAGCAAAAAGCTTCATCACGCAGAATGTCTGGCTGCTTTCGATACTAGTCGGCAGCCCATATGCCTTGTTTGTCTGGCGCAGAAGGCGCAAATCAAATTCCGCATTATAAATACCGATCACCCTGCCCTTCAGCACGCTCTCTACCGCTGACCAAATCTGGGTCCATACCGGCGCATCCTTGACCATCTCATCCGTAATTCCGTTTACCGCGCTCGATTCCGATGGGATTGGCATCTCCGGGTTCACCAGAGACTCAAACAGCATGTTGCCTGAGTCATCTACGATTCCCAACTGGATAATGCGGTCTGTCGGTCCGGTTCCCGTCGTTTCGGTGTCGAGAAAGATTGGCTGCAATTCGAGCACAGCTTTGGCGCGCTGCATGACATTTGGATGGGCAATTGGATAGGTCATAAGAACCTCGCTTGGAATTATAATGCATCCGCAATCCCTGCCTTGTTAAATAAAAAGATGGCGAGGCTGGGATTTGTGTAATGCCTCTTCGGGGTAAACCTGGAACCAAGTTGTTCCTTGTTAATAAAAATGATGGCGAGGCTGGGATTTGTGTAATGCCCCTTCGGGGTAAACCTGGAACCAAGTTGTTCCTTGTTAATAAAAACGATGGCGAGGCTGGGATTTGAACCCAGAACCAATGGCTTATGAGTCCACTGCTCCACCGTTGAGCTACCTCGCCACGATGCCCAAAGATATTACCTGAAATAGGTCTAAAAGTCAACCGTTTTTGGTTGTTTTTTGGTTGTTTGATCCGGGATATAAGCGTTCATTTAGAGTACTTGAAGGCAAGCATAGAAGCCACTGAAGCAGAGATCCAGAACTTCACCAACCAGACACCGGGCCTGAAGGCAAAGCAGGAGCTTTTGGTTTCCATTCCTGGA
>JAGVUP010000125.1 GCA_019136215.1 Chloroflexota bacterium | reverse complement strand
AATAAGGCGATCAATCCACTCAATAAATAATTCTTACCCTTCATTTTGTCCTCCTGCACTGTCTGTGTGATCTGGTCGATTGATATGCTTGCGCCGAGCGATAACAACGCCCCCAGCAATGATTACCAATGGCAGCGCTAAGACCCACCATAAACTTCCATTTCCTTGCTCTTCGGACTCTTGCTCGCTGCCCGAATCCACGTCCCCTCCCACCGCCAGTACAGCCGTCGGCTCTGCGGGCTCGTCCGTCGTCTCAACAGCCTCAACAACCGCCGTTGGCATCGCCGTCGGCAAAGGAGTCGCCGTAGGCGTCGCCGTCGGCATCAGGGTCTCGATCACGATGATCTGCCCCTGGTCCTGCACTGGGATCGGCGTCGCCACCACTTCCGGCGCGCCTTCACTCACCACGATCTCTGCGTTCACCCCACTTACGGGGATCGCCTCGCCCAGCCGATTCGCAAGCTCCACCGCCTCCACCGTCACCTGGCTCGTGCCAGCCTGTTTCGCCACAAAATACAGCACCAGCAGGTTGCCGCTGCCGCTCTTCCCCTCGCTGGGGTTGATCTGCGACATCACAAAGCGCACTGTTCCGGTTTCGTTGTCTACTATGTTAAAGAGGGTCATGCCGGCGTCCAGAAAGGTTGCCAGTCCGGGCTGCACGCCCGCCTGGTCGGGGTTGGCGTCTTCCACCTGCAAAATCTCCGGGTCAAACCGGATGGTCAGGTCCACAGCGTACAACTCCGAAACGTCCCGCACCTCCACAGGCACTTCCACGCGCGCGTCCAGCGGGATCTCCAGGTCGGCGAACACGCCCACCTTGGCTCCCTCCTGCGCCAAAGCCGGCGCCGCCGCGAAGAGCGCCGCCAGCAAAACTAAAGTCATCACTGAGCTAACTTTCTCTTTCAATCGCATTCCTTCTCCCATATCAAACCCGTTCTTTCCGGGTAGAGTAGATCGCGGCTGCCGCGCCAATGGCGAGCAAGCCGGCAAAAAACAAGATAACGCCCGTGGCGGTCGGGCCGCTCCCCCGCGTCTTCTGGAGGATGTATCCGCTCCCACCCCCCGAGCCGGAAGCCCCTCCCTGCCCCGTCGTTCCCGGCAGTCCTTCTCCGCCCTCAGCCGCCCGGGTGGGCTCAGGCTGCGCGGTAGGCGCCACTTCTTCCGTCCCCCCAACCGGTGCGCCAGGCGTCCCCACCGCCGTGCTCGCCCCGCCAACAGTTCCGGTCGGAGCCAGCGTCACCGCTGCTCCAGCGGCGGTCGGCGTGGCAGCCACCGTTACGGTGGCAGCCTTGGTCGCGGTAGCCGTCGCGCTGGGAGGCAAAGTGGCGGTCATGGTCGCGGTCGGTGTCGCGGTCGGCGTGCGCGTCGGCGTTGCCGTCGGTGCCAGCGTCGCGGTCGGTGTGCGTGTCGCGGTAGCGGTCGCCGTCGGTTGGGCCGGGGTCACGCTTATGCTCCCGTGCCGCACCTCTGGCAGGCTCAGCCCGCCTTCAGACCGGGCAAATTCCGCCTTGGTGATCGTGACCGCGCTGGTGCCGGTCTGTTCGCCGCTGAAAAACAGCTTCAGCAAAACCCCATCCCCACTCACCCCTGGCGTCGCCAACTGCGTCGCCACCAGCCTGAAGCTTCCCGGCAGATCGTCGCGCTTCACCACCGCCAAATTCGAGAGCAGATCGCCAAATTCCCACTTATCCAGGCTCAGCAGCCCCGAGTTATACTCCACCTGCACGTCAAAAGCGTTCAGGTTGTCCGCGCCGGTCACCAATAGGTGAATTTCGCGCTGCCCGTTCACTGGGACGCTTGCTTGCGCCGGATCCACCGCCAAAACGGTGCCGCCCTGTGCCAAAACCGGCAACGGCAAGCCCGCCCACAGCAGGCTGACCAAAAGTATCAGCGCCAATGCCAGGCACGGTCGGGTTCGCGTCACTGCTGCGCCCCCATCCCCTGCCCTTTGGCAGTTATTATTAAAGGAAGATACGTCCGATACGGTCGCACGCTCACCGCGCCGTCTTCCAATGTCAGGTCCACCTGAAATGCATCCTGTGATTCAAAAAGCTGGCTGTTTGCAAGCGAGAGGATTGTATCGCCGGCTTGCCCGAGGGCTTCTAAAGTCAGTTCCAAGAGTACCCCCGAGCCCGAAATACCAGTTTCCACGTTAAAACGCGTGCAGGAATAGTGCACCAAACCCGGTTCGTTGACCATATCCATGCAGAACAATCCCTCGCCCAAAAAGCCACCCAGCGTCACCTGGCTGACCGTCAAAAGCGCGGGGTCGTATTGCACAAACAGGTCGAAAGCGAAAATGTCCACCCCGTCCGCCACCTCGAGGCTCACCACGCCAATGGGGCTGATGGTCGTGTCGATCTCCAGCGGTGTGGGGTTGAGGAACACCCGGTCGTCGGCTCCTGCGCCACCACAGGACTAACCAACACCGACAGCAGCATCAGGCAAAGGAGCAATGGTAGGGGTAAGCCCCCGTGCTTACCCGCAATCCTGTCATTCTGAGCTTCTTTTGCGAAGAATCTTTCTTCCGTCTTTCCACCGTCCAGATCCTTCGTCTCACTCAGGATGACAAACTCATCACCCGCGCCTTTGACCCCCTCTTTGGTCGAAGATCCCACTAGCGTAGCGGTGGGAAGAGGGGCATCGCGAAGCGAGGGGGTGGTTCTTCTTTTCCTGTCATTCTGAGCATCTTTTGCGAAGAATCTCTCTTTCATCCTGTCATGCTGAGCATCTTCTGCGAAGAATCTCTCTTTCATCCTGTCATGCTGAGCATCTTCTGCGAAGAATCTCTCTTTCATCCTGTCA
>JAGVUP010000134.1 GCA_019136215.1 Chloroflexota bacterium | reverse complement strand
TTTGCCATCCTGAAAACTGGCAAAATCACGACACCTTATGCTAAACTATTCAAGAACCTGAACAATGCGAACCTTCCTCCTTCTTCCTAAACACGGGAATATGAAACAGATACTACCTTTCGTGAACACTAATGGGCAACGCTTGACTTTTTGGATAATTTGAATTGGATTCGTTCCAACTACCCAAAATGCTGGCAAACAGATAAAATAGAATGGCTGTCGTGTGATCCCATGACGGCGGAGATAATGTGAAACGAAAAACGACCCTCATCCAGTTCGGTCTGATATTTTTGTTTGTCCTGAGCGCATGCGGCGGGAAGGCTCACCCTGACCCAACCGCGACGCCGCTTCCAGCCACCGCGACCCCTGGTCCGCCGAACGTGGTCCTCGTCGACGGCACACCGCAGGTTGTCATAGAGCCCGAAAATCCGACGCCCACGCCGGACCTTGTGAACCCGAATCCGGTGCGGATCACGGAACTCGAATACGTCCAGTCGGGCGATAAGCTCAAAGTGATCGCCAAGCTCTTCAACACGCTTACTGATGCGATCCTGCGGGATGTGCAGGTGGAGGTTTTGGCGCTGGATGCCAGCGGAACCCGCATCGCGCATGAGATGCGCACTGTGCGCTACCTCTTCCCCCGTGAGACCTCCGGTTTGGTGCAGGATTTCGAGCTGCTTCCCGGATTGCAGGCTTCCAGCGTGGAAGTCCGCGTGAAAGAGGGGCTAAAGGACCGCAAGCTGCGCTACGTGCAGCCTTTAACAGTAGAAAACGCGGGCTGGGTCGAGGTGGAGGACGGCTTCCATCTGACCGGCTGGCTGAAAAATTCGGACCCCTACACTTATACAGCAGTCGAATTGAACGCGATTGCCTACAACGCGAGCGGTCTGATCATCGGCGGCGGATGCGGTAAATTGGATTTCGTCCCTGAGAAGGACCGCACAGGCGTTTCCATCCCCGCGGATATCCAGCCGGACGAGGAAATCGCGCTGGTCGAGATCTATCCCTGGATCACGGCTCAGTCCGCTTCCCTTGAAGGAGGTAGCTGGTGGAAGAATATCGAAGTCCGGCAGTGGAACTTCATTGTTGACGACTATCAGCACGTCAGCGGCGGGGCGATTTTGCGCAACCTGACTGACCGTCTGCTGACAGAAACATTCTATCTGCTGACGGTCGCGGATGCTGACAACAAAGTCTGCCTGGCGCAGGAAGGCTACATCGACCTGCTCTGGCCAGATCAGGAGTTGGTGTTTTCACCAGGCATCCTGACACTGCCCACGGATTGCGCGGCAAAACAGGTGGATATGATTATCGTGCCGGGTGAGTTTGGACAGTTCCAACTCGGCTACGATCCGCTCAGCGTTGGCACGCCAGTGCTGAGCGAGAGCGGCGATTCCGTCACTGTGACTCTCATCAACAACCTGAACGCGGATCTCTCAAATGCGGTCGTGTACGTGGTCGCTACTGACGCGAAGGGCAGGATTGTCGGCGGCGGTTCCGCGCAAAGCGGAAACATCCGCGCCAACAGCTCGGTGAGCGTGCAGGTTCCGATCCTCTTCCTCGGAAAACCGGAAGAAATAAAATTTGACACTTCGGTCGGCATCCCATTGGATGTGACCATTGGATCATAGCATAAGGAGAAATTATGTGCGCAGAAATTCAGCACCAGGATCGCAGAAAATTTATTCCAACACCGCTTCATCCCAAGAGCCCTGTGCCCGCGGATATTGAGATCGCCCAGGCGGCAGAGCTCAAACCGATCCGCCAGGTGGCGGAAGAAATGGGTTTGGAGGAGTGTGAGCTGGAACTTTACGGCGACTACAAGGCGAAGATCAAGCTTGAAGTGCTTGACCGCCTGGCAGACGCGCCAGACGGTAAGTATATCGACGTGACCGCCATCACGCCCACTCCGCTTGGGGAAGGGAAAACCACCACTACAGTCGGCTTGAGCCAGGCGCTCGGCGCGCATCTGGGCAAGCGCGTGATCACCTGCATCCGCCAGCCAAGCCAGGGTCCGACCTTTGGCATCAAGGGCGGGGCGGCTGGCGGCGGCTATTCCCAGGTGATCCCGATGGAGGATTTCAACCTACATCTCACCGGCGACATCCACGCCATCACCGCCGCCAATAACCTGCTGGCAGCGGCGATCGATACCCGCATGTTCCACGAATCCACCCAAACTGACCTGGGTTTATTCAACCGTCTCTGCCCAAAGGATAAAAAAGGCAAGCGCCATTTTTCGGTCGGCATGCAGGGACGCCTGAAAAAACTGGGCATCACCGAAACCGACCCGGACCTTTTGAGCGATGAACAAAAAGCCCGCTTCGCGCGCCTGGATATCGATCCCAAAACGGTCACCTGGCGTAGGGCTGTGGACGTGAACGACCGCATGCTGCGCGGGATGACGGTCGGGCAGGGAGCGGCGGAGAAGGGCTTTGAATTGAAGACGAATTTTTACATCAGCGTCGCGAGCGAGCTGATGGCGATCCTGGCTCTGGCAACCAGCCTGAAAGACATGCGCGAGAGGATCGCGAAGATCGTGATCGGGCAGTCGCGCCAGGGCGAGCCGATCACCGCGGACGACCTCGGTGTGGCTGGGGCGCTGACCGTCTTAATGCAGGACACGATCAAACCCAACCTGATGCAGACCCTTGAAGGAACGCCTGTGCTGGTGCATGCAGGACCCTTCGCGAACATCGCCCATGGCAACAGCTCCATCATGGCGGATAAGATCGCCCTGAAGTTAGCGGATTACGTCATCACGGAATCGGGCTTTGGCGCGGACATGGGCATGGAAAAATTCTTCGACATCAAATGCCGCTATTCGGGCAATATCCCGAGCGTGGTGGTGTTGGTGGCAACAGTGCGCGCGCTCAAGATGCACGGCGGCGGTCCAAAGGTCGTTGCCGGCGCGCCGCTCGCCCCGGAATACATCGATGAAAACCTCGACCTGGTCGAAAAAGGCGCGGCGAACATGCTCGCTCACGCCAGCATCGCGCAGAAATTCGGCGTGCCCGTGGTTGTGGCGGTGAACCGCTTCCCCACGGACACCGACGCGGAGCTTGAGTTGGTGCGCAAACTCGCGCTGGCGCATCCGGGCGTGGCAGACGCGGTAGTGTCGGATCACTTCAGCCAGGGTGGCGCTGGCGCTATCGCGCTGGCGGAAGCGGTCGTGAGAGCTTCCGAAAAACCTGCGGATTTCAAATTCCTTTATCCTCTGGAAATGTCGATCAAGGAAAAAATTGAGACCATCGCCCGTGAAGTCTACGGCGCGGACGGTGTGGATTACAGTGATCTGGCGGAAGAACGCATCGCCGATTACACCCGCCTGGGCTACGACAAACTGCCGATCTGCATGGCGAAGACCCACCTCTCGCTGAGCCACGACCCGGAGCTAAAGGGCGTGCCGAAAGGCTTCCGCATTCCCATTCGGGACGTCAGCGCGTCGATTGGCGCGGGTTTTGTTTACCCGCTCCTGGGCACGATGAGCACCATGCCGGGCTTGCCCACCAGACCAGCCTATTACGACATCGACATCGATTTTGAGACGGGTAAGATATTGGGACTGAGCTGATTTTCAGGCTAATGCACACAAAACGGCTGGGAAAACCAGCCGTTTTGTGTCCCAAAGAGGATCCGTTTCTTTCCCGATAAAAGCTCTCTCTTATCAAGGAAATCGCGTTGCAATCCAACACTCTTACAAGCATAACTCATCATTCAATACACATTCGGATAAGATGCGATTGCCTGCTTCTATACCAAATTTATATAATCCATTAATGAAAAGTGGTTATGATAAAGTTGCATAGAATGAATAATTGCTCTATCAGAAGGTGAATAATGACGAAACAAAACAAATTACGAACGCTATTCTTTCTTTTATCCATCATCGTGGTCAGCACAGCGTGTTCCCTTTCCCGAGTGAATCTCCATAGCTTGATTCCTGAAATGGAGGCTCCCTCAAGCGAGACTACGGAAATTCCGACCACCTTGCCCCCTCAGACATCCGATATCATCCCGGTGCCTGAATATGCCGCCTTGGAAGGCAGCCTCGAGGCATTGTATGAGACTTACAGCCCCGGCGTTGTCTCGCTGCAGTATTCCACAGAACAGGGTTCTGGGCAGGGAACCGGCTTTGTGATCGACAAAGACGGTCATATCGTCACCAATTACCACGTCGCGAGTGAAATCGACCGGCTCGAGGTGCATTTTTCGTCCGGGCTGAAAGTTTACGGTCAGGTGATCGGAACAGACTTAGATTCTGACCTGGCTGTCATCAAAGTGGACATGGACCCGGATGAACTGGTTCCGCTGCCGTTGGGGGATTCGAACCTGATCAAAGTCGGGCAGACCGTGGTGGCAATTGGCAATCCCTATGGCTTAAGCGGCACGATGACAGTCGGCGTTGTCTCTGCCAGGGGGCGGGTGTTGGACTCGATGCGTCAGACTTCCTCCGGCGCGTATTACTCATCGGGAGACACCATCCAAACCGACGCGCTGATCAACCCGGGCAATTCCGGCGGACCTCTTTTGAACCTCAACGGCGAAGTGATCGGCGTCAACCGCGCGATCCAGACCGCCGGATGGAGCGTCAGCGGGGATGCCATCAATACCGGCATTGGCTTCGCGATTTCTTCCAACATAGTGCGTAAAGTGGTGCCTTCGCTGATCGAGAAGGGCAGTTACGCCTACCCATACCTGGGGCTCACCAGTTATTCGAGCATGTCGCTGGCAATGATGGAAGTTTTGGACCTGCCGCAAACCACCGGCGCTTATGTTTCCTCTGTGGTGGAGGGCGGTCCGGCAGATAAGGCGGGCATCCGCGGCGGTAACGTTCCAAGCTCTGTGCAGGGATTGTATAAGGGAGGCGATCTGATCATCGCGGTGGATGGGCAGCCGATCAAGGACTTCAGCGAGTTGATGAGCTACATGGTCGTGAACAAGAACCCAGGCGAGACGATCACCTTCACCCTTCTACGTGATGGCAGGACGCTGGATATTGATGTGGTTCTTGGCTTCCGCGAGTAAAGAATTCGTGTTGAATCAAAAGAGGCGCTTCGGCGCCTCTTTTGATCTATCAGCAATCGAGTAAACCGTCTACTCGTATCTGAGCGCCACGACTGGTTCCAGGTTGGCGGCGCGCAGGGCGGGATACCAACCGAAGAAGAGACCAACCGCGAGTGAAAATAGGGTGGCAAGCAACACGGACTTGAGGCTGATCTCAGGAATAAGGGGCGTTCCGGAGTTGGCAGCGATGAGACCAACGATTTTACCAAGCAGCCAACCAAGTCCAATACCGATCAAACCGCCAAACACGCTCAACATGGCGGATTCGGTCAGGAATTGCAGTTGGATATCAAACTTGCGCGCTCCCAACGCTTTGCGCAGACCAATCTCGCGGGTGCGTTCAGTGACAGAGACCAGCATGATGTTCATGATCCCGATGCCGCCCACCAGCAGGGAGATGGCAGCGATCCCAGCCAGGAAAATCGTTAAAACCTTGGTGATCGAGTTGGCTATAGAGAGAATATCCTCTTGGTTGGTCAGGGTGAAATCATCCGGCTGACGGCTGGTGAGGCGGTGAGTGGTGCGTAAAATAGATTTGGCTTCCTGTATCGCCAGGTCGATTGACTGCGAATCCTGAGCCTGGATCAGCAAAAAATCCACGGCATTTGTGTCGCTCTGCCGCTGCACCCGCATCTGCATGGTAGTAATCGGGATATAGACATCCAAATCAGGGTTGGAAAACTGACTGCCTCCTTTCGCGGTCGTGATGCCCACTACTCGGAAGGGATAATTGTTGATGTGTACGGTTGTGCCTATTATTCCGGTTCGCCGTCCAGTTAGCCTTTCAGCGAGCTCAGGTCCGATTACGACTACCGAGCTGCGGCTTGTGACGTTGCTTTCTGTGAAGAAGCTTCCCTCGCTGAGGTCGAGATCAGTGACTTCGGCATAGTTTTCTGCCACTCCCATGATGGAAGTTTGCGTGCTTTCGTCTCCAAAACGGACGCTGGTCTGACCAAAAAGAACTGAGGCGACGTTCAGGATGTGCGGGGCTCGGACTCGGTTGGATAGTGCGTCGGCGTCTGTCAGGGTGAGGCGGCGTGGGTTGGTGACGTTTTTGGCGCTATTGCCTCTGTAAACGTAGATGACATTGGTCCCAATCGACTCTATCTGCCCGATGATGCTGGCTTCAGCCCCCTGCCCGATTGAGAGAACCCCAATAACCGCCCCGACGCCAATAACGATTCCCAATACCGTCAATAACGAGCGGGTTTTGTTGGCTGAGAGGCTCGCAATCGCTTCTTTTAAAGCTTGCAGGAATTTCATGAGATTGCCTCCGGGGATTTTACCAAACCATCAAAAAGCTGCACGATCCGCTCGGCATTGGCTGCCACGGTGGGATCGTGGGTGACGAGCACGATGGTGGTGTTCTGCTGTTGGTTGAGCTTCAGGAGCAATTCCATGATCTCTCTGCCCGATTGGGAATCCAGATTGCCGGTTGGTTCGTCTGCCAGCAGGATTGCCGGTTCGTTCACCAGCGCCCTGGCAATCGCCACGCGTTGCTGTTGCCCGCCGGAAAGTTCGTTGGGTTTGTGGCGCATGCGGTCTCCAAGCCCAACAGCTTGAAGCGCCGCTTCCGCGCGCTGACGCATGTTGTCAGTGTTCTTGCTGTAGCGCAGAGGCAATGCGACGTTTTCGATCGCGTCAATACGGGGCAGTAAGTTGTACTTCTGGAAGACAAAGCCGATCTTTTGATTGCGGACAACCGCAAGATCATCATCGTGCAGATCCGAAACAAGCAGTGAGTCGAGGTAATATTCGCCCGAAGTTGGCGAGTCCAGGCAACCGATCATGTTCATCAGAGTGGACTTCCCCGATCCGCTTGGACCCATGATGGCAACCATCTCGCCCGGGAAGATCTGGAGGTCGATGCCGCGCAACGCTGGGACGACAATCTCGCCAAGGTAGTAATCCTTGGTAAGACCGCGCACATCAATCACAGGCTTTGCAGCCTGGGGAGAAAGTTCCATTCTTACCTGCCCATTTGCATTAACGAATCCATCAGTGAGACAGGCGGTGAGAGCAGGATCAATTCCCCATCCTGAATGTCAGCCTGAAGGACTTCGATCTTGCGGCTTGAATACGCGCCGATCTTGACTTCGACCTCGACTGGTTTTCCGTCCCGCAGGACGTAGACATAGTATTTGCCATTCCGGCTGACTACGGACTCTGCTGGAACCGTGTAGGTATTCGGTTTCTCTTCCACCAGGATGCTCACGCCGACGGTCATGCCTGGTTTTATGCCTTCATGATTCGCTTCCAGCTTAATGCTTACGTTGTAGTTGACGATTCCAGCGGAGTTTTCCCCGATCGTGGAAACATCAGCGACTTTGCCTGTGAAAGTTTGATCGAAGAAAGCGTCAAAGACCAGTTCAGCTTCCTGTCCAACTTTGATCAGTGGGATATCCACCTCCGAAACGGGAACATCCACGAATAGCTCAGAAAAATCTGCGATCTGGGCTGCTGGACTGCCGGCAGCGACTATATCGCCTGGTTCGTAGATCAGAAGAGTGATAACTCCATCGAAGGGGGCGGTAATCGCCTGTGCTTCCCATTGTTTTTCGGCAAGTTCCAGTTGTAATTCGAGCTTTTCTTTGGTTTCAGGGTCAGGACCCTTGGCAATTTTTTCCAACTCAGCCTGCCAGGCGGCAATATTTTGCTTTTGAAGGTTGATCTGATTATTGAGCGAGTCTGTTTCTCTGGCGATGACAACAGGATCACAATAATCGAGGTCCGCGCGGGCAGCCTGCACCTGAAGCCAACGTTCCTGGGTCGACCAATCCCGATAACTCTTAAGCGCGTCATCGTAAGCGGTCTGCAGGTTTTTTAGCCGCCACTCCGTACATTCGCGTTCAGTAAGTTCGAGCAAATTCATCTCAAGCTTGGCGAGAGAATTATTCGCGTTCGTCAGATTGTTCTGCAGGGTGGTGCGCTGTAAATCCGTGTCGGATTCAAGGTTCTGCAAACTGGTTTGGGCGTTGAGCAGATTGAGTTGTGCCTGCAGCATTTCTGCAGGCAAGCGGCTGCTGTCGAGGCGGTAAAGGATACTGTCCGCTTGGACTTCCTGACCGACTTCATGCCCCGCCTCTCCAATAAAGCCGGAGGTTTGCCAGTAAAGTGTGGCTGATTGGCGCGGGCGGAGGGTGCCGGCGCCACTGATGGTGGAAGTGAGCGTCTCGCGCGCGTATGGAACGGTTTCCAGTTGGGCGAGCGCCTGTTCTTTTGCTCTGCGTACACGCTGCTGGTTCAGGAAAACCGCTCCAGTGATTAATGCGAGAATGATAAATATGATTAACAGCCTGAGGCCGATTTTTTTCTTTTGCTTGTTTTGGGGTCGATCAACAGTTGACATCGATTCCTCCTATATAGGATAGATAAATGTTACCTTCTAATAATAAGATAAACATTAAATTGAGATTAGAGAAACAATAAATTAACATTAAACAAGCCGGCTGGTTACCAATGACTAAATCACATTTAAAAAATAGGTAACCATGAGGAGATTACTTTATCAACCTGGAAACGGTTTTAAAGGCAGGGTGTTGTGCAGACCGCAAGAGGCTGAAAAGCGCCATCTCAACGGTCGTGAGGTGAATCCCCTGACTGCTCAGCTCATGCAGAGCGATCTTTTTGTTGTACGGATCGCGTGAGGAGACAGCATCCGCCGCCAGGTAAACCTCAAACCCTGCGTCTGATAAATCCATGCTGGATTGATAGAGGCAGATGTGCGCTTCGAAGCCGCAGAGCAGCAGTTGCCGGCGCCCGCTGCCAAGAATTGCCTGCCTCACGGCTTCATCCTGCCAGATGCTGAAGTGCACGCGGGGCAGGTCGGTCTGATCGGGCAGCAGACTGGCGATCTCGGGGATCGTGTGCCCAATTTTTTCAGGCACTTGCGCGGTGAGCAGCATAGATATCTCAAGCAGTTTTGCTCCCTCCACCAACCGTGCGATCGCACGGATAGCCGATTCACTCTCGGCAACAACCCGGGCAAGATTGCCCTGGACGTCAATCACGATTAAGAGGGTATTTTCTGGGGTCAACATATACCGGGCTCCTGGTTGCACTTGGTTTGCATCTATTATAATCAAGCCATGTCCGCAAAAGCTGCTTTCCCTGTCCTTTGGGACGCGCTCAAACTCTGGTGGGAGGATTGGTCCAACCAGATGCTGGTGGCGCTGATCGCCCTTCTGCTCAGCCTCAGCGTGGTTCTGTATCCCGCGGCAATTTTTGGCGTCTACGAACAAGCGCTGGACCTGACCCACGGCGTCCGCACCGGCATTGTCGGTTTTTGGAAGGGTTTTAAGGGGCACCTGCGCCAAAGCCTGCCCTGGGGGCTGCTGAATTTGTTCGTTCTGGCGCTGCAAGCTTTTAATGTCTGGTTCTATCACAACGTGGACCATCCGATCGCCCTGCCGCTAATGATATTAATGCTCGGTTTGGGCTTATTCTGGTTGGTCTGGCAGTTTTTTTCAGTTAATTGCTTTTTTCTGCAGGAAGAAAAAAAGCTTATAATTGCCTGGAAGAACGGATTGGCGGTCATGCTTTTGCATCCGGGCTTCACTGCCCTGATCGCGTTGGCGGTCCTGATCCTTTTGGGATTATCTGTCACGACCTTCATTCCCTTTTTTCTGGGATCTGTCCCCTTGACTGCCATCCTGGGTTTGCGGGCTGTGCAAACGACTATCAAACAGGATGAGTCCTGACAAAGCGGTTGAATTAAGCATAAACGAGGTGTAATGGCGCGAAAAATTCTTGGATACATTGAATTAGTATGGACATGCGATAGCTGCAAGACAAAGAATCCTGGCGCTATTAAATCCTGCACGAGCTGCGGGGCTCCGCAGCCCCTGAATGTGCGCTTTGAGCAGGTGGACCCCAACACGTTCAATTTCATCAAGGACGAGGCTCTCATCCGCATGGCGCGCTCGGGTCCGGATAAACATTGCCCCTATTGCGGGACGCGCAACACCGCGGACGCCAAGACCTGTGTGCAGTGCGGGGGAGATCTCTCGGTGGGTGCGACCTCCAGACCTTCAGGAGAGGTGATTGAACCTTACCAGCCAGAGGGAGCGGCGAGTCCCGAAAGATCCGCGCATGCTCAAGCTCCGAAAACAGGTAAGGCTCCGGTCATCCTGATTTTGGTACTGCTGGCAGTGTGTGTGTTTGGGCTTTTCTTGCTCATCAGCATGCTGCGCACGGATAAAATTACCGCGACAGTTTCTTCCACACGCTGGGAAAGAGCCGTGATCGTCGAATATTACCAGCTCACGCGCGACAGCGATTGGGCGGCGAACATCCCTTTGGATGCCACCATCCAGGACTGCTCCCTGAAGTACCACTATGATTCTGACGAGCCTGCCGAAAACTCGGAGGAAGTTTGCGGTGAGCCCTACACCGTTGATACCGGCACCGGCGTGGGTCAGGTCGTGCAGGACTGCTACTATAAGGTCTATGAGGAATATTGCAGCTACGAAGCCATGCGCTGGACCTACGGAGAGACGCTGCGCCTGAGCGGCACCGATCTCAACGCGGTTTGGCCCGCGGCTAACCTGACCAGCACCGAGCGGATCGGGCAAGCCACCGAAACCTATACGATCTGGTTCAGCGCCGGCAGCAAGCAGTATGACCTGCAGACCACAGATTACGCCCTCTACCAGCAGGCAGTTCCGGGCAGCGAGTGGAGCCTGCAAGTGAACAAGCTCGGCGCGGTTACCGCCGCCACCCCCCGGGATTAGGGCGCCGCTTCATCTGAAAAACAAAAAACCCGCCGTCGGCGGGTTTTTCATCTCTCATTATTTTAGCGATACGCGGGAATCAATACCCAACGCTCGCCGTCTTTAAAGGCGTAGTGCGGCAGCCAGCCCAAGCCGAAGAATTCGGGGACGATGTCCTTCTTGAGGGGATTGATCGTGACTTCGCGGACGGTTCCGGCGGCATCCTGCGCGCTTTCCTGGTAGGCGTCGATTTCTTCTTTCATCTTCTCATCCAGTTCAGCAAGCTGCTTGTTGTATTCTTCGATCATCAATTCCGACTCTTCCACGTTTGACTTGGCGGTCGAGGTCAGACGGCGTTTGGTAAGCGAGCTGCTGATGCTCTTCTTACGACCGGAGAAAAGACTGATGACAGTGGAAAGACCTGTACCAGCTTCTTCCATGCGGCGTTGATTGAGGATCTTCTTATCCTTCTCAAGCTCGATCTCTTCCTTCATTTTCCTGGCTTCGATCGCCTTGCGAAGTTTCTCGTATTTGTCTTCAATTTTCCTGACCGCGTCCGACTGCCCACTCCGGGTGGCATGGGCGCAGCGGTTTTCAAAATCTTCACGGCTCTCGTCGGGTTTGGAGGTTAGTTTGAGCGCGTCATTAGTGTAGAGGGTCAGGCTGTTATCGCGGTAGATCCATTCCTGGAAATCCTTCGAAAGGCTGGCGATATTCTTCTCATCGTCAAACGGATAGCGTAGATCGCCAAAGGTGGCGTTTGGCAAGGGGCGGGATTCTGTTGCCTGCATGTCGATGGGGTCGTGCTGAAAATCCAGCCAGCGCACCAAGCCACGGCCTTCGATGCCGGGAAGGTTGACTGAGATCTTCTTTTCCTGGTCCACTGCATAAGTGCGATTGGCAAAATACACTTTAGCCTGACCTACCAAAGCTGGTTCGTAGTGGTAGCGCTGTTCCGCGTTGGAAGGGATGCCGCGTTCGGCAGCCAGTTTGAGCGCGTCGCTGAGGCTGACCGTGACCGGCAGGTAAACCACGCTGGCATTGGCGGAAAGGACAGGTTCGTTGGGGCTGCCTGGCAGGTCTTTGCCGGCTCCGCCCAGCACTTCTTCCTTGCTGACCGGCGCGCTGCCCAGGGCTGCGCTTGAGACCTGCAGCACGTCCGCTCCCACCAGACGATTAAGCTCCGCGAGCTTTGTGCGCATGATCGGACCGGGCAGGTAATTCATCGCCCAGCGGGTGGTAAAGATTTCCGGAGCTTTCGCGTGGACGTTGTGCAGCAGGAAAACGCGCTTGCCCAGGGATGAGATGGTGTTGTCGAAATATGCGCGGTCAAAGGAACCGGTTGCGGTTGCCAGCCCGTCGAGCAGGCGCTGCTTGTCCTGATCGGTCTGGAGTTTGCCGATGATCCAGGTGCCGGTGTTTGAAAGCGCCTTGTAGTCCAGGTCGATCGGGTTTTGGGTGGCAAGCACCAACCCAACGCCGAAAGCGCGGGCTTGCTTGAGCAAGCGCAGGATGATCGGCTTGCTGGGTGGGTTGGCGATGGGCGGGAGGTAGCCGACGATCTCGTCAAAATAGACCAGCGCGCGCAGACTGGAGGTGCCGGACTGCGTTCGCATCCAGGTCTCCACCGCGGAGTAGAGCAGGGTAATGAAGAACATGCGTTCCTGGTCCGCCAGGTGCGCGAGATAGAAAACGCTGTGGCGCGGTTTGCCGTCGGGAGAGAAGAGGAAAGCGCCGATATCGAGCGGCTGCCCCTGCAGCCAGTTCTGGAATGTGTTCCCGCGAACGGACGGGGTCGATGTCTTTGTAGCCCACCAGTTCGAGCAGGGCGGTAGCGGTGCTGCTGATGTTTTCGCGCAGGATCTCCGTGTTCTCCTCCCAGGGGATGGAGGGCGCTTTGAGGGAGGAAAGAATGCTGACCGAAAAACCGGAGTCTGAGCCCGGGCTGTAGATGGCGTAATCCACGTTGTCTGCCAGCTTCTGCATGCGAGCCTGGTCGATGCCCGAGCGCTGCAGCCCTTTTTGCCAGTTTTCCGCGGCTTCAGCGGCAGCCTGCTCGGGGGTCTTGCCTTCGCGTCTGGCGATATCCTCATCCACCCAGGGGGCAAAGTCCGAAGGCAGCAGCTTCGGGAAGTGAAGCAGGTGGTTGGTGAGGTCGCCCTTTGGGTCGATCAGGATGGCTGGAATGCCCTGCAGCGCGGCTTCTTCGAGCAGGATGATGCCCATGCCGGTCTTGCCGGAGCCGGTCATGCCGGTGATCACCGCGTGCGTGGTGAGGTCGCTGGGGTCGTAGAAGGTCAGCTTGTCGGGGATCACCGCCTTGGCGGCGAGGTCATAGGCTTGACCGAAATAAAATTCTTTTGGATTGAGTTCCATAAAGCCTCTCCTTGATCAGTAGTTCAATCTACTTTGATTATAAATCATAGTAGGGGCTTTGCGGCTTGGACGCGTTGCATACTCAGAGCTTTCAACGCTTCCAATTCCGCCCGGCTTCAAATGATTGGTACCGATCCAAAAAAGGCGTATTAGGCAAATTTACACAAAGGCGCGTTAGTTTTTCGGGCGTGGTTGAGGACAATCTGAACTATAATTTTGCAACCTTATGACCGTCCTCAACCCGCCGATTTTCTG
>JAGVUP010000038.1 GCA_019136215.1 Chloroflexota bacterium | reverse complement strand
GCTTTATCAGAAACTGGACATGGTCATCAGCAAAGTGGACTTCAAGGCGCAAGCCAAAGAGGGTGTGTTGAGCGACCTGGGCACGGTGGATAAAGCTGCCTCGATCAACTTCTATATTTTGCTGTCGGTCGGCGCTGTCGTTGTCATTCTGGCGGTCTTACTGCTGACCGGAGTTCTCTAATCTACCCCGCTGCCCGTCTGAGGAGGAAATAACCTTGATTGAATACACAGAACGCACCGTTAGCCCTGCATGATGGACCTCACGGCTTGAGAAGAATAATGCCCAAAGAGAATTCATCGGGTCTGGATACGAGCGTCCCTGCCACAAGCTACCCGAGCCTCTCGGCTGTCGCGTGTTCCTTTGACCGCGACCTCGTCTTCGAGCTCGGTGAATCCCTCGGCGCGGAAGCCAAAGCCGCTGGCGTGGATGTTCTTTTGGCACCGGGTGTGAACATCAAACGCCATCCTCTCAACGGACGGAATTTTGAGTACTTTTCCGAAGACCCCCTCCTGGCAGGTGAGCTGGCAAGCGCTTATATTCGCGGCGTCCAGAGCCAGGGCACCGCTGCCTGTTTGAAGCATTTTTCGGCAAACAATCAGGAATTTTGCCGGATGATCAATAACTCGGTTATCGATGAGCGTGCGCTGCGCGAGATCTACCTCAAGCCATTTGAGATCGCCATCCACGAAGCGCAGCCATGGACCGTGATGAGCTCCTACAACAAGCTCAACGGCACCTACACCAGCGAGCATGCGGACCTTCTAAGCAAAATCGCGCGGGATGAATGGGGCTTTGAAGGACTGTTCATGACCGATTGGGGCGGCATGAATGACCGCGCCACCGCCATTCCCGCCGGCACCGACCTCGAAATGCCGCCGGTGGGGCAATTTGGGGTGAGGCGCATCCTCAAAGGCGTACGCTCGGGAGCCATCACAGAGAACGACCTCAACCGGGCAGTCGGCAACTTGTTGGAACTTATCGCGAAGCTGCGCGGAGAACGCGAACCCTCCAAAACCTGGCAGACCGCGGATTTTGAAACCGTCTCGAAGAAGCTTGCCCTCGGGTCTGCGGTCTTGCTGAAAAATGAGCAGGAACTCTTGCCTCTCCCGGCGAACGCAGACGCGGCGGTGATCGGCATGCTGGCGGAGAAACCGCACTATCAGGGGGCGGGCAGCAGCCTTGTGAACCCATTAAGGGTGGTTTCTTTCCTCGACGCTCTGCGGGAGGAAAACCTGGGCTGGGAGTACGCCCGCGGTTACACGCTTGGAGCCAGGCAAGACCAACGTCTCGCGGAAGAAGCCGTGGAACTTGCCCGGCGGAAAAGGCTCGTGCTGTTCTTCGCGGGTCTGCGCGACATTGATGAAGCCGAAAGTTATGACCGCCTGCACATGGATTTGCCGGCGGCGCAGAACTCCCTGATCGAGAAAATCACCTCCGTAAATCAGAATGTGGTGGTCGTGCTGCAGAGCGGCTCGCCGGTACGGTTGCCCTGGCTCGCGAAGGTCAAAGCCGTGCTGCTTGTAGGACTGGCAGGGCAGATGACGGGGGCAGCCTCGCTTGATTTGCTTTTGGGGCGCGCCAACCCCTGTGGCAAACTGGCAGAGACATGGGCTTTCGCGGCGGAGGACGCACCCTCACACAGCCAGTTCGGCGGACGCTTCAGCAACCAATACCGTGAAAGCGTGTTTGTGGGATACCGCTATTACCAGACCTTCCAAAAGGCTGTCTGCTTCCCATTTGGCTTCGGATTGTCTTACACCAGCTTCAGGGTCGATAACCTGGAACTCAACCGGAGCTCTCTTGCGCCCGGAGAAGACCTGGAAGTCAGCGTGCGCGTCATCAACACCGGTTCACGCGCGGGCAGCGAGGTCATCCAGCTCTACGTTTCTCCGCCGGCATCCGCTATCTTTCGCCCCCGGATGGAATTGAAGGCATTCGAAAAGGTGGTGCTCGCTCCCGGTGAGAGTCAGACCGTCCGCCTCAAATTGCGACACAGTGATTTTGCGTTTTGGAACACATCCCTCCGCGCCTGGCACTGCGAAGCGGGAGAGTACCGCCTTCTGGTGGGGACATCTTCTGCTGATACTCCGCTTGAGGCGCAGATCGCGGTGGAAACGAACCTGCCTGAGGCGCGCGTGCCGAATTACACCGAGACCGCTCCCTGTTACTACGCCTACGGCAGTGGCGCTTTGCGCGTTTCTGCGGAAGCCTTTGAGGCTGTCTACGGCGCTTCCATTCCGCCTGACCCTCAGGGTGAGCCCGCTGAATACGACCTCAACGCCACCATGTGGGATGCCCGCGAAAGCCTCAGGGGAAAACTGTTGGCTGTGATTATCAAGAAATTTGGAACCAAGACGGCTTTAGGCGGCGGGGAATTTCAGGAAGCGAACGAACGCATCATCGATGCTTCCATCATGGACGCGCCTCTGCGCTCCTACATCCTGGGCGGCGTGCCTATTAAAGTCCCCGAAGCCATCGCCCTGCTCCTGAACGGTAAGGTATTCCAGGCGATCCGGAAGTTGTTGGAGAAGGATAAGACGTAGACCGCTTTCATAGAATACTGGCGAGGGCGGGGGTAGCCCCGTGATTACCCCGGGCAGGAACAGGGGGTCTGCTCCTACAAGAACAGACCAATCTTAGACGTCCATTGATTAGAGGGAAAAACCTTGGGAACCACTATCTTGAGGTTGTGATTACCCTGGGCGGATGATGTACCGGTATTCACGCGACGCAAGAAAAGTACAGCTCTGATCAGGGCGGTTTCAAAGAGATTGCCCCCATTACCGCCCATGGAATCAAAGACCGGGATAAATGCGATATCCCGGTCTGAGGAATTGAGCTGAAAAACTATTGCTACTTGATGATCAATGGCAAAAAGACACCACTCTTGATCGACGTGAAGAATTGCCAGGTGTATTCTTCACTTAGGGCGTTACCGTTGAGGTCTGTTATGCCGGTAGTCAGTGTCACCAAATACGATTTCATTCCCTCCAATGGCAAGAGCAGCTTGATCGTCAGCAGGTTGGTTGCCGGGTCAAAACTCGCTTTGCTTGGGATGACCGTCCCGCCAACTTCCATGACCGTAACACTTGATGAGGTGATTGTTTCCTCCTGAACCCTTTCGCTCAATTTAGCCACGATGACCGGCGCATAGACATCCCCTTCAGGAGTATTAATAATTGGTGATGTGGAATAATCAACATCCGTTTGCTGGTCTTCTGGCATCACCCACAAAACACTCGGGCTGGTTTCGTCCCCACTGGCGGAGACCTCGATCGTCACCTGTGCCAGTTGACTGGTTTCTCCATCCAGACTGACAGTAAAAGCGAAGAAATCTGTGCCGGTGAAGCTTTCCATAGGAGTGTAAGTCAGGTTGGGCAGTTCGCCTTCCAGCGTGCCGCCGATTGGCAGGCTTTCCAGGCTGAAGGTCAGGCTGCCAGCAGGCCGACCTTCGAGGGTGATGGTCAGCGGGGTCATGTAACCTGTTTCAAGCTGCATTGGTGTTGCCGCCAGAGGGTAAATAACGTTCACCCAGGTGTTGGTGGGGGTCTCCTCAGGCACACTTGGGAAGTACACCGTCGCCTGGTTCACCACCGCTGTGCCAGTCGCTAAACCTGGTTTCAACTGGGCTGAATACGTTACTTCTGCCTCTGAACCGACCTCTCCCTTCGGAGCCAGCTCTCCGATATACCAAACGATCTGTCTCTCATCGGACAGGTATACTCCGCCGTTATTGATCACCAGTGTGCTCTCGTCCAATTGCTCCGGTAAGTCATTGATGATGTAGACCCCATAGGCATTCCCTTCGCCTTCGTTTTCACAGGTAATGCGGTAATCCATTTCCTGCTCCGGCAAAACGTCGCCGACCGGACCGTAGATCGCGTTGGGGTCTTTGGCTACACGGATCCCCATTTCACTGCATCTGTTTAATTTCCTTTTGACGCCATTGATCGTGCCGGATTGGCAAGCAGACTCAACCAGCATTTCAGGACCGATCAATCCGACCGAAAGTTTATAATCCTCAATACAAGGTTTACAGCCGCCTTTACTTCCATAGCCAGCCACACAGCGATTGCCATATCCACAGGGATCAGTACTGTTTGGGGTTGGGGGATAGGAGAGCGATGAGTCATGGCAGACATATCTGCTGCAACTGGTATTGCCCATCAGGGTTGACGGCGCCCACAAGATTTCCCCGGGATTGCAGCAGCCTGTGTGGGGGTTGATCGTGCAGCTCTCGTGACACAGATAGATGTCGTGTGACATATCCGCCACTTCATAGACTGCCCAGGCGGCACCGGCAATGCCGCCAATGACAGGGACGGCTAACAGCCATCCCCCCGCGCGTTTAGCTGCGTCTTTCATCATCTCAATAGAGATCTTTTTCATACTGCAGTTGCGCATACAACGGGAGTAACTGCACTCTGCCAGGATGCTGTTTGTACCTTGTGGATCAGCCCAGCTTCCCCATAAGGTGCTTTCGAGCGTAAGCAAGTTTGAATGTTGACCGCCATTAAGGTCCTGGATCGAGTAGAAGGTGCTGCCGTCTGTTGTGGAGGCGGTAGCATAGCCATCCTCATCCAGGATGATAAAGCGGGCAGTGCGTTTGTCTGGCGTGCGCATCGCAGCCAGGTAGGAGAGATTGCCGCTCTCAAAGGTGTTTTGATAAGCTCCCTTGAATTCGAAGCCCTCTGCGATCGCTTCGGCGTAGAGCGTTTCAAAGGCTGGAGATGCAGGAATTACAGAAATATCAATCGAAACAATATCGTTCAGCACGTCTCTGTCAAAGTTCAGGTAATCGTCAAAATCAAGAGCCTCGCTCTGGTAATTGCTGCCAGCCAGAACAGTGTAGGATCCATCCTTGTAGCTGCGAGGCAGACCCCAGTCGAAGCGCACTCTTGCGGTCAACATACCCTGCGTTCCGGGGGCGATGTCGCCAAGCGGCCAGAACACCTGGTGTCGTGCTGGCCAGTAAATGCCGCCATTGGTGCTGCTGATGTAGCTGCCTGCCAACGGGAGTTGGATCACCGCGACAGCATCCAGGATGGAATCATCTGTCAGATTGAGGTACTGGATGGCGTAGTCATTCACCTCCCCGGGACTGATCAAGCTGGGTCCCGCGCTGCTGACCCACATTTCGCCCACCAACGTCGATTCTTCAGGCGGGGCAGTGAGGAATGGGGTGAAATTGACTTTATCGCCCACAGGATCGCCCAAACCACCTGGATTTAGTGTGGCATGGCATGGTCCGGTTGGATCTCCCCAGTAGTTGTAGTAAGCATTTATCGCTTCCTCGCCAAAACCATTATTTCTGACCGCGTGGGTTGCGTTGTCATGAAACTCGTTGTAGACAATGGTTGTAGTTGATGAGGATGGGGCATATGCCTTGATGCCCACACCATTGTCGTGGATCCTGCAGTTTTGAATGATCGTATTTGTAACAGGGTTCGCAGTATCAGCCCCAACGGTTATACCAGCATACTGAGAGCCAGAATTGGTGTAAGCTACCTCACAGTGCCGCAGGATCATGGTGCCCCTAAGATTCGTTAATCCAAGCCACGCGTTATCCCCGGATTGGGTTTCATACGCCCGGCTGAAAACGATGGGTTCGTCGGCTGTTCCCAAGACATAAAGCGCGCCGCCCGGGCGGACACTCATGGACTTGGATGCTTCAAAACCAAGCCTCGTTCCAGGGGCAATAGAAAGGACGCCTCCGCTTTCGACGGAAATATTGTTTGTGACAACCACTGGAACGCCCGCCTCACCCAGATCCCACTCCCGACCGCTGGTCACAGTGCAACCGGACAACGCAAGAGCATCGCGCCCATTCCCACTGAGGCTGAGATCTTTTGCGGTGATCGATCCGTTGCAGCTCCAGGAAATGCTTTCATTAGTGTTGTTTGATATCTGCACATTATCGAGATAGAGGCTGTTATTGTTACCAGTGGAAATCAGACCGTTTTGCCCATTAGCACTAATGATCAGATCCTTTAGTGTCAGGCTGGCAGGCCCATAAGCGACATTTATGCCGTTTTCATTGTTGCCTGTGATCCTGCCGCCGATCCAGGTCATGTCAAAAATGCCGCCAGAACCATTATTGGAAATATATATGCCATTTTTTTGA
This sequence comes from Chloroflexota bacterium, assembly GCA_019136215.1. Lineage (GTDB taxonomy): Bacteria > Chloroflexota > Anaerolineae > Anaerolineales > Anaerolineaceae > Mesolinea. The sequence goes on along the minus strand of JAGVUP010000038.1, from coordinate 7,032 downwards.
TTATTGGCAAGCTCAACATCTGTTGCTTCCAGATGAATGCTATTACCCACCCCTGCGACAGCGTAAATACCATATATAGTGAAGTTATGAAACTTACAATGATCGATCCTTACTCCATCAGCCCGATCATATAGCCCATAATAGATACGATTGCCGCCGTCAAAATAAGCGTAAGACATATTCGCCATGCCTCCAAAAGAGACCTCAACGCCCACATCTTTGATCGTGACAGGCTGTGACTGATTCCCCTGAATAAGTAAAGTGCCTCCTGCTAAAACAGTGAATGTCGCATTTACTAATGTAAAATCCAGGTCAGTGCCAGGTTGGACGGTCAAGGTTCTCCCGGAAGGGATATTAAGGTTACTGCCAATATAGAAGCGTATAGGTGCCCCACCCAAACTGACATCCTGGTTAAGCTCGGCAATTACTATTCCAACCTGATCGAAATCGTTCCCATCGAAGCTTAGGTTCGCGTAAGCAGGCTGCATATTGATGGTTGTTTGGGTGATCGCAAAACCTATTTTGTCCCCTGCGTTGCTGTTCGAATTATTGGATATGCTTGTGTTTTGAATGGAAGGGGTCAGACCAGGTGTTTGCAGCGTTATGCCATCCCTGCTGCCATCGCGTATCTCTGAATTATTCATTACCAGATTGCCCATGCGCACGTCCAGTTGGGAACGGTTATTGCAATTGTTGTAGAGGCTGTCCGCAAAGTCTTGTACACAGGTCCCTGAGCCAGCATAACGGATATGCGCGTGATCGATGTTGGCTGCGCTGTTTTGGTACAACACAATACCATACCAGTTCTTGGTGGGATCATCATTCAAACTGGTGAAAACAGCTGGGTTGCCTTCAGTACCTGTTACGTTGAGTGTTCCCAATACCTTGAGCCCCCTGCCGGAGCCGCCAAACCGTACAATTGCCCCGGCTTCAACGGTGAGTGTCACCCCGGCGTTTACTGTCACAATACAGTCAGCCAGGTAGATGTTGCCTGCGGTCCAGGTCGTGTCTGTGGAAATTACCGGATTGGCACAGACGTTCACTTGCTCCATTCGACGACTGTCGGGATGATGCTCCAAGCTGCTTGATGCAACAGGCGTGATCGGTGACACGGCTGAAAAGCAGATGGTCATGAGGATAATGGCGGTAACCGCCATTTTGCACGCCTTGAGCAGATCGACAATTATGATTGCCAATGGAGTTTTCTTTCTGGAACTGTTCATACGGATCCTCCTGTAGTTATGAACGAAATATAAAGAAGTTAATGGTTGTTAGTATTAAGTTGTATCTGTTGCGCTCAGAAACTTGAATTTATTATAACAAAAAGAATTAGATTTGACAGGTTAACTTAACGATCTATAACCATTAATTTCTGGTTTATAGATAGATAATTGGTTGGAATAGTAGAGAAGCATCCTGAAACTGAGGCTTCACACTACTCCAAACCTGCTTCAGGATTTGAATTGAGAAAGATGGATATTCCAGCGTCTTCTGATAGCGTCTTGGCATGTTTGCAGACGATGAAGGTTTACTGTCTGTCTGTGGTGTTCATATACACTTTTTGTGTATTCAATAATCATGCCAAAAGATGTGTAAACAATCGTACCAACATGGGTTCCGTCTCTCAGTTTTTGAAAAAGAGGAAAGTATAATCCCATCCGTTGCAGAAAAATTCATGCAAATCCGAGTTGGTAGATCCGAGAAGCGATGGGCAAGTTCCTCGAAAGCGAAATGACAAAACAAAATCAATTCAGGACGAAATCACCAACAATCTCATAACAGTCCAAGGCATGAGGTTTGTTCAAAGGCAAGCCCCGACCGTTTTGGTGAGATTAAAAGAAAATGCGGGCGATCGGACACCTGTACCCCCTGCGGGTATTCGAACCGACTGTACCCTGTAGGTTAAATAAAAAGAGCGGGCGATCGGACACCTGTACCCCCTGCGGGTATTCGAACCGACTGTATCCTGAAGGTTAAATAAAAGAGCGGGCGATCGGACACCTGTACCCCCTGCGGGTATTCGAACCGACTGTACCCTGAAGGTTAAATAAAAAGAGCGGGCGATCGGACACCTGTGCCCCCTGCGGGTATTCGAACCGACTGTATCCTGAAGGTTAAATAAAAAGAGCGGGCGATCGGACACCTGTGCCCCCTGCGGGTATTCGAACCGACTGTATCCTGAAGGTTAAATAAAAAGAGCGGGCGATCGGATTCGAACCGACGAATGTTAGCTTGGAAGGCTAATGCCTTACCACTTGGCGACGCCCGCGTAGCCTCTATTTTAGCCGAAATAGGTTCCGTGTCAATAAGTTAAATTTATAGGTTTATAGAATTGTGAGGCAATGCGAGTCATCAAACGGCTCGTTACGCTTTCCTTGTTTGTCCTTGTAGATGTGCCTGCGATAGGTGATGCTGCCGCTCTCCAACAAGACACTGCGCTGCTCTGTCCCGATGTTCTTCCATTCCGTTTGCGCGCTCACATAGGCATGTAATTGCGCTTCAAGCAAGTCAAACAGCAAGGCTGTGACCTGCTGCTGGCTGCTTTGAAAGACTTTATTCAGTTCCGATTCCATCTCCATCACTGAGATGGTTTTCTCGATCGTTTCGCTCACTTCCCCCGCTTTTACCGTTATAATGATTGAGACAGATGCGTCTGTCATTTGAGAGTTCCTCCTTTTTGTTTTGTTGCAAATCCAATTATGACAGGAACTCTCTTTTTTGTCCTTAATTGAATCTATCGATTTTTGAAACAGAAACCTTCTGAGTTTTCCTTATAAGACTGGTGGCGTTTTTAGATATAATAAGAGTTTGAGTTTTAAGTAGAATTTATGTAATAAGGAAGAATGCATGACAAAAGACGATATTTTTAAGATCTCCTGGCACGCGATTGAACGGAACGAAGTGTTGAACAATCTCGAAGTCCCGCTCGAAACCGGACTCAGTGCCACGGAAGCCGCAGAACGCCTGGCAGAATACGGTCACAACGAACTCGTTGAGAGAGCCGGACGCACCGTCTGGCAAAAGTTATGGGAACAGATCAATAGCTTCGTTATCTGGCTGCTGATTGGCGCGGCGATCATCTCCGCGATTTTGGGAGACTGGGTGGAAGCCGGAGCCATTATGCTCATAGTTGTCCTCAACGCGATCATGGGCGTTGTCCAGGAATCCCGCGCTGAGGCTTCTCTTGCTGCCCTCAAAAAGATGGCGGCTCCTGAAGCCCAGGTTTTACGCGATGGGCACCGCCAGTCGATCCCCGCGCGTGACCTCGTTCCAGGAGATGTTGTCTTCATCGAAGCGGGCAATTTCATCCCCGCGGATGTGCGCCTGATGGAAGCTGTCAATCTCAGCATTGACGAGGCATCCCTTACAGGAGAATCCGTTCCTGCCAAGAAGACCGCCGAGTCGAACCTGCAGGCAGACATTCCCCTGGGTGACCGCGAAAATACTGCCTTTCTGGGTACCACTGTCACCTACGGGCGCGGTAAGGGTGTGGTCGTTGCCACCGGAATGCACACACAGCTTGGCTTGATTGCCACGATGCTACAGTCGGTTGAAGAAGAGCAAACCCCATTGCAGAAACGCCTCGAGCAGCTCGGCAAGACGCTCGGCATCGCAGCCATGGTTATCTGCATCCTGGTCTTCGTGATTGGCGTTATCCGCCTGATAGCGGCGCCGGGGGACCTGAATTTGGGCTCCAAGGCGTTTTGGGATGAAATCGTTGTTTTGTTCATGGTGGCTGTTTCCTTAGCCATTGCCGCTGTTCCGGAGGGTTTGCCTGCCGTCGTGACGATCAGCCTTGCAGGCGGCATGCGCGAAATGGTCAACCGCCACGCGCTGATCCGCAAATTGGCATCCGTTGAGACGCTTGGCTCAGTAACCACTATCTGCACGGATAAAACCGGCACGCTCACCCAAAACCAGATGACTGTTACAAAGCTCTGGGTGGATGGACAGTTCGTGGATATCACCGGCACCGGCTATGAGCCCGTTGGCGACTTTTATGCTGATGGCGAGCTTATTACCGATCTCAAAAAGTATCCTGCCGCCAGGACTGCCCTTTGGGTCGGCACCATCAATAACGATGCGCAGCTCGAGTCTGCTGGCGAAAGCGAAGGGAAGACAACTTACCGCATGGTTGGGGATCCTACTGAAGGCTCCATCCTTGTAGCCGCCCTCAAAGCAGGCGCCGCCGCGAATGTCGTGAACGACAACTACCCCCGCAAACAGGAAATTCCCTTTGACTCTGCCCGCAAGCGCATGGTCACCATCCACAACATCGTTAATCCCGGGCATGGCGATATTTCCCCTTACGTGACCAATGAGAAGACCAACTGGTACACGATCGCTGTCAAGGGTGCGCCGGATGTGGTTTTGAACCTCTGCAATTTCCAATCCCGCATGGACAACACGCCGGTTCCGCTCACCCCGGAACTACGCCAGCAAATCCTGAACGCCAACGACCAGATGACGGGCAAGGCGCTGCGTGTTTTGGGTGTGGCATATCGCCCTGTGCCTGAGATGCCCAACGAGATCACTGCGGAAGCGCTCGAAAAAGACCTTATCTTTGTCGGTTTGATCGGCATGATCGACCCCTCCCGACCCGAGGTAAAACCCGCTCTTAAAGAAGCCCAGACGGCTGGCATTCGCTCGGTGATGATCACCGGCGACTATCCCAACACCGCTCGTGCTATTGCCGAAGATATCGGCTTGCTCAGCGAGGGTCACCAGGTGCTCACCGGCGCAGACATCGAACACGCGACCGAAGAGGAAATGCGCGAGATCGTCAGGATCACCGATGTTTACGCCCGCGTCAGCCCAGAGCATAAGATGAAGATCGTGGATGCCTTGCGCGATAACGGTGAAGTGGTCGCGATGACTGGCGATGGCGTCAACGATGCCCCTGCCATCAAACGCGCGGACATCGGCGTTGCGATGGGCATTACCGGTACTGACGTTGCCAAAGAGACTGCCGACATGGTCCTCACCGATGACAACTACGCTTCCATCGTTTCGGCGGTGGAACAGGGACGCATCATCTACAGCAATATCCGCAAGTTCGTCTACTATCTGGTCTCCTGCAACATTGCAGAAATAATGATCATCTTCCTGGCGACAGTCTTCGGCTGGAACACGCCGCTGGCGCCGATCCAACTTTTGTGGCTGAACCTGGTCACCGATGGCGCGCCTGCCCTGGCGCTTGGCACCGAAAAAGGTGATCCGGATATCATGCAGCATCCGCCCCGACCTTCGGACGAACCCATCATCAACAAGTTCATGCTTAAGGGCATCATCGTCCAGACCATTGCGATCACCGCGACAACGCTGCTGGCGTTCTTCCTGGGCGGTGGCGCGCTGAAGACTGCTGCTCCAGAAGCGCGTGTGCTTTCTGAAACCTTCGCGTTCGTGACCCTTTCGCTTTCCGAACTCTTCCGCGCGTTTACCGCCCGTTCGGAATACTTCCCGCTGACCAAGATCGGCATCTTCTCGAACAAGAATATGAATGTCGCCGTCCTGGTTTCGGTCTTACTGGTTTTATTGGTCATCTATATGCCCTTCCTGCGGGACGTGTTCGACACAACCGCCCTGCGCTGGATTGATTGGGCGGAAATTTTGCCGCTGGTGCTGATACCCTCAATCGCCGCAGAAATCATGAAGTCGATCACCTACAAGCAAAATCAGGCACGCCTGGCAGAAATCCATAAATAAGTTCTACTATTTGGTAAACAGCTCCCTCACTTAAGGGAGCTGTTTTATAAGTTGGGCAAGGCTCTTTCTGTCAAGGCTCTTTCCGCCTTTTTACACAGGGTTTGATACAATAAGGCGTCTTTACAACCATAAAACGTAGACAGGTGCTTATAATGGAAAACTCTCCCAAATCGCTCCTCGAGCAAACCAAAACCGCGCGCCAGGCACGCCGTGCCTGGTATTTATATGACTTCGGCAACTCCGCCTATGCTGCCATCATCCTGCTGGCTGTTTTCTCCGCCTACTTTAAAAACGTGGTGGTGGGCGGGGCGGAAGGCACTCGCATGTGGGGCATCGCTGTCGGAATCGCTGCCATCCTGGTAGCATTGATTTCGCCGATTCTCGGAGCCATCGCAGACTCTTCCCGTTCGAAGAAGCTATTCCTTTTTGTTTTCACCGGAATTTCGGTCATCTTTACCGCTCTGCTCTTTTTCGTCGGTAAGGGCGACACAATAATGGCGATGGTGTTTTTCATTATGGCAGAGACCGGTTACCGCGGAGCCCAGGTCTTTTATGACGCTTTGCTGGTGGATGTTTCCACACCCGAAACCATCGGGTACATCAGCGGTAAGGGTTGGGCGATCGGCATGGTAGGCGGTGTGGTCACGCTCCTGATCGCTGTGGTTCCCCTGCAGATCATCGGGAATGAATTTATCCCCTACACCTTCCTGATCACCGCTTTTGTCTATGCCATTTCATCCCTCCCGATGTATTTCCGCGTGCATGAAACCAGCCCGGTGATTCCGATCCCCGAGGGCGAAACTTTGCTTTCGGTCTCTTTCAAACACCTTTACCAAACCTTCAAAGACATCCGCAATTACAAAGTTTTTTTGCGCTACATGATCGCGTTCCTGATCTACAATGACGGCATCATGATGCTGATGGATTTTGCCGCCATCATCGGCGCCACGCTCTTTGGGCTTGAGCAAGTGCAGTTGATCATCTTCGTCATCATCATCCACATCACCGGCGCTTTGGGCGCGCTAATATTCGGCAAGCTTTCGGACGAAAAATCCAGCAAGCGTTCCATTCTCCTCTCACTCATCATCCTGGTCATCTCGCTGATCGTGCTTTTCTTCATAAAGTCCACCATTGGCTTCTTCATCATCGGCGCTTTTGCGGGTTTCTCGCTTTCCGGCGCCCAGGCTGTCAGCCGGACAATGGTCAGCCAGCTCGCGCCTGCCAGCAAGACCACCGAATTTTACGGCTTCCTGTCGGTGGCGGGGCGAACGTCTACGTTTATCGGTCCCCTGGTCTTTGGCACGCTCAGTTACCGCATGCACAATT
>JAGVUP010000202.1 GCA_019136215.1 Chloroflexota bacterium | reverse complement strand
CAACGGAACGCAGGCGATTGACAAACTCCGGACCACTCTGCCTGATCTGGTCTTGTTGGATGTCATGATGCCTGACCTGGACGGCTTCACTGTGTTGGAACGCATCCGCGATATTGGCTCAACGCCTGTCATCATGCTGACCGCCAAGGGAGAAGAAGACGACCGCGTGCGGGGCTTGGAGTTGGGGGCGGACGACTACGTCACAAAACCATTCAGCCCGCGCGAATTGACCAGCCGTATCCGGGCAGTGCTGCGGCGGGGAAGCACTGTAGCGGACGATGAAACCGGCAAAATCGTGGTCGATGACCGCCTCACCATTGACTTTGATCGCCATGAGGTTTGGGTGGAAGGCGAGCTGGTCAAGCTGCGCCCGACGGAATACCGCCTGCTTTACCACCTGGTGAAAAATGCCGGGTGGGTGCTCACGCACGACCAGATTTTGGCAAAGGTCTGGGGCTACGAATACGAGAACGAACCGCACTATGTTCGCCTCTACATCAACTATCTGCGCAAAAAACTCGAAAAAGATCCTGCGAATCCGCAGTACCTCCTGACGGAACGGGGTGTGGGTTATCGCTTCGTGGATTACAAGCGCGAGAGTCGCTGATTGTAAACACAAAAAGGTGAGGTTTTGGAACAAAATATGTTAAAATTTCTCTTAACAAATTGTCTTTAATTGTATAATTTAATGTAGTTTTTGCGTCCAACCTAATCGAATGAGAGGTCAGCATGGCAAAAAACACCCCAAAAACCGAGCAAAAAGCAAGTAAGACAAAGGCGGCTGCCGAAAAACCAGGCGAGCCCGAGAAAGACCCAAAACCTGCGCCAAAAGCAGCAGCGCCGGAAAAGAAACAGAAACCGCTCTCTACCAGGGTTTATGAACGGGAACTGCGAAAACTCCAGATCGAACTGGTGAAACTGCAGCTCTGGATCAAGGAACGTGGTCTGAAAGTGGCGGTCATCTTCGAAGGACGTGACGCAGCAGGGAAGGGCGGCACGATCAAACGCCTCACCGAAACCCTCAACCCCAGAATTGTGCGCGTTGTCGCTCTGCCGGTCGCCACTGAAAAAGAAAAGACTCAGTGGTACTTCCAGCGCTACGTGGCGCACCTGCCTGCGGCAGGGGAGATGGTTGTGTTCGACCGCTCCTGGTACAACCGTGCCGGCGTGGAACGCGTGATGGGTTTCTGTACGCCTGAGCAGGTGGAGGAATTCTTCCGCAGTGTGCCCGAGTTTGAAAAAATGCTGATACGCTCCGGCATCATTCTGATTAAATACTGGTTTTCCGTCAGTGATGAGGAACAGGAGCGGCGTTTCCAACAGCGCATGGACGATATCACCCGGCGCTGGAAACTCAGTCCCATGGACCTCGAATCCCGCAAACGCTGGGTGGAATACTCAAGGGCGAAGGATGATATGTTCCGCTTCACAGATACAAAGCAGAGCCCGTGGTATGTGGTGCAGGCGGATGACAAGAAACGCGCCCGCCTCAACTGCATCAGCCACCTGCTGAGCATGATACCCTACGAGGATCTCACCCCGCCGAAGATGGAACTGCCGCCCAAGCAGGTCGACGACTCCTACGTTCGCCCGCCCTTCGCAGACCAAACCTTCGTGCCGGAGTACGTGATTGCGGAAGAAAAGAAAAAGTAATCTGACCTCTCCAAACTCATAGCCCTCAGACGGTCTCTGCTTGCGCCTGCTTATTGCTTGCCCGCGCGATCAGAATATCGACGAAAGGTTGTTTCATTAGGTTTATGGGGGATGGGCGGCACCCGAAAACAAGATTTTTTCACCGCTGGTCAATTTGCACCCGGGTGCCCCTTGACGCCTGAGGAGGGACTGGGTAAGATTGAAAACTGCCGGTTTACCCGGTAAATTTATGGGCGAGGGTAACCTGAAAGATGGTGAGAGGCGCCCGGAGGAAATATGTCTACACAAGAAGAAATCATTATCAAAGCTGAAAAACGCACAGTCAAGGGGAAACAGGTTTCCCAACTGCGCCGCACCGGCATTCTGCCGGGTGTGATCTATGGGCACAGGGTCGAAGCCCAGGCTATCCAAATGGATCGCCACAGCGTTTCGCTCCAAATGAACAGCATCACCCCCACCACTCTGGTCACCGTTGATGTCGCCGGGAATAAAATCAAGGCTTTCGTCCGCGATCGCCAGCGCGATGTGCTCCACAGCGTCCTGACCCACCTGGACTTCCTGGCTGTCTCGCTGACCGAGAAGATGCGCGCTCCAGTGGCTATTGAGCTCACCGGCGAGGCGCCTGTGCTTGAGAATCCCATTTATCTGCTCAATCACAGCCTCAACGAGGTCGAACTCGAATGTCTTCCCCAGGATATGCCTGAGCGTATTATGGTGGACGTCAGCGTCATCGAGACCCCTGAAGATTCCATCACCGTTGCCGACCTCAATCTGGGCGACAAGGTCACCATCCTCACCGATCACAGCGAAGTGGTTGTCTCGGTGGGTTACATTGCAGTGGAAGAGCCTGCAGAAGTTTCCGCTGAAGCAGGCGCTGGTGAGCCTGAAGTGGTTGAAAAAGGCAAGAAGACTGAAGAAGGCGAGTAATCGAACGCTTTATAT
>JAGVUP010000150.1 GCA_019136215.1 Chloroflexota bacterium | reverse complement strand
AAGATCGATGGGGTTGATATCCGGGACAAGGTCAAGGAATGGCTCCCGGTCGAGCCAGTCGATGTTCAATCCGAGATTGTGCTGCATCTCGAGCAAGTCTTTGAGCGTCTTTTCGGTTTCTTCGTCATATGCGACAAAGCTATAACCGCCTGCACGCCACTCAATGTCCTGCCCGTGTTCTTCTTGCCAATGTGAAAAGATATCGATGGAGCGAGAGCAAAGGAGAATTTTTGCGGGATCGGAATGGGTTGCGCGGATGCCGCCAATGGCGTGTTTGTTGGAACCCTGACCAACACTGGAGCGGGATTCAATGACTAAAACTTTTAGCCCTGCCATTGCAAGGAAGTAAGCTGTTGGGGTGCCTAAAGACCCCGCGCCTGCGATGATGACATCAAAATTTGATTGTGTGCTCATTCGCGATCTCCTTCATCCGATAAACTCGCCAAAACTTTGACAGGCATTTCAATGAAAACCGGTCGGACTGGAGTTTCTGTGACCTCCGAGAGGGGAATGCCTTCTGCAAGATACAGACGTTTAATCATGTTGAGGCAGGTTTTTCCGCCGCAAGCGCCCATACTGGCTTTGGTAACTGCTTTTATCTGGTTGATCAAACGCGAAGGGTTGGGGTTCGGTCGTCTCAATCAATCGCAATCCAGAGACATGTTTGGCAATTTTGCGGGGAACTTCTACGGTTACCAGAGAAGTGCCATTCGCATAGTCTTTCACTTTCTTGATCGACAAAACCGCCGCTTTTCCGAGGGAAATGCCTTCGATGTCGGTAAGTTCAATCATTTCACCTACCAAAATGCGCTCTGTGTTTTGCTCGTAGGGTAGGGTGACCAAGGCATTCTCGTTGCCTTTTCGGTAGTCAACCAGGGTAACCGCAAGCCCTGGACAGATGGCAACACATCTGCCGCAGGCTATGCAGCCTTTCTCCGCGAGGTAATTTACGGTGGGGAGGTGGCGAATGTCGGATTTGTTCACGCTGATGAGATGGCGCGGGCAAACGCTGGAGCATGGGTCGCAGGGAATTTCCTGCGTGCAGTGCATAATCGGGAATACGCCTTCTTCCAGATCAGGGATGTTCGCTTTCCTTTCCGCTCCAGGGCGGGACTTGAGGATTTCCTCGGTTTCCGCCCATTCTGGAGGGATTTCTTCCGTCTCAAAGCCAAGAAAACCGGCAATCTTACGACCGGCAATCTTTCCAGAGAAAATCGCTGCAGATGCCTCCGCGATTTCATGGGCATCACCAGCCGAGAAGACCGGTAAACCGACTTTCTCTGCCTGAGCGGTAAACTCATTGACCGGGTCAAGTCCAACCGCGATAAGCACCGTATCGCAGTCGTATGCTTTCTCTGTGCCCGGAATGGGATTAAATTTTTCATCGACTTCTGCGATGATAACTTTTTCAACGTGCTCCGTACCCAAAGCTTCAAGAATGGTATGCGAGGTAAACACCGGAACACCGGAGCGTATCAGTTTATCTTTGTGGACCTTATATCCGCCGCATTGAGGTGCCGCTTCCACCAAACCGCAGACATGAATGCCTGCCTGGATGGCGTGGTAGCCGGCAATCAGACCCACGTTGCCGCCACCAATGATAAAAAGATTTTCACAAGGGCGTACAAGATCGCGGTTAACCAGCGTTTGGAACGCGCCAGCGCCGTAGATGCCGGGTAGCGTGTTCCCAGGGAACGCCAGACTGCGTTCGCGCGCGCCAGTCGCGATGAGCAGCATTTGCGGATACACCAAGGCATATTCAGAACTATCTTTGTAGACACCAATGGATTTATCTTCGAAAATTCCCAAAGCCGTGCTGCTTTCCCATATTTTCACAGAGGGAAATTGGCGGAGCGTGGCTTCGAGCTTTTTAGCGATGTCTATACCGCGCGTCCCCGCGAAAACAGCTTCGCTTGAACCAAAGAAACGGTGAGTCTGCAAAACGAGCTTGCCGCCGAGATGTGCCTTATCGTCAATCAAGATAACATCCACGCCTGCCTGACCAAGCTCAATCGCGGCGGAAAGCCCTGCGGGACCGCCTCCGATAATCAGGACATCGGCTGAAAACTTTCGGATCGGAGTCGTGTGCACTTCTCGCATTGGCTCAACCTCAGGTAACTTGGGAAGCCCTTCAGCAGGGAAAACCCGCATGCCGGATTTAACGGGCGTCATGCACGCTTTGACTGGCAGGGAATCCGCAATAACCATGCACTGCGAACACTGCCCATTGGCACAAAAAATCCCCTGTGGGGAGTGGTCTTTCGCGTGGTATCCGAAGATATTGATGCCGTTTGCCATCAGCGCGGAGGATATCATTTCACCCTCCTTTGCCAGGATGCTTTGGTCTTGCCAGTAGAATGGAATGTCTGCTACAGAATCGTCAATCAAAATTGGGTGAGCCTTGATACGTTTCTCTGCCATAAACTCCTCGATATTCAGTTCCAACGATCTATGATACCACCAACGGAGTTTCAATCAAAGATTTGTTGGTATTCCTGGTCGAGTTCGCTGTCGCTTAAATGTGAGTAGCGCTGGGTTACAGCAATGTTGGTATGGCGTGCGAGCACCTGAGCTAATTTTAGGTTGCCCGTACTGCCGAGGATAGTGGTGACGAAGTAATGACGGAAGGAGTGAGGTGTGATAGTGCCAACCGCGTCCTCTCCGAGCGCTTCCCTCACACGCTGGTTTACGATTTCACGTCCGGTCGTGGTAGAAATCGGTTTAACCTTTTTCCCGGCTCCTCGGTCATGACGCGCGAAAACTGGCTGACTTGCCAGCGCTCTCCCGCTGTTGCCGTCCAAGATAGCGCGCTCTGCCAAGTAAGTTTTGAGAGCTTCGATACTTCGCCTGGAAAAGCGCACAACCGCTTCCTTGTTGCCTTTTCCGATGACAATCGCGCGGTGTTCGAGCCAATCTATATCCCCGCGGCGCAAATTGCACGCCTCGTGGACTCTCAAACCGGTATCAGAAAGCGTCAGGAGAAATGCCCGGTCGCGGAGGTTAATCAGGCGATCGCTTTGGGATTCAGACGGCTCAGAGACGAGAGCGGCTGCATACTCTAAAACGCGGTCAATGGCATTCTTTGGAAATTGAGGCAGGCGAATGCCTGGCCTGCGGGCACGCTGTTTAATGAGTAGGCGAACGCGGGGGAGGTTGACCTGAGCTAGATTTTCTCCGGCAATAAATTCAAACAATCCGACAACAGAAGTGATATAGACCTGTTCGGTCGCAGA
>JAGVUP010000013.1 GCA_019136215.1 Chloroflexota bacterium | reverse complement strand
TAGAGGGTCAGAATGCGATCCGCCTCACCCACCTCCACATGCCGCAGCACGATCCCCTGGGCTCGGTAGCTGCGAGATTCCTGCCCTGCCATGGTCTACCGGTTTATTCCCTGCTCAGATCTTCCGGTCCGAAAGACCGCGGAAGCAGGTCTCCCAACGTAAACTCCTCTTCGGCGCCGTCTTCACTGTTTACCAGGATAATGGGGGCTTCGAGGCTGGCAAATTCCCGTATCACCTGCCGGCAAGCCCCACAGGGAGAGCCTCCGTTGCGGGTGACCACCGCCAAAGCCAGGATTTTGCGGTTGCCTTCTGAGATTGCTTTGTTGATCGCCACTCTTTCCGCGCATAAACCGGAGGGATAGGCGGAGTTTTCGATATTAGTTCCCCCATACACCAGCCCGTCTTCCGCCAGCGCCGCCGCCCCGACCGGGTAGTGGGAATAGGGAGAATAGCTGTTTTTCATGTAATGTTGGGCGGTTTCAATCAGAAGTTTGCGGATTTCACCTGTCAGCGCGTCCATCTCCAGAATCCTTTCCTGCGTCAGCTTTATTCAAACGGCATACCCTCACTTTGATAATGCGCCTTGCCACCACCTGTTCCACTGTAAACTCAAAATCATCGGTTGTCACAGCTTCCCCGGGTTGGGGCACTCTTCCGAGTTGACCGTAAATAAAGCCGCCCAAGGTATCAGCGTATTCGTCTGAAAGGGCTCCGCCGGTGATGAGGTTAAACTCATCGATCGTTGCCCGTCCAAGGATGAGGTATGTGTTTTCGTCAATTTGTTCGTAGAGATTTTCTTCGCCCTGGTCATACTCATCCCGGATTTCGCCAATGATTTCCTCAACGATATCTTCCAGCGTGACCACGCCAGCCACCCCGCCATACTCATCCACCACCAACACCATGTGGACCCCGCGCGACTGCATCTCCGCGAGCAGTTCATCCACTTTTTTGGCTTCGGGCACAAAATACGCCTGACGCAGAAGCCTGCGCTGGGCAGCGATCGTATCGCTGCCGTCCACCACCGCCAGCAGATCCTTGGCATAGAGCAGACCGACCACGTTATCGATCGTGTCCTCGTAGACCGGGACGCGTGAGTGCCCCGCCTTGATAAATTCGCGGCGGGCTTCGCTGATGGTGGTGTTCACATCAAGAGCAAGAACGTCCATGCGAGGCACCATGATTTCTTTCGCCATGGTCTCGCTGAAGCGGAAAATCGAATAGATCATCTCCCGTTCGCCCTTTTCGAGTGTGCTTTCCGGCTGCTCGTTTTCCACCCAGTCGCGCAGGGTTTCATCCGTCACCGCCAGGGTCACTTTTTCGGCATGCTCCCCGAGGACGGAAGTCATCAGGTGGGTCAGCGGGGTTAACACAAAAGCGATAAAAGACGCGACTCCCGTCCAGGTGATAGCAGCCTGGTCGGGTTCATCCAAAATTTTTCGTTCGATCAGGAATTCCAGAACGCTCAGGATCAGGAATACCCCGAAAACGATCAGAGCGAGCAGCCAATAGTTTCGAAGCCCAAAAATCCGGTCGCAGATGAGGACGACAACTGCCGCAGCGAAGAAGTGGCAGATGATCAAGCCCATTCGCAGGGCGGTGCGAAGTCCGGTCTTGCTGATTAGCTTGATGGTTTTGTCAATCTTGATATTATGACCGCCTGCCATACCGACCAGGTAAGGCGAGCGGGCATGGGTGAAGGCGGATTTCGCTGCTGAAGCCAATAAACAGAAAAAGACTGCAACCGCCAGGGCTAACCATAGCCCGATTTCATCATTCACAATGATCCTTCCTTTGCTTGGGTTTGGCAGGCACTCCAATTACTAGGGTGTCATCCGGCACATCGTGGATCACGACAGCCCCCGCGGATGTTTTGGCGCGCTTGCCAATCTTGAGAGGAGCGACCAGCATGGTATCACTCCCGATAAATGTTTCATCCCCGATTTCGGTCGGATTCTTGGTTTTTCCGTCATAATTGCAGGTGATTGTGCCTGCCCCGATGTTCACATCCCGCCCGATCTTCGCGTCGCCGATGTAGGAGAAATGCCCCATCCTGGTGTTTTCACCGAGCGTGGAATCTTTGACCTCGCCAAAATTACCGAGGTGAACGTGGTCTTTCAATACCGCGCCGCTTCTCAGGTGGCAAAAGGGTCCCATGGAAACATGGCTGCCAACGACCGCATTTTCTGCGACCGAGTATCGGATGACGGTATGGTCGCCAACGCTGGTATTGACCAGGGTGGAATCGGGACCGATCGCACAGTTCGCGCCGATCATGGTCTTGCCGCGTAAGTGAGTATTCGGGTAGAGAATCGTATCCTGTCCGATGCGCACGTCCATCTCGACCGTGGTCGTATCGGGGTCCAAAAAGCTTACGCCTGCCAGCATCCATTGTCGGTTAACGCGCGCGCGCATAGCCCGCTCGCAGTCTGCCAGATCTACGCGGTTGTTGATGCCGAGCCCTTCGGCAGGGTCTTCGAGCACGAGAGCCTCGACGCCCTTGTTTTGAGAAATTGCCATTTCCACCAGATCTGTGATGTAAAACTCACCTTTTGGGGAGGGCTTTATCGCGGCGAGGTTCTCCCACATCCACTCAGCGTCAAAACAGTAAGCGGAAATGTTGTATTCGCGGATTTTTAATTGCTCA
>JAGVUP010000029.1 GCA_019136215.1 Chloroflexota bacterium | reverse complement strand
GGGCAAACCGTACGCGGCAATGGAGCTGGGATAGATGAATTTGACTGGAACGCCATCCTGCTTGGACAAGGTCTGTGCCAGGCGCAGCAAATTGAGCGTGCCTTCGACGTTGATCTTATGGGCAAGCTCAGGGTTTTTCTCTGCCTTTGTGGAAAGAATCGATGCCAGATGGAAGACCACATTGAAATGGTATTTTTCAAATACTTTTTCCAGAAGCGCGAAATTGAGCACGTCACCGATCTCCCAATGGCGGACGAGCGGTTGAAGAACTTCATCCAAGGGATTTAGATCGAGGGCGATGATCGTTTTTTTCTTTTCAGCCAGGTAGCGGATCAGACCGTGACCAATTTCCCCGTTTGCTCCTGTGATAAGAATGACTTCCTCTTGCATAGAATATCTCCTTTAATTTATGTCAAAGATTGGAAAGGAAACGCACTCCCGCCGGATGTTTGAGGAGGGCGTTGGTGAGATACGGAATACAGTAACGGTCATGTCATCGCGCGGACGGCCAAGATCAAGACTGATTGCCTGTGAGAGGATGGAATCGGCAATGGATTGCACAGTGGGGATATCTTCTTCAAAAAGTGATTCCACTGAAACCTTCAGGTCGAGGGACTGCATAGATTGGTTGCCCGCCTGGAGGATGCCGTCGGATACCAGGATAAAATCGCGCCCTGCTTCGATCTCAAATTGAAATACGGAGGACGTAAAGGCTGGCGTCGCATTGAGCGTTCCGTCAAAACGCAAATAATCGACCTTACCGTCATGAACGGTTAAAACAGGGGTGGTGCTGTTTTTGGTAATGATGATTGATTGAGACTCGAGGTCGCACGAGATGATCGCCAGATTCACGGAGGCTTTGCCCTGATGCAGTTCGTTGATACTGGTGAGTACTGTCCTGGAAGCGGCTCCGTCATGAATACCGCTCGCGATCAGGTTCAGGATGGAATGGACAGTTTTGATGGCAATAGTGCGCGAACAGCGACCGCACAGCTTGCCTTCTGCCATTATGATAGAAATTCCTCCGTGAGGACGCTCGATGATCTCGACCTTATCGCCCTGTTCAACCGATGAATAGCGGTCTATCTTTGCGATTGCAGCTTGCAGTTCCATACCATCATTTTATCCCATTCCAAGACTAAGAACACAGCAACCCATCAAATCATGTAAAATACGGAACGGAAGGTTGGAAATACTGTGAAACGAACAATCAGCATTCTTTTGTGCATTCTTTTCTGCGCGGGCTGTTTCGCGAAGGCGCCCGCCGTTCCTCCTGCTACTAAGGAGCCTCCAAGGTCTACGACTGATGATATGACCCCAATCAGTCAAATTCAGGGGATCACCCATCGTTCGCCGCTGGAAGGAAAGACGGTCGAAAAAGTGAGCGGTGTGGTGACCGCTGTGGATGGGGAGGGTTTTTATTTACAAAGCTTGAACCCGGATGAGGATGAGAGGACCTCCGAGGCGGTTTATGTGGACCTGAAAGCGTTTTCGAACGCCAAAAGGGGCGATATTGTTCTGGTTCAAAATGGGTTGGTAAAGGAATGGAATCCAGCGGGGCTTGGCGAGAACTCTCTGACGATTACCACGCTTGTGGCGAAGGATGTAACGGTTCTCAGTCAGAACCAACCACTACCGGAGCCGGTTGTGATTGGCAAAGGCGGCAGACTGATTCCAAACACGGTCATTGAAAATGACGTAAAAGGCTACGTTGGGCAAAGCAAAGAGCCGCTCGATCCGCAGGAAGACGGCATGGATTTTTTTGAAAGCCTAGAGTGCATGCTGGTGCAGATCAATGACGCCAAAGCGGTCTCAACACGCAACGGGTACAACGAGGTTTCGGTTGTGGCTGATGGGGGAGAGGATGCTGGCATTTTCTCCGAGGAAGGCGTGCTTATTTTACGGGAAAACGATCCAAATCCGGAGCGGACTATGATCGACGACTCTTTTGTCATGATGCCAGAGATCCATGTGGGCGCGGTTTTTGCCGAGCCTTTGGTGGGTGTGGTGGATTACGATTATGGGAATTACCGCATTCAACTTTTGAAAAAACCGGTTCTCTCACAGAACGCGCCCTTCGTGGCTGCCTCAGCGACTGGAACTGAGCAGGACTGGCACCTGGCAGTAGCAACCTACAATTTGGAAAATTTCAGCAGTCTGCAGGATCTGGAAAAGTCCAGGAAAATTGCCGCCGAAATTGTGGAGGTGATGAGCGCGCCGGATATCCTGGTTTTGCAGGAAATTATGGATGATGATGGCAGCCTGGACTCGCAGCAGGTGAGCGCAGAACGCAACCTTGCTAGCCTGATTGAAGATATTTCGGATCTAAGCAAAGGCGCGGTTCTATACCAGGCATTGAATATTGACCCGGCTCGAAACCTGGATGGCGGGCTCGCTGGTGGCAATATCCGCACGGTAATATTGGCCCGCAAATTCGGCATTCTTTGATAGCCGAAAACCTATCATTGCCCAGTTTGTGTTCAACGGACAAGACATTTACATCATTGGAAATCATTTCAATTCTAAAGGCGAAGACGGACCGCTTTACGGCGATCAGCAACCACCGCAGCTTTTGAGTGAAAGGCAGCGGATTGCTCAGGCAAAAGCTGTGAACGGTTTCGTACGGGACATTTTGGACATTAACCCCAAAGCGCTGATTGTCGTAGCTGGGGATTTGAATGACTTCCCCTGGAGCAAGAGTCTGAAAACATTGGAAGGTGGCTTGTTAGAAAACCTCGTGTTCACACTGCCGGAAAACCAACGTTTTACGTACATGTACGAGGGCAATGGGCAGGTCTTGGATCATATCCTGGCAAGCAAAGCTCTCGCGCCGAGATTGCTGCGACTTGAAATATTGCATATCAACTCTCTCAGCCTGCCGCGCATG
>JAGVUP010000030.1 GCA_019136215.1 Chloroflexota bacterium | reverse complement strand
AAGCCTTTCGTCTGGGTGGAGGAACTTAATTCCGAGTAAGCATCGTCCTCAAGGTCATGAAGGATTGAGAGACGGATGCGCGTTTCGCTGGCGACCTGTTCAAGAGGGATGGCGCGTTCTTCGCGGATTTTTTTCAACTGCGAGCCTTTCAAGTTTTGCATGATGTGATTGTAACAAAAAAACCGACCTGCATCCATAGCAGGTCGGTACCCTTGTTTATCAAAAATGGATCAAACTTCGGCTGTTTCTTCTTTTGGTGCTTCTTCAGGAGTAGCTTCAACGACCGGTTCGGCAACGACCGCTTTGCGTACTTCGCCTTCGCGATGGACAATCACCTTGATCTCGGGCACAAGGTCGAGGGTCAGGTTTACAGGGATGTTGTATTCACCAAGGTTTCGGATTGGTTCCATGACCAATTGATGACGCGCGAGTTCGATTTCTTTCATCTCTTTGAGTTTGTCGATGACCATCTGAGCGGAAACAGAACCGTAGAGTTTGCCGGTTTCGCCTGCTTTGACAGGGAAGTGGATTTCAAGACCCTGCAGGATTTCAGCGAGTCCCTTGAGCTCGTTGTTGAGCACAGCACGGCGTTCGGAAGCTTTTTTGCTGATTGTCTCGGCGATTTTGATGGAATTGGGGGTGGCGGGGATGGCAAAACCCTGGGGAATCAGGAAGTTACGTCCGTAACCATTGGCGACTTTCTTAATATCGCCAGCACGACCTAATTTGTAGACGTCTTTGAGAAGTAATACTTTCATGTTCAAGCCCTTTCTGACTTAGTAGTTTATTGGCGGATGAAGGGTACAACATCCGAGCCGCAGTATATTACCACAATTTTAAATTTTTGGAAGGTGGAAATGGTGAGAAATATGTCGAAACTACACAATCTTCCGCTCACGCGAGGCTTCGGTTTGGTAAGCGCGTTTACCAAAATTGGAACTCAATGGATTATACTTAGCTTGTTGGTCACATTTCCAAAAAATGAGGAGAGAAATGACGGAACAGACTAATTTCGATAAATGGCAGGAAAATGTTTACAAACCCGCCATCAAGAAATTCCCCGAAAGGAAAGAAACATTTACAACCAGCTCAGACATTCCTCTGCAAGCGGTCATCCCACCGGATGAAATTCCCGCAGACCGGGAATCCAGCTTGGGATATCCTGGATCTTATCCCTACACACGCGGCGTCCAGCCTACGATGTACCGCGGAAGGTTGTGGACGATGCGGCAGTACGCAGGCTATTCCAGCGCGAAAGAATCCAACAAACGCTACCGCTTCCTGCTTGAACAAGGGCAGACGGGGCTTTCGGTCGCTTTTGACCTGCCAACACAAATCGGCTACGATGCAGATGACCCGATTGCCTTGGGCGAGGTTGGAAAGGTGGGTGTCTCGATTTCTTCGATCGAAGACATGGAAACCCTCTTCACGGACATTCCGCTGGATAAAGTTTCGACAAGCATGACGATCAACGCGCCCGCGGCGGTGCTTCTGGCGATGTATATCGCTGTGGCGAAGAAACAGGGCGTGCCTTCAACGGCTCTGCGCGGCACAATTCAAAACGACATCCTGAAAGAGTACATTGCCAGAGGCACGTATATCTTTTCCCCGACCCCGAGTATGCGCCTGATCACGGACATCTTCCAATTCTGCCAGACAGAAGTGCCGAACTGGAATACCATCAGCATCTCCGGGTACCATATCCGCGAAGCGGGCTCGACCGCCGTACAGGAAGTAGCTTTTACCCTGGCAAACGCGATCGCTTACATCGAAGCCGCCATCAAAGCCGGCATGGATGTGGACAAATTCGCGTCACAGCTTTCATTCTTCTTCAATTCTCATAATAACTTTCTTGAAGAGATCGCAAAATTCCGTGCCGCACGCAGACTCTACGCGCGCATCATGCGGGAGCGGTTTGGTTCAAAAGTTGCAAACTCCCAAAAGTTGCGATTCCATACCCAAACGGCCGGTTCGACCCTGACTGCAAAACAACCGGAAAACAACGTTGTGCGGGTGACGCTGCAGGCATTGGCGGCGGTTTTGGGAGGCACGCAATCGCTGCATACCAACAGCATGGATGAAGCCCTGTGGCTGCCGACGGAAAAATCTGTGCAGGTGGCTCTGCGCACGCAGCAAATCATCGCTTACGAGTCCGGTGTGGCAGACACAATCGATCCTCTGGCGGGGTCCTACATGGTGGAACACCTTACCGATGAGATCGAAAAACAAGCTATGGAATACCTGCGCAAGATTGATGAAATGGGCGGGGCGCTGAAAGCCATCGAAAACGGCTATATCCAGGGCGAGATCCAAAACGCGGCTTTTGCCGCTCAGCGGCGGCTTGAGAACTGCGAGGATATCGTAGTCGGCGTAAATAAATTCACGGTAGATGAAAAAATAGAACTGGAATCTCTGAAGATCAATCCGTCGATCGAAACCGAACAGCACGAACGCCTGGCTGCCCTGCGCGCGAACCGGGATGCTGCTGTGGTTGAAGCGATGCTGGATAAGCTCGAAACAGCCGCACTGGGAGACACCAACATGATGCCCGTCATCATCGAGTGTGTGGAAAACAAACTAACCCTTGGCGAAATCTGCGGCAGATTACGAAAAGTTTGGGGCGAATACCGCGCGCCAACTTTCATCTAAGGAGAAAGAATGAGCAATATCAAAAAAATCAACCATGTCGCGATCGTTGTAAAAGATATCGAAAAGTCGCTTGAATTCTGGGAAACAGCTCTTGGGCTCAAGCTGCACCATGTGGAAGACGTGCCTTCGCAGGCTTCCAAAGTAGCTTTTATTCCGGTCGGGGAAAGCGAAATTGAGCTGGTCCAGCCTACCACGGAAGATTCTGGCTTGGCGGGGTACCTGGAAAAACGCGGTGAAGGACTGCATCACCTTTGTGTTGAGGTTGATGACATCGAAGCGAAGATGCAAGAACTCAAGGACGCTGGAGTGCGCCTTATTAATGATGCGCCGCAAGTGCTACCTGGCAGAAAGATGGCTTTTATCCATCCTAAATCCGCCAGCGGGGTGTTGGTGGAGCTTTACGAGATCACTGCTGAGTAAGATTTTATAACAAAAGTTGAAGAAACCTAAAACGTAGAAAGGAGCAACTATGATCATCAGGAACGGCAAGATTGTTACCTGGGGGGAGCCCAACGAGATTCTAGAGGGGAAGGCTCTTCTCATCCAGGATGGGTTGATTCAGGAGATCGGGAACGAAAGCGATCTGCTGGCTGCCCATCACGGGGAAGAAGTGCTGGACGCACAGGGGCAATTGGTGATGCCCGGTCTGATCTGCGCCCATACCCATTTTTACGGCGCTTTCTCGCGCGGAATGGCTGTGCCTGGGGAGCCTTCACGGAATTTCCAGGAGATACTGGCAAACTTGTGGTGGAAACTCGACAAGGGTTTGGATGAGGATGGCGTACGGTACTCAGCACTGGCGCTGCTGGCTGACGCGACCCGATATGGCTGCACGACATTGTTTGACCACCATGCCTCACCAAATTGCATCGATGGCTCGCTGGATATTGAAGCGGATGCGGTTGTGGAATCGGGCTTAAGGGCATCGCTGTGCTATGAGGTGACCGATCGCGACGGGGAAGAAAGAGCTCTGGCGGGCATCCGTGAAAATGGACGATTTATCGGCAATGTACAGTCCGGAAAGTATGACCCAATGCTGCGAGCCCACTTTGGCTTGCATGCCAGCCTGACGATTAGCGAAGAGACGCTGGAGAAGTGTTTGGCGGAGAATAATGGTCGGGCAGGCTTCCACAGCCATGCGGCTGAAGGGATCGTTGACCAGGAAGATTCCCTGACCAAATATGGTAAGCGGGTTGTGGAACGCTTCGCGGAAGCGGGCGTTTTGGGCGAAAAAACGATCCTGGCGCACGGAGTGCATCTCAGCCCGCACGAGATCGATTTGGTGGCGCAAAGCGGAACCTGGCTATCGCATCAACCGCGTTCCAACATGAATAACGCAGTCGGAGTGGCGCCGATCGAAGAGATGCTCAAACAGGGCGTAAAGGTCTGCCTTGGGAATGACGGCTTTTCGAACGCAATGTGGCAGGAATGGTTCTTTGCGTATTTGATCCAAAAAGACCAGATGGCAGATCCGCGCGCGATGAACGGTTATGACGTGATCAGGATCGCAGTTGAGAATAATTCACGGCTTGCCACCCAAACTTGGGAAGGACTGCGCATAGGCAAAATAGAAAGAGGCGCGGCAGCGGACCTGATCCTGGTGGATTATCACCCAATCACACCGATGCACACTGGCAATTTGCCCTGGCATATCCTGTTTGGTTTCCGCGACGGCATGGTGACTGGTTCCATGGCTGGCGGAAAACTGTTGATGAAGGATCGGAAACTGCTGCTGCTGGATGAGGCAGAAATCGCAGCTAAATCGCGCGAAGCCGCGATCCGAACATGGAATAAGGTGAATTCTTTCTAAAGGAGAGATAGATGACGTATACGATTGGAATTATTGGAGGGACCGGACGCGAAGGACGCGGCTTGGGTTACCGCTGGGCGCAAGCAGGTCATAAAGTCATTATCGGATCGCGCAGCGAGGAAAAAGCCTTGGCAGCAGTCGATGAACTGAATGAAAGACTGCATGGCGAGGGCGAAGTAAGCGGCACGACCAACGATAAAGCGGTGCTGGCATGCGATATCGCCGTCCTGACGGTTCCTTTCTCAGCGCACCGAGAGACACTCGAAGGTCTTAAAGAGGAACTACAGGGGAAAATCCTGATCGATGTGGCGGTGCCGCTTGTGCCGCCGAAAGTCACTCGGGTGCAGATGCCCGAAGAAGGCAGCGCTGCCCAGCAAGCCCAGGCGATCCTGGGCGATGATGTCAAAGTTGTTGCCGCGTTTCAGACAATTTCTTTTGAGAGACTGCTCTCCAATGAAGAAATAGAATGCGACGTACTGGTTGCCGGCGGTGATAAAGCCGCACGGGAAACCGTAATCGGATTGGCGGAAGATATCGGGCTGAAAGCCTGGGATGCCGGCGTCATCCAAAACGCGGTCGTTGTGGAAGGATTGACCTCCATTCTGATCGGCTTAAACCTGAAATACAAGGTCCCGTCCGCTGGTATCCGGATTACAGGCATTGATGACCAAGCCTAAACAGCTCTCTTACTACGCGTTAGAGGGGATCCCACAAATCAAAGCCGGTGATCCCCTTGCGCAAATAATCCACGCAGCGGTCAAGGAAAACGGGCTTTCGCTCCAGGATGGTGATGTGCTCATTCTGGCGCAAAAGATCGTCTCGAAGGCGGAAGATCGCCTGGTGAACCTCAGTACGGTGGAACCTTCCGAGAGAGCTTTGGAACTGGCAGAATTTCTAGGCAAACGAGCGGAATTGGTAGAACTGATCCTGCGTGAAAGCAATGATGTCGTTCGAACACGTCCCGGCACGATCATCGTTGAACACAAATCCGGTTTTATCTGTGCCAATGCTGGCATCGACCACTCGAACGTGAAGGGCAAATGGGGCAGCGATGAGGATTGGGTGCTGCTACTGCCTGAAGATTCCGATGCTTCGGCTGCCAGAATTCGCGCGGAATTGGAAGAACTGAGCGGAAAGCGAATTGGTGTGCTTATTATCGATTCTCATGGGCGTGCCTGGCGCAACGGCGTGCTTGGTACGACCATAGGCGCCTCCGGACTGCCAGCGCTGCAGGACATGCGCGGTGAGGAAGATATGTACCATTACAAGTTGAGGGTCACCACGATCGCAACCGCAGATGAGCTGGCTGCGGGCGGTTCTCTGATGATGGGGCAGGCGAATGAGGGCACCCCAGTCGTGCTCGCGAGAGGTTTTCCCTACCTTCTTCGGGAAGGGAACGCCAAGGAATTGATCAGAAATAAGGAGAACGACCTATTCCGATGACCCCCCGGTTTGAAGAATCCTTCAAAGATCTCAAAGTGACAGTGTTGGCGGGAGGCGTTGGGGGAGCAAAACTATTGGTTGGATTGGATAAGACGCTCAATCCCGGAAAATTGAACGCGATTGTGAACACAGGGGATGATTTTTTCCATTTTGGGCTACACATTGCGCCGGATATCGATTCAGTCTGTTATGCCCTGGCTGGACTGTCAGATCCGGTTCACGGCTGGGGGCGGAAAGATGAAAGCTGGCAAGTCCTGGAAGAATTGCGCAGAATAGGCGCGCCGGACTGGTTCGCATTGGGCGATAAAGATCTGGCGTGGCAGTTGGAACGCCAGCGGCTTTTGAACGCAGGGATGAGCTTGACAGAAGTGACGGAGCATTTCTGCGCGACTTTTGGGATACCTTCGCGGGTACTGCCGATGTGTGATGAACCCGCACCAACCCGCATCAGGACCCAGAACGGAGAGTGGCTGGGCTTTCAGGACTATTTCGTCCGCCAAAAATGCAAACCGGAGGTGGCTGAAATCAGCCTGACCGGAGGCAAAAAGATTGCTCCGAGCCAGGCAGCAGAGCGGGCGCTGCGCGAAGCTGACCTGGTTATATTCGCGCCTTCTAACCCTTGGGTAAGCATCGACCCAATCCTTTCGCTGAAGGGCGTCAGGGAAATTCTGAACGAAAAAGTTGTTGTGGCGGTCTCACCCATCATCCAAAACAGCGCGCTGAAAGGTCCTGCAGCGAAGATGTTCCGTGAACTCGGAATTATGCCTTCGTCTGAGGCAGTGCGTGAACACTACATAGACCTGTTGGATGGATTCGTTTTTGACGATCTTGATCAGGAAGATTCGAAAAAATGGCAAGCCTCAGATATAATAAGTGAATCTTTTCAGACGATCATGAAGGATGAAAAGGACAAGGTTGCCCTGTCAGAAGCAGTTATCTCACTTGGCGCAAGGATCCTTGTCGAAAAATGACCATATGGGCAGTCTTACCTGTAAAAAGGTACGCAGTCGGTAAATCGAGATTGAGGAGCTTGTTTTCGGAAGCGGAAATCGCTCAACTCAACCGACAATTATTTGAGAGCACTTTTACAAAAATAAGAGAAATACCTGAAATCGACCATGTTCTGGTAATCTCAAGAGAAGACCTCGCTTTGGATTGGTGCCGGTCGCATGGGGGAACGGCGCTTATGGAAGACAGCCCCAGTTCGCTCAATTTGGCGGTTACCAAAGCGCAGGGTTACGTATCGGAGCATGGAGGCGGTTGCTTTCTGGTTCTTCCAAGCGATTTGCCTTTAATGACTCCGCAAGATATCAGCCGCTTGATCGAACAGATGGATGGTAAACGCAGACTGGTCATTGTCCCCGATCACCTTCAATCAGGAACCAACGCCCTGTTGATGAGCGATCCGGAATTGATCAAGCCGCGTTTCGGAACTGATTCCTTCCGCAAACATACCAGGCAAGCTTTAGCGAAGAATGCGGAACTGGTAGTCTACTTGAATCAGAATATACAGTGGGACCTTGATACCTCACTGGAGTTAAACCGTATTATTAACAATCAACCCGAAATATCTATTTTGAGCCAACTAAGAAAGGAAACCTCATCATGACCCAAAAATACGCTCTTTATCTGCAGGACGCTCACGACTTGCGCGACGGGCTGGATATTGCCCGCTACGCGGAAAAGAAGGGAATTGACGGCGTTTGGCAAGCCGAAAGCCGCCTCGTGCGGGACGCTATCGTCCCGATGGCTGCATACGCGGCTGTCACGGAGCACATCAAGATCGGCTCAGCCGTCATCAATAACTGGACGCGCAATATCGGTCTGCTGGCATCTACCTTTTTGACTTTGGATGACCTGGCTCCAAACCGCATTATCTGCGGCATTGGCGCCTGGTGGGACCCCTTAGCCAGGAACGTCGGCATTGACCGCAGTAAGCCGCTCAAAGCGATGGAAGAAACGGTTACTGTTTTACGCAGGCTGCTCAAAATGGAACGTGTCAGTTTTGAAGGCGAATTTGTCTGCGTGCATGAGATTGAGCTCGACGTGGTCCACGGACGGCGTGAACCCCGCCACGTTCCGATCTACATCGGTGCGACCGGCGAAAAAATGATTTCTGTGGACGAAGATCACGACGTGGCAATCGACAGCACGCGCGAATTGCTCACCCAGTACCTGGCGCAGCAGCCGCACATCGCCAAAGCCTCGGGCGTCTCGATGGATATCGTCGAAAAGATTCAGGCGATCCTCGGCTGGCCTGCCACGCATGAACAAATTCAGGCTGCCAAGCATCTGGTTCCGGAAGATCTGATTCACCGTATTACCGCCAGCGGTACGCCAGCTGAAGCAAAAGCGAAGGTACAGGAATACATTGATCACGGCTGCACCACGCCGATCCTTTATGGCGTTGGCGGCAACACCAAGCTGCTGATCGATACCTTCGCCTCGGAGGAATAATGCGGCAGTTACCAAGCAGCCGCAGTTGTTACGTCTGCGGCCGCGAAAATCCTGTCTCGCTGCGGATGACATTTTACCTGCAGGATAACGGCGAAGTCACTGCTGACGTGGTAGTCCCGGAAGCCTATGCTGGTTATCCTGGCATGGTCCACGGCGGGAATATCGTAGCAATGATGGATGAAGCTGCGGGTCGGGCTGTGACGGGAGAAGAAACCAACCTGTTCGAGGTTACAAGCCAACTTACAGTCAGATACAGGCAGCCAGTTCCAACAAATCAACCATTGAGGGTAATTGGCAGATTGTTGAAAAAGCGCGGAAAATTTTCCAAGGCAGCCGGTGAGATACGCAACCAGGCAGGCGAGCTGCTCGCGGAAGCGGAAGCTCACTTCGTGGAGCTGTCTAAGGATTTTACCGAAGGTGAAGACCCGGAAATACTGGGTTGGAAGGTGTATGATGATGACTAAGCCTGAACTACAATATTCCCGTCCTGTGAACTGGGACGAGTTGGAAGGATTGCGGCAGGAATTCCAGGGTCGGATCATGTATCTGGCTGGCGGGGACTATCACCCGCGGGTGGAGGAAACAGCCGCTGTCTTGGTGGACCTGCAGGACCTTGAACTTGATCAAGTCGAATTTACAGACGAGGCAATCAGCCTGGGTGGTCTTTGCAGCCTGCAGCAGCTCGGCAACGCGTTAGAATCCGATGACCTGCTGGAGGCGATCTCGATAGAAGCTGGTGTGAACCTGCGCAATAGTTTGAGCCTGAATAATTACATTCGCCACAGCAACGGACGCTCTGCGGTACAAATCTGCCTCAACGCCTTGGAAGCTGAATATCTGCTTGGCGGAGAAGAAGCGTTTCAAAAACACTCCAGGTCTCTCAAAACGAAGCTGGATGACGACTTCCTCGAGACGATTAGAGTGAACCAGCCGGTTTCACTGGCTTTCGCGTCCGTCGCGAGAAGCCCGAAAGATCAACCCATTGTGATGGTGGCTGTCTCAAAACGTTCGGATGCCCGTTTCCATGTGGCATGCGGAGGCGCTGAAAGCCTGGACGCGTCCTTTGACCTCTACTACGGGGAAGATGACGGCATCAGCACGATCAAGGAACTTTATAAAGACGCTGATGACGCGTGGGCAAGCGCGGAATATCGCCAGGATATCGCGGCGATTTTGCTCTCGCGCTGTCTGCAAAAACTTTGGCGATTAACAAACACAAAGGAGGAAGCATGAACATTTACCTCCTGATCAATAACAAGACCTTTAACGCGGAATGCCAGCCTGCGGAAAGCTTGCTGGATGTGTTGAGGCGTTTGGGATTCTTGAGCCTGAAGTCCGGCGGATGCGTGCGCGGCGAATGCGGCGCGTGTACCGTCTTGATGGATGGGGAGCCAGTGAACGCCTGCATGTTTCTGGCGGTTCAGGCTCAGGGACATACCCTCGAAACGATCGAGCAAATAGGTCAGCATCCCGCTCAAGGTTGGAAGCAGACAGACGGCTATGACCCGATCCAAAAGGCTTTCATCGAAAGCGGCGCCATTCAATGCGGGTATTGCACTCCGGCGATGATCCTCGCAGCCAGGGCGCTGCTGCGGCAGAACCCTGACCCGAGCGAAGCAGAGGTAAGGGAAGCGCTTTCGGGCGTGCTCTGCCGCTGCACCGCTTATGTCAAGCCGGTACAAGCTGTCCTGAATGCTGCAGCGGAGCTCAGAAGAGCTCAGCAAACTGAGCCGCAAGAAACTGCTGAGTCCTACGAACCAGACATTCTGTCTGTTCAAGCGATTCCTGAAACGGACACGGTCGGAAAATCCGAGGTTAAGGTGGACGCGGAAAAACTCGTGCAAGGAAAACCTGCTTTCACGGCAGATCTGCAGCTTCCTGGAACACTGATCGCAAGAGTGCTGAGATCACCGCTTGCGCACGCGAAGATAGTCAGCATTGATACCTCACGAGCGAAAGCGCTGCCGGGTGTGGCTGCGGTGATGACCTGGCAGGACTTGCCGCGCGTGGTTTACTCCACCGCCGGTCAGTCCGATCCGATTCCGGGTCCGCTGGACATGTTCTCACTGGATAACAAAGTACGCTTTGTCGGAGACAGGGTCGCGTTTGTGGCAGCAGAAACCGCTGAAATAGCAGATAAAGCGTTGTCTTTGATCGACGTGACTTATGAACCGCTTCCTGTGATCATCGACCCGCGGGACGCGATGAAAGAAGGCGCGGTCCGCATTCACGATGAAGAAGAATACGTAAATTTTGCCGATTCAAACCCAGCTATTAACCTTGCCGCGAAGATTCGGATAGATATCGGTGACGTCGAGAAAGGTTTTTCTGAAGCTGACGGCATCTTTGAACAGGAATATGTGGTTCCGAAAGTGCAGCAGGCGCATATTGAACCGCACGTTACTCTGACTTACTGGGATGAAGACGACCGTCTGGTGATCCGTACGAGCACGCAGGTGCCCTTCCATGTCCGGCGGCAGCTGGCTCCGGTGTTGGGACTGCCGGTGAAACGCATCCGGGTCATCAAGCCGCGCATTGGCGGAGGCTTTGGCAACAAACAGGAAGTTTTGATTGAGGATGTGGCTGCCCATCTGACCATCGCAACTGGTCGACCGGTGCTGTATGAGATGAGCCGCGAAGAAGAATTCATCGGGTCCCGCTCCAGGCACCCAATGCGCGTGCGCATGAAGACTGGCGTCAAGTTCGACGGAACAATTACCGCCAACCAAATGACGGCGCTTTCGGATACCGGCGCTTATGGCTGCCACGCATTGACGGTCACCGGCAACACCGGGCAAAAAAGCATGGGTCTGTACGTGGGAGACGGGGAATACCGAAATCATCCTAATATCCGTTTTTACGCGGATATCGTCTATACCAACACTCCTCCCTCAGGCGCGTACCGCGGATACGGCGTGCCGCAGGGATATTGGCCTCTGGACCGCCACCTGGATAACGTAGCGAGATATCTCGGGATGGATCCGATAGATTTCCGCCTCAAAAACGCTGTCCGACCCGGAGAATATCAGCCCTTCAGTACAGCCTGGAATGAGGGACGGGAGCCCGTACCTGAAGTACTTAATACCGTTGGGCTCGAAGAAGCAGCTGCCGCGGGCAGGAAGGCAATCGGATGGGACGAAAAGTACGGTAACGAAGCCTGGCATAGCATCCCGGGCAAGCCGCACCTCAGGCGGGGCATCGGTGTCGCAATGGCGATGCAGGGCACGGCAATCCCGAACCTGGATATGGGCGGCGCGAGTCTCAAAATAAACGATGACGGCAGTTTCAACCTACTCGTCGGCGCGACCGATCTCGGCACCGGTAGTGATACAGTGCTCGGGCAAATCGCGGCGGAAACGTTAGGTGTCGCGTTGGAAGACATCATTGTGCTCTCTTCGGATACTGACGTGACCCCGTTTGATGTCGGCGCGTACGCGTCTTCGACCACATATATTTCCGGTTGGGCGGTGCTCAAGGCAGCGCAGGAAGTTGCCGGGAAGATCAGGGAACGGGCGGCGCGGCTCTTTAGTGCGAAGGGGGAAACGGTTGAACCGGACGAGATCAGCCTGAAGGACCGACACGCAATTGCCCCTTCTGGGGCGCGGATCAGCATGGCGGAAATCGCGCTGGACTCGCTGCACTGGAACAGTCAGGAACAGATCATGGCGACCGCTTCTCATGTATCGCCCAATTCCCCGCCTCCCTTTGCTGCGCAATACGCGACAGTTTTGGTGGATATTGAAACTGGCGCGGTGAAGGTGGAAGAATTGATCATGGCAGTCGACGGAGGCGTCATCATTAACCCGATCGCAGCTTCTGGACAGATCGAAGGCGGTGTCGCTCAGGCATTAGGCTACGGCGTCAGCGAGGAAATGTGCTATGATGCCGAAGGGCAGCCGCGGGAGCGGGATTTAGTGGACTACCACATTTTCCGCGCGGATGAAATGCCCGAGATCCGCTCTATCTTTGTACAGACATACGAAGAAACCGGACCTTACGGGGCGAAAGCAGTGGCGGAGATCCCGCTGGATGCTGCCGCGCCCGCGATTGGTAACGCGGTGATGGATGCCTGCGGGGCAAACGTACTTGCGAACCCGCTCACCCCTGAAAGAGTTTGGCGTGCTTTAAAACTAAACGCTGAAAGAAAGAGTGATGGATAAACTGGGCTTCTTCAAACGCGAAACTGATACCATCTATGTAACTGGGCATATCAACCCGGATACTGATTCGATCGCATCAGCAATGGGCTACGCTTGGCTGCTGCGCGAACGCGATGGCTCGAACGCAATTGCGAGCAGAGCCGGCTCCATCAACCCGCAAACGGCTTACGTATTGAAAAGGCTTGAGGTTGATCCGCCTTTGCTGCTCACGGACGCTTCTCCGCGTTTTGAATCAGTGATGCGGCGGTTTGATGCTGTCGCACCGGACAGGTCTTTGAGTGAGGCTTGGACGATCCAATCACGCACAGGCGGAATTGCGCCGGTCGTCAACCTGGACGGCACACCGTACGGCATGGTGACCGGCAAGAGCATGTTTGATTTTTTGCGAAAGGTCATAGGTCCGCATCCAAAACTGCGGGAGATGACTATCGCTGAGCTTCTGGATATTCCCTGTCGGGAAGCCGCGAAAACAGATATTCCCAGATTCCTGCCGCAAACCCGTATTAAAGACGTGCTTAACCGCCTCTTAAGGCAGCAGGATAACGAATACTGGGTGGTAGATGAGAACAAGCGCTACTTGGGCGTGGTGAGGCAGCAGGAGTTGCTCAACCCACCCCGGATCAAAGTGGTTTTGGTAGATCATAATGAACCCCAGCAGGCGATTGCCAATCTCGAGGAAAGTGAACTTCTTGAAATCCTTGACCATCACCGGCTTGGGAATCAGTCCACACATAACCCGATTAAATTCACGGTTGATATTGTCGGCAGCACTTCCACGCTTGTGACGGAGCAAATTGTTGAGGTGGGGCTTAGCGCCCCACCGAAGATCGCGGGATTGCTGATGGCGGGTATGCTCTCGGACACGCTGATTTTTACCTCACCGACGACCACCCCGCGCGATAAAGCCGCAGCAGAAGTGCTGGCGAGGTGGGCGTTTGTGCCTGGGTCTCCTTTGGAGGATGAAAATATACAGTCTTATGGTGAGAAGATCATCAGGGCGGGATCAGGACTCATGACCCAGGAGCCGGAAGTCGTCGTCCGAACCGATATGAAGATTTACGACGCTGCCGGGTTTAAATTCGCGATCGCGCAAGCTGAAACGACCGATGTCTACGAGATCGGGGATTATATGAGCAAGCTAATCACTGCCCTGAAAGACCTGAAAACACAAAATGGTCTGGATTTTGCCGGGCTGATGATAACCGACGTGGTCAAAGGCTCCAGCCGGATTGTGTTTGTGGACGCACCGATGACGCTGGATGAACTGCCATACGCGCCAATAGGAGATGGGAGCCTGTTGGCAGAAGGTGTAGTCTCTCGTAAAAAACAATTACTCCCGATTATCCTTTCACTATTAGAGGTTTAGGAATGAATTTCATTGATCGATTGTATGAAGCCAAAAAGGAATGCAGACCTGTCGCGCTGTGTATTGTGATTGAAACAAAAGGAGCCGTGCCGCGCCATGCCGGCAGCAAAATGTTGGTCTACTCCGACGGTAAGTCGGAAGGCAGCGTTGGCGGAGGAGAGCTGGAGGTTCGGACGGTGGAAGCGGCGCTTGAATCGCTCAAAGACGGACGAGCCAGAATCGTGAAACATTCCCTTATAGCAGATGATCCGGACTCAGTCGGTGTTTGCGGAGGCAATGTGGAAGTGTACATTGAACCGCAGGTCACCCAGCCGATCCTACTGATTTTAGGCGCGGGTCATGTAGGGCAGTCGGTTGCGAAGTTTGGGCAATTACTCGACTTCCGCGTGATTGTCTCGGATGAGCGGGCAGAGTATTGCACTCCTGAGGTCATCCCTGGGAAAGTTGAGTTTCTACCGATCCCGATGGCGGAGATACCAAAACATCTCGAGATCAATGAACGTGTATTTGTTGTCTGCGTGACAAACGGCAGCAATTTGGACGTGGAAGGGCTTGGACCCATCCTGGAAGCCTCTCCTGCCTACGTTGGCTGCATGGGTTCAAAAAACCGCTGGGCTGCCACCCAAAAAGGTCTGCTCGAACGTGGAGTGAGCCCTGAGAACATTGCCAAGATAAAATCTCCGATCGGTCTCTACATCAAAGCTGAAACCCCCGACGAGATAGCGATAAGTATTTTGGCAGAGGTAATCGAGAGACAAAAGCGTTAATCCTTCAAATTTGGAGCAATTATGTGGAAACAGTACTTAATGCCTGAGAGCATAGAAAACCTGAAGGCAGCGTTGGATACTGCAGAAGGACCGACCAAAATCCTCGCCGGCGGTACCGACCTGATGGTTGAAATCCGAAATGGGAAATGGCGCGACCTGAATACCGTCATCGATATTTCGCGTTTACCCGGTTTGGATCAGATTCGGAAAGATAACCAGGATTTTATTCACATCGGGGCGATGGTCACGCACAGTGAAGTCCTCCAATCACAGATTCTGCGGGAATTCGCTAATCCCCTGGTGCAAGCTTGTTATAGGGTGGCTTCCCCGCAACTGCGCAACCGCGCGACCGTGGTTGGCAACCTCGTAACGGCGTCCCCCGCAAATGACACGATCACGCCATTGATGGCGATGGACGCAGCATTGGTTTTGGTTTCCAGCCAGGGCGAACGTACTGTCGCTTTGAAGGATTTTTATCTCGGTGTTCGAAAAACTGTTTTAAAGCCCAATGAATTCGTACAAGAAGTTGTTTTCCCCGCTTTGAAACCAGAGCAAAAGGGTAGCTTCATGAAACAGGCGCTTAGGCGGACGCAGGCAATCGCGGTCCTGAATTGCTGTGTGCTGCTTGAGATGGACGGTGAAAGTATCCGCAAAGCCGCTATCACCATGGGTTCAGTCGCTCCGATCATCATCCATGCGCCGGAAGCGGAAGCCTATCTGGCAGGAAAGAAACTCGAAGGGACGGTAATACAGGAAGCAGCCCGGCTTGCAGCGGAGGCGACCAGACCAATAAGCGACGTACGGGCTTCGGATGAATACCGTCTTTACATGATGCAGGTTTTGGTGGAAGATGGTTTGCGGGAATTACAAAATGGAACCCAAATGCAAAAAGTTCCGGCGAAACCTGTTTCGTTGGATACAAGAGAAGGTTTCCACAATATAAGAAAAGATGAGTGGGATGGGGCTACGATCCAAACGACCGTTAACGGTGAAACCTACGTAATTGATGATTCTTGGGACAAGACCCTATTAAATATGGTTCGGGAGCGCATAGGTTTTACAGGTACGAAGGTTGGATGCGAGGAAGGAGAGTGCGGTGCGTGTACGCTTTATCTGGATGGCAAAGCAGTTGTAAGCTGCCTGGTGCCCGCGCCGCGAGCGCACTTGGCTAAGATCACCACGATCGAAGGCGTTTCGGAAGATGGGGCTCTCCATCCAGTGCAGCAGGCTTTTGTGGAGCATGGCGCTGTGCAATGCGGATACTGCACGCCTGGATTTGTCATGTCCGCGATTAAACTGCTGCAGGAAAAAACACAACCTGACCAGGAAACGATCAAAGAAGGAATATCTGGCAATTTATGCCGTTGTACAGGCTATTACAAAATTGTGGAAGCAATCGAAGCAGCCTGTGGGAAGCTGAGGAACTAAGATGAGTGCAGTCGGAAATTCCATCCCTCGTGTTGACGCAATCGCGAAAGTGACCGGAAAAGCCAAATATCCGGGTGATTTTAACTTTTCTGATCAGCTTTACATGAAAGCTCTTTTCGCTCGAAGGCCGCACGCAAAAGTGCTGCAGGTTGATACTACCAAGGCAGAGACTGTGGAAGGGGTCGTGATGGTTTTGACCTCAAAGGATGTGCCGGTGAACGAGTACGGTTTGGGGATCAAGGATCAGCCGGTACTCTGCGGACCCGGCTCTGGGATAACCGGCGCGGATATCGTTCGTTTCGAAGGCGACCAGGTAGCGCTGGTCATTGCCGAAACGGAAGCAATCGCGGCTGAGGCGTTAGAAAAGATCACCGTGACGTATGAAGACCTGCCGGTCGTGAAAACACTTGGCGAGGCGCTCAAAGACGGCGCTCCGGTGCTGCATTCCCGCCTGGAGAATAACATTTTCCACCATAATATCGTCCGCCGGGGTTCCACAGAGGAAGCCTTCAAACACTGCGCGGTGATTGTGGAGGGAGAGTATCAGACGCCAGTGCAGGAACATGCCTATTTACAGCCTGAGGCGGGGGTGGGATTCCTGGATGAGCAAGGCAGAATCACAATCGTGACCGGCGGGCAGTGGGCACATACCGATCAAGGGCAAATCGCGCATGCTCTCGGCTTGGAAAATGATGCGGTACGGGTGATCTACCCAGCCATTGGCGGGGCTTTTGGCGGTAGAGAAGATATGTCGGTGCAAATCATCCTCGCCTTGGCTGTAATGCGGCTCAGGGAAAAGGGCATAAACCGCCCTGTAAAGATTGTCTGGTCGCGCGAGGAATCGATGATCGGGCACTGCAAACGCCATGCTTATACGATGAAAGCCAAATGGGGAGCCGACGCGGATGGAAAGATCCTGGCAGCCGAATGCCAGATCTGGGCGAATGGCGGCGCATATTACTACACCTCACCGAAAGTGCTTGGTAATGCCACCCTGCTCGCTACTGGACCTTATGAAGTGCCCAACGTGAGTACGGATGCCTACGCGGTTTACACCAACGACATCCCCGGCGGTGCTTTCCGCGGCTTTGGCGGTCCCCAGGCAGCCTTCATGGCGGAAATGCAGGTAGATAAACTTGCCGAAGCCCTTAATCTCGACCCAATTGAATTTCGCATGCGCAACCTTTTCAAAGAAGGTTCTACGATCTCGATGGGTTCGCCGCTGCCCAAAGGCGTTTCGATCCGGCAGGTGGTGCAAAAATGCGCGGAAGAGGCTGGCTGGACGCAGGGACCGGAAGGTTGGAAGAAGCCCGAACTCCCTGCTGCAGATGACCCGAACATTCGGAGAGGGCTCGGTATTGCCTGCGGTTATAAGAACATAGGCTTCTCGTATGGCGCACCTGAAAACTGTGGGGCGACGATCGTGCTGGAAGGAGGCGATGAGATCGAAAAAGCGCGCTTGTTCCATGCCGGCGCGGAAGTGGGTCAGGGTTCCCATACAGCTTTCGCACAATTCGCCGCGGAAGCATTAAACCTGCCTTTGGAAAAACTCGAACTGCATTACTCGGACACTTCCACTTCTCTCAATTCAGGCAGTGTTTCTGCCTCGCGCATGACGCATATGGCAGGAAACGCCATCATCGGCGCGGCAAAACTCGCGCTGGAAAAATGGCAGGCGGGTGAACGACCTGTGGTGGCTCCGTACGTTTACCGACCACCCGCAACAACTCCAATGGATAAGGTCGATGGTCACTGTACCCCGAATTTTGCCTATGGTTACGTCGCTCAGGCGGTTTTCGCGGATGTCAATGTTCAGACTGGCGAAATCCACTTGCGGGACGTGATCAGTGTCGATGACGTCGGCAAAGCGATCAACCCTCAGCAAGTCGAGGGGCAAATTGAAGGCGCGGTTGTTCAGGCGACCGGATATACGATCCTGGAGAACTGGAAGAAACGGAATGCCCAGGCATTAACTAAGGAGCTTTCCACCTATCTCATCCCAACGATTTTGGATATTCCAGACCGAACGCGCGCGGTCATCCTGGAATATCCGGATCCGATTGGACCTTACGGCGCGCGTGGTATGGGCGAGATGCCTTTACTGCCTTTTGCTGCGGCAGTTGTGGACGCGGTTTACCAGGCAACCGGGATTCGTTTCAACGTATTTCCGCTTACATCTGAAAGGGTTTTGCGCGGCTTGGGCAAACTGAAACCGGAGGGCAGCAGTTTCTGGGACTATGAATAAACAAGTCGCGGGGATCGTCCTGGCAGCAGGAGGCTCCAGCAGGTTCGGGTCACCGAAACAGCTGCTGCCCTGGAAGGATACGACGATCTTAAACAGCGTTGTGCGAACGGCTATCGCGAGCGGGTTGGAACCCGTGATCGTAGTATTGGGGGCACATGCCGCTCAAATCGCATCCAGCTTGGCGGAAGAATGCATTGTTGTCGAAAATGAAGTCTGGCAACAGGGGCAGAGTTCTTCCCTGCGGATCGGCTTGGAACAGGTTCCAGAGGATGTATCCGGCGTGTTGATCCTGCTTGGCGACCAACCCCAGGTAAACCCGATTTTCTGTGAGAGCATCGTCAGGAAAGGGCTCGAAAGCGGAAAGATCACAATCCCTTACGTGAACGACCGGCGCGGCAATCCAGTATATTTCCCAAAATACACGTTCGAGAGGTTGGGACAGGTTGAAGGAGATCGGGGAGGACGGGCGATCGTTGGGGAATTTCCGGTGGAATTGCTGCCATGGCTGGATGACCGCATGGCGATGGACATTGACACGCCTGAGGACTACGAAGCGCTCAAATCCTGCTACGGCTAAGCGGAAGAGGAATGGAAGTTTAGTATAATCATTGCGTCATCGCAAACCTGCCCATCTTCGTGCGATGAGGAGGAACGGAAAGAACAAGCGGTGATCAGGAGACTATCTTGTTAAATAACGAAGCTGTATTGAATGCCTTAAGCCATGTAATGGATCCCGAACTGCATCAGGATCTTGTGAGTTTGGGAATGATCAAGGACCTGAAGATCGACGGAGACCAGGTAAGTTTTACGATCGAATTGACGACTCCGAGTTGTCCGCTCAAATCCAGGATTGAAAACGATGCCCGTCAGGCTGTTTTGACGATGACCGAAGCCAAAGAGGTGCAGATCAACATGTCTGCGCGTGTCCGGGCTCAAAAGCCAGTGGCAGTTGGTGAAAACCATTTCAAACATGTCATAGCGGTTGGATCCGGGAAAGGCGGCGTGGGGAAAAGCACGGTCTCGGTGAACTTGGCGTTAGCGCTGGCTCAGGATGGCGCAAGAGTTGGACTGCTCGACGCAGATATTTACGGTCCCAACATTCCACGCATGCTCGGAATAGACCGACTGCCTGACAACGAAACCGGTGGAAAGCTGCCGCTGGCTGAAATTTACGGGATGAAGGTGATGTCGATCGGTTTTCTCGTGCAAAACGGACAACCGCTGATCTGGCGAGGACCGATGCTCCACTCAGCTATCCAACAATTCATCACCGATTTCGATTGGGGCGACCTGGATTATTTTGTCGTAGATTTGCCGCCTGGCACGGGCGATGTTCAGCTTTCGCTGAGCCAAACTTTGCCGCTGACCGGCGCTGTGATCGTGTCCACCCCGCAGCAAGTCGCGATTGATGACGCTGCACGCGCGCTGGCGATGTTCGAGAAACTTGAGATACCCGTTTTAGGAATCGTTGAAAACATGTCCTACCTGAATATGCCAGACGGTTCAAAACTATCCGTCTTTGGTACCGGCGGCGGAGAGCGCCTGGCTTTCAGAACCGGAACGCCTTTCCTTGGGAGTATTCCGCTGGATCCAGAGATCGGTCAGGGTGGGGATACCGGCAGCCCGGTAGTCATAGCGGCTCAGGGCAGACCAAGCGCCGAAGCACTGCTTGCGATCGCCCGCAAGGTTGCAGCCGAAGCCAGCATTCGGACTCATCAGCATCAAAGTCAGGGATGATATAATCGCCAACATGTCTGAAACAAGTTTTATTGGTGTCCAATTCAAGCCGATAGGCAGAACCTACACCTTCTCTGCCCCGGTGGAACTGGAAGTTGCGAAAGGGATGATGGTGGTGGTGACCACCGTCCGGGGAAAGCAAATTGGACGGGTCGTCGCGTTGGACCAGGCACCGCCTGATAACGCTGCAGAGGTCCAGCCACTCGAACGCATCGCAAATGAGGAAGACCTGCAGCAGAAGGCGGAAATTACCGCCAAAGAGGAAGAGGTTGTTGCAGCGGTCGCAAAATACCTGCGCGATCCAGGTCACGAAGGAATCAAAGCAGTAGACGCGGAATATAGCCTTGACCTCTCAAGGCTGACTATTTACCTTAATTACGAAAGCAGCACTGAATTCAACACACGCAATTTCATCCGCGATGTTTCGCACATGTTCCCAGGCTGCCGGATCGAAGTACGCCAGGTCGGTCCGCGCGACGCAGCCAAGGCAATTTCGGGGATCGGGTCCTGCGGTATCGAAAAACGCTGCTGCTCTCGTTTCCTTACCGAATTCAGCTCTATATCGATCAAGATGGCAAAATCGCAGGATATCTCGCTGACCCCAATGGAAATCACCGGCATTTGCGGCAGGCTGCGCTGTTGTCTTGTGTATGAGCATGAGATGTATGAAGAAGCCCGTGCGAAACTGCCAAAGAAAAAAAAGATGGTCGTCACACCACTTGGCGAGGGGAAAGTGCTGCAGGTGCTGGCGCTAAGGGATTCGGTGATCGTTGAATTGCCCGAAAAAGGACCCCGCGAGTTCACCCGCACGGAACTCGAAACTGGCGTCCTGGAAGAAAAAGTCCCCTCTGTAGTCCTGAAAGAATTCGAGTTTACCGAGGAAGATGAAGGCGTCGAAGTTGTACGCCTTGAGTCCCCCCGATCCCGCGGCGAAAAATCGCGCGAACGGCGCGGACCACGCCGCGACAAAGCGCAACAGACCAACACTGCCCAACCCCAAAAATCGCGATCGAATCAGCGGTCGAACCGAGAACAAAAGCCTACAAGCGAACGTAAACAGGCTCAAAACTCGAGAAGCAACCAGCCACAGCGGAATGCCGGGCAGCAAAAGCCTCGGGATACCCAGAGTCAGGCTCAGAGCCAACGCAAAAGCCGACCAGGATACCGGAGAAAATCGCGCACCCAACGGGATCAAGCCCCTCAGACCCCTCAAACTCCTCCAACGCAGGAATAAATCTCATGGAATTTCTTGCATGGGAAGAACCAAAAAAGATCATGGTAATTCCGGACGATCCGGAATTTTTTATGGGTGGAACGATCGCCGAATGGGTGCAGCAGGGGCACGAGGTCAGCTATTTGCTGCTGACGAAAGGACAAAAAGGCGTTAGCCCGGAATTCCCGGATGCGACTTTGTTGGAGCAGATCAGAGTCAGAGAGCAGCGCAACGCAGCGGCAAAGTTGGGCGTTCGAAATGTGGATTTCCTCGATTTTCAGGACGGATATCTAGTACCTGACCTGGAAGCACGGAAGAAAGTCGCGCGTGAGATTCGGAAAGCACGCCCAAACATTGTTGCCAGTTGTGACCCGCTGCTGATTTACCAGTGGGGGCGCATTAACCATCCGGATCACCGTGCGGCGGGTCAAATCGTGATCGACGCAATGTTCCCTGCCGTGATAAATCCAGCTTTTTTCCCGGAACTGCTCGAAGAAGGATTGACCCCACACCGTGTTGAGGAACTCTGGCTCAGCCTG
>JAGVUP010000174.1 GCA_019136215.1 Chloroflexota bacterium | reverse complement strand
AGGTTCTGTTTCACTTTTCGATAGAATTTAGAAAAAGGCAGTGATCGAGAGCATATCATTGACTTTGCACTTGAGCAATTGTACCCAATTATCTGAGCCGTGAGTTGAAGAAAATATCGGCACCGAAGCGGACTTGGGCGTCCATTCAGGGTCTTTGCAGCGTTGGTACTTCCATCTGCTTTTCGGCTCCATTTTGGGTATTTCCAAAAAGGCAAAAGCCTCTGTTTTGATAAGTTCTCTATATCTCAGGATGGCTAATAAATTCTGCGCTCCTTTTATGCTCCATGAACGGCCCTTTCCTTTCATTCTTTGCGCAACAAGCTTGTCGACATTGCCTTCCATCGCCCCCATGCTGCAAAAATTGAACTCCCCCAAAGCGCGTTTGTCCAGATCGATCAAAGCATCCTGATTAGCCTTCAAATACTCAAGGCTGCGTTTTTGCTGGTCTTTCTTTGCGCCTTTTTGCCTCGCGATCACCCACAGCAAATCCGCTTCAACGGCAGTAAAACCCTGACTGAAAAGCTTTGCCTGCAGCTCACCCACATTCAAGTCACTTCCAAAAGCGGTGTTGAGGTTTCGGATGACATGAAAGCGATCCAGCAGATGATGTCCTGGAACGCCAAGATAATCAAAACTGTTGTGT
This sequence comes from Chloroflexota bacterium, assembly GCA_019136215.1. Taxonomy (GTDB): domain Bacteria; phylum Chloroflexota; class Anaerolineae; order Anaerolineales; family Anaerolineaceae; genus Mesolinea. The sequence continues at coordinate 14,194 of JAGVUP010000174.1, read as the reverse complement.
ACCCATTTTGCGCCATCCCCGCCAATCTGGACAAATCCGACTTTGGACAAGTCATAGCTTCTGTAAGCCAAAGCTGCCAGATGTTGCTGCCATTCCTCGTTGGACATCCCTAACTGACAGCTAAACATCTTGTTCACCAGGCGGTTGCGATGAGGAGAAATGGCTTGTTTGCCGGTATAAAACACGGCGACCTTCACTTCCGCCCGTTTTTGTTGCTCTCTTTGTAGTTTGATGTAAACCCCATCAGCTTCTGCCATTAGTCTGTGCGCTACGACAGTTCCTGGCTCCAGGTTCTCTTCATCCATGATCCTTTCCATGGTTTGTATCTTTTGTCCTACACGGGCGGTCATGCGATGAATGCTACTGGGGCTGACCGCTTCTTTGACGATGAGAGAAAATATCTCCGAGGCATCTCTGAAACCGATCCCGCTGGCTAAGCCAGCTGCCAGTCCTTCGATCTGGTTGCTGTTGCGCTGCCAGGGTTGAAGATGCAGCAACTCATCAAAGGGCTTGCGGCGATGGCCTTGTTCATCCCTGTAGATATGTCTGCGATAGGAAATATGCCCTGTTTTTGTCAGGATGCATCGCTTTTCTGTGCCAATGTTTTTCCAGGCTGTATGGGTACAGATATAGCCATGCAGCTGGTTTTCAAGCAAGTCAAAAAGAATGGTCGTTGCCTGCAATTCACCCTGATGAAATGCCTTGGTGAGCTCTGTTTCCTTTAGCTTTATAATCATTGAGACAGCCATGTCTGTCATTTGAGAGTTCCTCCTTCTTGTTTTTTGGCAAATTCAATTATGACAGGAACTCTCTTTTTTTGTCTGTCCTTTTCCTAATTCAGATTCTATCGATTTTTGAAACGGAAACAACTACAAAAGCATTATCGAAAAATCCTATTGTGATATAGATCGGATTACCCCTTGTTTATCAGGATTCTAATGATCAATTTGATTCTTCGTTTTCATCGCGCTTGCGCGAATGATGATTTCTTTTCCGTATTTATCTTTTAGCGAATCAATCGCTTCGGAAAGTTGGCTTTTCTTTTTGGCGCTGTCATCCCAGAGGGAGAGTTGGTTGGCGGGTTGTTCCAGTTTGGTGACGCCCACGCCCAGAAGGCGCACCTGACGCCCCACAGTCAGGTGATCACGCAGAAGGTCCATCACAGCGTCGAAGATTTCATCGTCCAGGTTGCTGGGCTGAGGGAGCATTTTTTGGCGGGTGATGGTCGAAAAATCTGAATAGCGGATTTTGATCTGCACGCAGCTTCCTGCCAGGTTGTGTTTGCGCAAGCGGTAGCAGACTTTGTCGGATAACCAGCGCAAGGTTTCCTTAATTTGTTCGAGGTCATCGGTGTCCGAATAATAAGTTGTCTCGTTGCTGACAGATTTTGGTTCCTGCTCACTGTCATAAACAGGGCGGGTATCTATTCCTTTAGCGCGGTCAAGGATTTCAGAATAGTGGTTTCCGAAGAAAGCGCGCAATTCAAAATCAGAGAGCTCGGTGAGCTGACCGATGCGGTTGATGCCTCTTTGCCGCAATTTATCCGCTGTTTTGGGACCAAAACCCCAGAGCGCCTGAATGTCGAGAGGGGCGAGAAAAGCCTGCTCATCACCGGGTTCAACGATGGTGATTGCCCGGGGAGCCTTGCCGGTTCGAATCTGCCGTTTGCCGTAATCGTTCGCCATCTTGGCGACCAGCTTGTTGGATGCTCCGCCAAGCGAGCAAGGCATATGGGTTTCAGCGTCAACGCGCTTTTGGAGCTCAATGGCAATCATACGCAGAGGTTGAGGCAGGTCGCTGACGTCGAGGAAAGCTTCATCAACCGAGACCTGCTCAACCAATGGTGAAGTATCGCGCAGGATGGACATGACCTCATCAGAGTACTTACCGTAAAGGCGGTGATTATGGCGGATCAAGAGTAACTCGGGGCAAAGCTGAAGCGCCCGGCTGGTTGGCATTGCCGATCGGACACCTTTCATTCTGGCGGCGTAAGAGCAGGAGGCAATCACCCCGCGTCCCTGCGGATTTCCTCCGACAGCGAATGCCTTGCCCGCCAACGAAGGATCAAGAAGTTCTTCGACGGAACAGAAGAAGGCATCAAGGTCGAGGTGAAGGATTTTGCGTGGCATCATAAAAAACTCGCCTGGAAAGCAGGCGAGTTACATATCTTAGATATCCAAATTGCGAACCTCTTTCGCGTGGGTTTGGATAAAACGCCGCCGCGGGGGAACGAGCGAACCCATGAGCATATCGAAGGTGAGGTCGGCTTCAGCAGCATCTTCAACCACCACCTGAAGGAGGGTTCGGTTCTCTGGGTTCATGGTGGTTTCCCATAGTTGTTCAGGGTTCATTTCACCAAGACCTTTGTAGCGGGAAAGACCGACCTTGTTTATGCCGCCGAGCTTCGCGACCAGTTTGTCCTTCTCGTTGTCATTGAAGGCGTAATAAACCTGATTTCGGCTGCTAAGGCGGTAGAGAGGCGGCTGCGCGATGTAAAGGTGCCCTTCTTCGATAAGCGGCTGCATGTAACGGAAGAAGAATGTCAGCAGCAGAGTGCGGATGTGGGCGCCGTCAACATCGGCATCGGTCATGATGATGACGCGTCCATAGCGGAGCCCTTTGAGGTCAAAAGAGTCGCCAATGCCAGTGCCGAGGGCGGATACGAGAGACTTCACTTCGCGGTTGCCGAGAATTTTATCCAGACGTGCGCGTTCGGTGTTGAGGATCTTACCGCGCAGGGGGAGGATCGCCTGGAAGTGGCGATCGCGACCTTGCTTGGCAGACCCGCCTGCGGATTCACCTTCAACGATGAACATTTCAGTTTTTTCGGGATTGCGTTCGGAGCAGTCTGCCAGCTTGCCGGGCAGGGTCATGGATTCAAGGGCGGATTTGCGGATGACGAGGTCGCGCGCCTTCTTGGCTGCGTCGCGCGCGCGCGCAGAGGTGAGACATTTCTGTACGATCGCACGCCCTGTGGCAGGGTTTTCGTCCAGGAAGGTCGAGACGGTATCGAGGACAACTGACTGCACATAGGTCTGCACCTCGGGATTCATCAGCTTGACTTTTGTTTGACTTTCAAACTGGGGGTCCGGGTGTTTGATGCTGACGATGCCGGTGAGACCTTCGCGGGTGTCCTCACCGCTGAAGTTCGGCTCGGATTCTTTGAGCAGTCCGGCTTTGCGGGCGTAGTCATTGATACTGCGGGTAATAGCCGCGCGAAGACCTGTGAGATGCGTTCCGCCATCAATGGTGTTGATCGTATTGGCGAAGGTGTAGATGGATTCGGAATAGGCATCGGTATACTGCACGGCAAATTCCACACCGATCCCTTCGATTTCCCGTTCGCCGAAAATCAGCGGGTGGAGGGTTTCCCGGTTGCGGTTGATATAGCGGGCAAAAGAGGCAATGCCGCCTTCGAAGTGGAAGGTCATTTCTTTGCCTTCGCGCTCATCCAACAGTTGAATGCTGACACCCCGGGTGACGAAAGCCATTTCGCGGAATCGCTGCACAAGGGTTTCGAAGCGGAAGCTGGCATCATCCTTGAAGATTTCGCGGTCGAAACGGAAAGTGGTTGAAGTTCCACTGTAATCGCCGGTATAGGTGCCGACCGCCTTGACTGGTTCCTTAGGGATGCCGCGCTCATAGCGCTGGAAGTAGACTTTGTTGTCACGGTGGATAGTGACTTCGCACCACTCCGAAAGAGCGTTGACCGCGGAAACGCCAACGCCATGCAGACCGCCGGAGACCTTATAGGATCCGCCGCCAAATTTGCCACCGGCATGCAGAACGGTCATCACGACCTGCAGGGCGGAAATCTTTTTTTCCGGATGAATTTCCACCGGGATGCCGCGACCGTTATCTTTGACAGTCACGCTTTCATCAGCATGGATGATGATAGAAATGTGGTTGCAATAGCCTGCCAGGGCTTCATCAATTGAGTTATCGACGACTTCGTAAATGAGGTGATGGAGGGCTTTTACATCTGTGCCACCGACGTACATGCCAGGTCTGCGGCGCACAGCCTCGAGACCTTCAAGAACTTGAATATCACCTGCATTGTAATGTTCTGGTTTATTGTTCAATGTTATGCTCCAATACTATGCCAGAATGGATTCTGACATTTGATTTTCGTTAAATTCGCGAACGCTCTCCCGCGCGGACAGGCAATAATGGAAACTTGCCGTTAAGATGATTGTGGAAATCAGCGCGTGCCCCAAAACGCTGATGAGCAGCATCCAGGAATCCTCCTCAGGGATGCGCCAAAGCATATCCGTAAAGTAACTCACGGCAATAGCGAGGAACAGGAATGTTGTGCTTTTTGGGTTGGTCAGCCGGAAGGTGCGGAAACTGGTGATAAGCGCCCGGAAAAAATCAATTTTTTCAAGGTGGATCAAATGCGGCGTAAAGAATACCGGCGTGATCAGTGAGATGGCGGCAATCGTTAGTAAAAAGTATCCGAATGAGGTAAAGATGGGGAAAAATGCGCCAATCAGACTGATCATAAAAAGCACGGGAAAGAATACCAGGCTAGCAATGAGAGTGGTCATGACTGGAATCAAGAACCAGGCTGCCAGTGAATGTAAGACCGGCGTTGGTGAAGCAGCCAGTTCCTGTTTGGCGCTCGCGCGTGCGATAAGATGGTAGAAGAGATAGGCTGCCAGCAAACCCAGGATTGAAAACCCGAGCATGCCAAGCAGGATGGCTCCAGGCTGCTGGATCTGGATAAAATGGAAATCACCCAGAGGATTGCGTTGGAAGGCAACCTTTGAGAACAGGCTTGGAATTCCAACAGGAAAGGACCGCAGGAAAGAGGTCAGGCTGAAGACCTGGAAATAATCAACCAGTTGGCTTTTGAGGGTCTGCCAACCTGCAATGAGTTCGGGTGTAGCGGACGGCGGTAAGGTTAGCTGCTGGATGAATACGTGCATCAAATCCGATATGGTGATGCGCACTCCAAACAGTAAAAAGAGGTCCAAAATTACAGGGAAAAGGACCAGGTAAAAGTGCTTTGAGACGGTATCAAAACCATCTTTAAAAGCAGCTAAAATCTTAGGTTGTTTTTGAAGCGGCAGTATAACTTTCATAACCTTAAAATTTTACCATTAAATGAAGGAGATAGGAAAAATTGCGTTGACAGCATTAGTGATAAAATCCATTTTATGAGCGATCTGCAGCCTCAAGAACGCACGATTAATCGCTTTAGCATCACCCTCGCGACGCTGGCAACTTTTTTCGCCGCGCTGTATATGATTCCCAGAGAAGCTCCGGAATCCGGGACAGTTTTTTTGGGTTTTCTAATGAATTTCAGCATAATTGGAGCAGTTCCGGTGGCATTGATGCTGCTCTGCGCGGGCGGTTGCGTCTGGATATTCGCAACCCATCCAGCACGTGAAGAATTCGTAGGAAAACCATGGATATTGCTGCCCAACACAGTGCTGCCAAGCCTGGCAACCCTGATCACCAGCACCGTCTTAATTCAGCTTGAGCGGAACATGATCTGGTGGTTTGCGCTCTTAGTGGGATTGATCCTCATTGGCGTTATCCTTGATGCGGAATTCCGAGTGCTCAGCCCTTCAAGTGAAGCGTACAACGTTGTCGCACCGCTTTTGATTAGTCTGGGATTTAGCCTCTTTTTAATCTTAACGATTACTCTCGCAGCCTCGAAGCTGCGCATGTATGTACAATTCGTGCTTATTTTATTCGCCGCATTTTTCATCGCCTATCGGACGATCAGTCTGCGAAAAAGGGGCAATGTGCGTTTACCGCATGTGTTAGTTTGCGGTATAACATGCGCGGAAATCGCAGCGGCAATGTATTACCTTTTTTTGAAACCTGTCCAAAGCGGTCTGGTTCTGACCGGGCTCCTTTATATCCTGACCGCTTTAGTTGTTTTGGAAGAACCCATTCAGCGGAATAAACTCATTGAACCGTTGGTGATGACCGTGCTACTGATGATACTGATTGTGGTGGTGAGCCTGACTTAGGACTCCTGCTTTTTAATTTCCTGATAGTAGAGCCACTGGAGGTTGCGGATATGAAGGTCCTGGGCAAAGCCGCCAAGGCTGACGCGCTGCTTTCCTGTATCTTCAATATCTTGCGCCGCAATGTATTCAAGCGGATTGCGCCGGCGCATCGCGATCCGGACTATCTTTTGCAGCATCTGAAGATAGTCAAGGTTATTCTGCTTGACCTCATCAATCTCACCGCGCAGGATGATATCGCCGTGACCTTGCACGATGTTTTCCAAACCCATATTCCCAATTCTGGAAATGGATTCTGAAAGAACATTGATATCGCCGCCGACAAAATATGGCACGGGCATAAACGCGTCTCCCGAGAAAAGGATGCGTTCGTCTTCAAGCAGAACGGAGATGCTGTCGTCCGAGTGACCTGGTGTCGGGAAGATTTGCAATTGTTTTTTGCCAATCCGAAGTGAGAGCGCACCCGATGCAAACGAGATTTGGGGAGGTGTAATACTGATATCGCGGAATGCGGGATTGTCTATTGAGGCTTCAGCAAGGGCGGTTGTGCTTTTTTGGACCATCAAATCATGACACAACTGGTGTCCGATTACCAGCGCGTTTGGAAAAAAGCAATTTCCCCAGGAATGGTCGGCGTGATGGTGGGTGTTGATGATGTATTTGACGGGGACCATCAGTTGGGTCTCGATGAACTTACGGATCTGGGGCGTCTCAGAGGGCATGAGCGTGTCAATCAGTAATGCCCATTGCGGACCTACGATCGTACCAGCGGTAACTTGCGCGTAGACTTCACTTTGGAACCAATAGACATTATCTGAGACGCGTTCTTTTAACATATAAAAAACATCCCTGTCAAGAATGGGCATAGAATAGCATAGTCAAATGCAATTGTCAAAAATTGCTCTTTTATGTAGAAAATCAGTGATGTTTGCGGTGGATATACAAGCCCAGCAGGAGGAATAAGCTCAAAACAGCAACACCTCCGAGAATGAATGGAACCCGGCTGCGCCCAGAGTAGCGATCTGACTTACCGAGCAGCCCCGAAAGAGGAGTCCCTGAGATGGTCGGGGTGGCTGTCTGTGAAGGGGTCAGAGAAGGCGTAGGAGTGCCTTCGGGGGTGAGATCCGGATCAGGAGACTCTTCGAAAACGGGCGTTTCCGTGGCAGTCGGCAAAAAGAGGGTCGCGTCAGTATCCGTATCTGTTTTGTAGATGGAGGTTGCGGTCAGGAAGGGGGTGATCGTGCGGGTGGGAGTGCGAGTCCCGTTGCCCGGTATTGGGTAGGGATTGGTTGCGGTGGATGGCAGGGGGATCAGCGCATTGATGGGGCCAAGTATCTGCTGAATGGAGCCATCTGAACTTTTGATGATCAATTTGTAGAAATAATTCTGCCCCGCCACTACATTCGAATCTGAAAAGCTGTAACTTTTGCCGGTAGTTTCTGACCCTTTGGCTGGAATATCATTAGCAATCAATTCGTAAGTACCATCGGAAGACGTTGAGCGTGACAGTTGAAACCCGAGCGTATTCACTTCTGTTACAGTTGTCCAGGTAATGTCTATTCTATTGGAAGCTGGTGACGCTGTGAAGGAAAGAATACCACCCTGTTCGAAGCCGATCACGAAAGGCGTAAAGAGCAAATCATTCAATAGATCAGGACGTCCGTAGTTGTCGATGACTACATCAATAGTCTTTGAACCGGTCCGACAGACAGTTTCCTGCCCCCTGTAGATGTTCCCGACGGAAGACTGCGGCTGATCGCCGGTTTTATCCCATTTATCCGTAACGCGGGTCTTGGGATCGTACCAAAGCAGTGGGAAATTGTTCTGTTTGCCGGAGCCACAGTAAGCCGCAGATTCAATGACTGGCGCGCAATCATTGGAGTCCCGGTAGGCGAAAGAAAGCGTAAGCTCGGTGGCGGAGGCGGATGGCGGGAGGAATACGTCAAAAAAGTTACTGCAAGCATAAAGGTTACCCGCATCATCAGCAAAGGGCATTGAGCCGCCATGATTGACGACGTACAGGTTTACCGGATCGGGACTGCTTGCCCGGAAACCATAAAAATCTTCCGCGGGGAATGAACTCGTCAGGCGCATCAGTCTCCCGGCAACGCCTGTCCCTTCATTAACGATAGGGGCGTCCAGGCGTCTGGCATCATCAGCGCCGCAATCGGGTGCTGCTTCGCTCGGCAGCGTGCCATTTCCCCAAAAATTATGGTCCACAAAGCTTTTGCCGGTACAGGATGCCTGAACAGGATTACCGTTTGAGACGATGTTGTTCGCGGTTACCTGCAGGATCGCATTCTGGTCGGTATTGGTGCGATTGATGGCGAACTGATTATTTTTGATTTGGTTGAATTGGAGGGTCAAATTTCCAGCTCCGCCGATAAAAGAAACCGCGGTCTGTCCGTTTTCAAGCGTGCTGTGTTCTATCAGCACGGGAAAATTGCTATTTACTACTACCAGATCTCTCGAGAGGGTCTGACAAGCGCCGTCATTTAGGCTGATATTGCGCATAGTCACTTCGGATGAGATGAGAAACATCGGTCGGGTGCAGTCACTCGTGGATGTAGTGATCCAGCCGCTGTCTTTGCCTGCAATTGTGACCGGAAAATCGACCTGGATGGAATGGCTGTTGATTTGGTAGGGTGGGAGGACGGTGATGGTCACACCACTCAAATTATTTTCCCGGGCGAAGGCTATTGCTTTGGTTAATCCGTTGGATTCTGCCAGATCGGCGTCGTCATTATAGAAACAATTGCTGTGATTCCCACAAAGGGCTTTGGTGTTCGCAACGTAGAGAGAATCCTGTTTTTGAGCCTCAACAACAGGAAATTCCTGCTGGCTGATACTGACGAGGAGAATAATAATCAAAATGGAAATCAAGAACTTTTTCATCATCGCAACAAAAATTATAACACCCCATCTCGCTGAGCTGGGGCATGTTAAAATGGTCGCATGCAAAAAATTAAATTGAGAGTAAACGAATTTTTCTACAGCGCAGCAATCGCCAGCTACCTGCTCGGGGTGGTGATCGCACGCCATTCGGGCTTGCGTATCAATCTCATCAATCTTGCAGCAGGAGTGCTCATTTTTTCGGCGTTTTATCTTCTTCAGCTCCTTCAGCGCTTTATGACCTCCAATCGGATCAATCCTTTCACGCGCGTTCGATCCGGAGCGCAAAATCAATCTACAACCATCCAAATACTTATCATCGGTGCTTTTTTTGGAATATTCGGCGGCTTATTCCTTCTGCTCAGAACAAAGGTGCTCATCGGTACTAACTTTTTACTCATCGCAGCGCTCGGCGTGGTTATGTTCCTTTCTATGGGCAGGTTCACGCGGCTGTGGTTCAACACGATGACCTGGCTGTTTGAGGGCTGGGTAGTTTCGCCCCTTATGCTGCTGCTTGGCAGCGCCATTCAGGAATATCAATTTTCCCGACTGTATCTTCTGCTTTGGATGCCATCGTTTTTCCTTTACAGCGCTTCCGCGATCACCCTATTGTTCGCGGAATATGACAAAAACAGCGATACGCGTAAACAGAATTTTATTGGCTCGGTCGGGTGGGAAAAGGCGCTCACAATCCACCATGGACTGTTGATTATGACCTATCTCAGTCTGCTGGTCTATATCGCGGTCAGCAACACCTGGTCGAGTAACTGGCAGGCACTGCTATTGACTGTTTTCGCCGGTCTGGAAGTGCTATTGCTGGAACAAATGGCAAGGGGAATGAAGCCGAACTGGCCGCTCATAAAAACTCTGGCGATTATACAATTCTTTTCATTGATCTACCTTTTAGCGTATCCTTTGCTTATCAAATAACTATCAGGAGGCAACCATGACATTAGCTATCAATACACCAGCGCCGGATTTTGAGCTCGCTGACCAAAACGGCACACTGCACAGACTTTCCGATTACCTCGGTAAACGCGTCGTCCTCTATTTTTACCCAAAGGATGATACCCCGGGATGCACTACTGAAGCCTGCAATTTCCGGGATAACTACGCGGTGTTTGAACAGAATGACATCGTTATCCTGGGCGTCAGCGCGGATTCGGAAAAATCGCATGCCAAATTCAGGGATAAATACCAACTGCCATTCACCCTGCTTTCCGACGCGGATCATACGGTTTGTGAGCTATACGGTGTTTGGGGCTTAAAAAAGTTTATGGGTCGCGAGTATTACGGCATAAACCGCACGACTTTTTTGATAGATGAAGCCGGTAAACTCGTGAAAATCTATAAAAAAGTCAAGCCTGCGAGCCACGCGCAGGAAATCATTGAGGATTTTGTTTAGTAACAGGATTACTGAACGCTGAGCACGACCCTGGCGTTTTGCCACAAGCCTTCGAGATCGTAGTAATCGCGCATCTCAGGGCTGAGTAAGTGCACAACCACATAGCCATAGTCCATGACGATCCAGCCGGATTGACCGCTGCTTTCGATGGCGGGGTTCAATCCGGTTTCTGATTTTATTTCTTTGCGAACGTAATCGGACAGGCTTTCCAACATCCTTTCGCTGGTGCCATTGGCGATGACGAATGCGTCTGTAAAATCGGATATACCGGTCAGGTCGAGCAGAAGAATATCTTCGGCGAGTTTATCTTCAAGAATGTATACGATCTTTCGTCCTAATGTAATTGGTTCCAGGTTTCACCTCACTGTTGGAAGTTTAACACAATTTTTGAAGTGAATGCCGGCTGAGAGCCGTATATCGCGGACCTCCTGGCTGGAGAACGCTCTGATAGAGAATGACCTCCCTGACCCTGGTAGTGCCGAGACTGACATCTCCATGCGTGGAAAAAATCCCGGAAAAGACATCGCTGGAGGGTTTGCGCCATTCATCAGAGACACGCGCGAGGGTGAGATGAGGAGAGAAGCGGGATTTACCGCTGTCGGGTGTTGATCCTGCGCTGCGGATGACTGCGTTTGCCAGAGCTGTGACTGGCTCAGGATCGCTCACACCCAGCCACAAAACTCGCGGTTTCCGCTTGTTGGGAAATGCGCCTAATCCTTTGAAAGTCAAATCGAATTCAGAGAATTTTTGGCAGACAGCATCGAGCTTTTTGCTGATATCAGGGATCAAGCAGACATCAGTTTCTCCTAAGAAGAGGAGGGTGAGATGCAAATTTTGGCGGGAAACAAAACGAAAACCTTTCGCTGGAAATCCATTTTTAAGATTCGTGATTAAATCGGAAATCTTGTTAGTGATGATTAGGTCCGGATCAACTGCGATGAATAAACGTTTTTGCAAGGACATCTCTTTTCTCCTCCAAAATTATACATTGAACATGAAGACCAAACCCGAAGTTTAAAAATATGGTATAAAAAAGGTACCCTGCTGTGTTCGTGATGCTGACACTCAGTTTTGTACCAACATGAACAAAAAAGGTCTGACCTTCTTCAGGTGACGTGATAGACAAAAGTCAAGATTGATCCTGTTAGTAAGACCATCCTGCTTTAGCAGGTTCAAAACCCTCCAGCACACGGCATGGCGGGGTTGTATTTATCAAATCAAGAATCTCCAGGTTTTCTGGTAAGATTGAAGCGTGAAACGGAAGCTTTTATTTTCCTTCTTTACTATAGCCTTACTTATGCTGAGCAGTTGTTCCGCGCTGAAAAGAATTCAGATCAGTCAGGATAAACTCCCTTGGAAGTCCAGCGGAGACGTTCTGGTGCAGGATGATTTTAGCGACGAGAGAACGGGTTGGGAGATTGTCAATAACGTCTATGAGCTGAAAGGGTACTCTGAAGAAGGATATTTAATTTCGATCAATAACAGAAGCGGCAGGTCAATCTCGACGGCAGGGCTCCAATTTTCAGATATCCAAATTCAAGTTGAGGCGCACAAACTGACTGGCGGAAATGACGCCTATTTAGGAATAGTCTGTCGTTATCAGGACAGCCAGAACTATTACCGTTTTTTTGTGACGCCTGACGGATATGTTGGGATCATAAAAATGGTCAATGGCGAAAGCAAAACCCTTCCTGACGGTCAAATTCGCTACCACCAAGCGGTGAAGCAAAATGACGGATCGAATTTGATTGAGGTTTCCTGTATTGGTGAGGTATTATCCTTATCCGTGAATGGAAGGTCCGTGCTCGAGGCGGAGGATGGGGACCTGAAGAACGGTGATGCGGGCGTTTTCGCGGAAACCGGACAGGATGGACCTGGTTCCTTCATTTTTAACGATTTTCGCATCACTAAACCCTGATGAAAGTTTTCCTGAATATGGTTGGCTGCCGCCTGAATCAGGCGGAAATAGAACAACTCGCATTTTCGCTTGTGGAAGGGGGCGTTGAAGTTGTATCGGACCCGGTTTTTGCAGACATAATTATCGTGAATACGTGCTGCGTAACAGCAAAAGCCGCGGCAGACTCCCGTAAGATGCTGCGACATCACAAAGCCCACTTTCCAGACGCAAGGGTTTTAGGAACGGGATGCTGGATCAGTTTGCCACAAGCAAAATCCGAAATTTACAAGAGAATATACGATCGGGCTTACGACAACAGCAGTAAAGACAAAATACTGAATGACTTGTTGGAAGAAGACATCCGAAACGGAAATAACAACGTTCAAAAGCGACCAGATTTAGGCACACGGCGCCGCACCCGCGGATTTGTGAAGGTGCAGGACGGCTGCGATAACCGCTGCGCTTACTGCCTGACGCAAGTTGTCCGCGGACGGTCGCGAAGCGTACCAATTGAGAATGTGATTTCCTATCTCGGCAAATTGCAACAGCATGGCGTGCGGGAAGCTGTGCTCACTGGCGTTCAGCTTGGATCCTGGGGGAAAGATCTAAAGCCGCGGACCTGCCTCGCCGATCTCGTCAAGGCAATCTTACGGGAAACGGACGTGGAGAGGATTCGGCTATCATCAATCGAACCTTGGGATGTGAACCCTGAATTGACAGCGCTTTTTGAGGACCCAAGGCTCTGCCCGCACCTGCACATTCCCCTGCAGTCTGGTTCGGCCGTGATTCTGCGGAGCATGAACCGACCTATGACTACAGAGAGATATCAGGGCGTCTTGAGGATGGTCCGTGAGGTGAAACCAGGAATTGCGATTACGACCGATATGATTTGCGGATTTCCGGGAGAAACAGAAGAACTATATAAACAATCGCTTGATTTCACAGAGTCATGTGGGTTCAGTGGCGGGCATGTTTTCCCCTTTTCCGCGATGGAAGGTACTGCTGCTTTTTCGATGGATGGGCAGGTCCAGAACACTGTCCGTCAGCAGCGTGCGAAGATAATGCGCGGGCTATTTGACAAGGCTGAAAAGGCTTTTGCGGAACAAAGACTGGGGACCGACGTGCAAGTGTTGTTCGAGAGTATGCTGGAAATCGAGGGCGAACAGTATTGGCAGGGGTGGAGCGAAGACTTTCTCAAAGTCTTGGTCAGGTCTTCGGAGGACCTACGGAACCTAATTCTAAAGGTGCACATACAAAGCGCAATTCCAGGTAGCAGATTGATAGGGGAGCTAGAGACCTCCTGCGAAGATCATTACCAAACATGATGACCCATCACCAGTATTCTTATCCTTCAACGGGTTTTCCGAGGCTCACATTTACGAGGTTCTTTTTCCTTGACGGGTAAGGCTATTAAGGTAAAATTATTTGGTTACATTATTAACAAAAAGCTGATAACAACATCCGTTTAAGCGGGCTCAGGCTGCGCCGGCGGATTTCTGAAAGGAATTGTGATGTCTACTAAAAGAACTTATCAACCAAAAGTTCGTCGTCGTTTGCGTGTGCATGGTTTCCGCGCGAGAATGGCAACCAGTGATGGCCAGGAAGTGCTGAAGCGTCGCCGCCAACGCGGGCGCTATAAGCTTGCCCCAAAAGCGAACAATCACGTCAAGCGCGTTAACTGGTAAGCTGTTTGGGATGGAAGTCAGGTCTGATACCGGGCTTTCGATCATACGCCTCAAAGACCCAAGGATCATCCAGCAGGTCAAACAAGAGGGAGAATCCAGAGCGAATCCGCTGGCAATTCTCGTGACGAAGCCCAATGACTTCCAGATCATTCGCTTTGCGGTGATTGCGAGCCGATCGGTTGGAGGGGCGGTCCAGCGCAACCGGTGCAGGCGCCGATTGCGCCCAAGGACTGTTGAGAACCTGAAACGACTTGATGCTGGTATGGATTGCATTTTGATTGCCAGAAAGAAACTTCTTTTCGCTGAACCGCGGGAAGTTGACAACGCGGTTCAG
>JAGVUP010000178.1 GCA_019136215.1 Chloroflexota bacterium | reverse complement strand
AGAAGTGATTCCCGGACTTTCCACTCCAGAAGAAGTGGTTGATAAGGTATCGGAGATCGCGCGCGATCTGGGCAAAACGCCAGTAAAGGTTAATGAAGCTGCGGGATTTATTGTAAATCGCATCCTGGTGCCGATGATCAATGAAGGTGTAGGCATTCTGGCGGATGGCGTAGCCAGCGCCGAAGGCATCGATACCGCTATGAAACTGGGCGCCAACCACCCGATGGGTCCTCTTGAACTCGGCGACCTGATCGGTTTGGATGTCTGTCTGGCTATCATGGAGGTGCTCTATGAGGAGACAGGCGACAGCAAATATCGCCCTCATCCGCTTCTGCGCAAAATGGTGCGCGGTGGGAAGCTTGGACGCAAGACTGGCGAAGGCTTTTACAATTATTCCTAAAGTAAGTGCCGCGCAGAAAGGAAAACATCATGGACATGAATTTTTCAAAAGAACACCTGATGGCAAGACAGCTTTTCCATGATTTTGCCGTTAACGAGGTGGAACCCTGGGCGGAACAAACGGATGAGGGGCATCGTTTCCCAAAAGAAATAGTGGGGAAAATGCAGGAACTTGGATTCATGGGAGTTCCCTTTCCAAAGGAAATTGGCGGTCAAGGCTGCGATACTCTGGCATATGTATTGTTGGTTGAAGAATTAGCGAAAGTCTGCGCTACCACTGCCGTAATCGTCTCCGCGCACACCTCACTGGCAGCGGATGCCATTGCCCAGTTTGGAAACGAGACGCAAAAAGAGCAATTCTTGCGTCCACTGGCTGAAGGGAAAAAATTGGGCTCATTTGCTCTTACCGAAGCCGAAGCCGGTACCGATGCCTCCGGGTTAAATACGAAGGCGATTCGAGATGGGGATTCGTGGGTAATAAATGGTACAAAAGTCTTCATTACAAACGCTGGGCAAGCTGATATCTACGTCATCTTCGCAATGACCGATAAAACCGCCGGCACCAGGGGTATCTCAGCGTTTATCATTGAGAAAGGCACGCCAGGTTTCAGCTTTGGTCTACCCGAAAAGAAAATGGGCATTCGCGGTTCAAGCACCTGCGAATTGATCTTTGAGGACTGCCGTATTCCCCTCGAAAATCTTTTAGGACGGGAAGGTAAGGGCTTTGGTATCGCGATGGCTACCCTGGATGGCGGAAGGATTGGCATCGCTGCTCAGGCGCTGGGAATCGCCGAAGGCGCATTTGAAAAAACCATTACCTACGTCAAGGAACGCAAACAGTTCAAAACCCCCATAGCGAAATTTCAAAATACACAGTTTGTTCTTGCGCAGATGAAAACTGAAATAGAAGCAGCGCGCTTTCTGGTATACGACGCGGCGCTGAAAAAAGACTCAGGTAAACCTTACTCTGTGGAAGCAGCGATGGCAAAGCTAAAGTGTTCACAGGTCGCATCTGATGTCACCCGTGAATGCGTTCAACTCCACGGAGGCTATGGATACATTCAAGCTTTCCAGGTTGAACGAATGATGAGGGATGCCAAGATCACTGAAATCTATGAAGGCACATCCGAGGTTATGAAAATGGTCATTTCGGGAAGTCTGCTGAGGTAGGAGAGCGATATGAATATTATTGTGTGTATCAAACAAGTACCGGACACAAAAGAAGTCCGCATTGACCCAGTAAAAGGAACCCTTATTCGTCAGGGAGTACCGTCCATCATGAATCCGGATGACAAAGCCGCGCTTGAGGCAGCATTGCGGATCAAAGACGGAATGGGAGCCAAAGTCATTGCATTGAGCATGGGACCCTTGCAGGCGGATGCGGTATTGCGCGAGGCGATGGCGATGGGCGCTGATGAAGGCATACTGGTTTCTGACCCTCAATTTGGAGGCGCGGATACCTGGGCAACTTCAGCTACCCTTGCCGCAGCAATTACAAAACTTGAATATGACCTTGTTCTCGCTGGACGGCAAGCGATTGATGGCGACACCGCACAGGTGGGCCCTGAGATCGCGGAACATCTTGGAATACCGCATATCAGTTACGCGAAAGAACTACGGATTGAAGGTGACGAAGTGATCGTCAAGCGTCAATTTGAAGACCGATACCAGTTGCTCAGCGCAAAAATGCCTGTTTTGGTGACAGCGCTGAGTGAGCTCAATCAACCCCGTTATATGACGCCGCGTGGAATTTTTGAGGCATACCGTGAGAAGCAGGTTACTCATTGGCAGAGAAATGACATCCCTGTGGAAAGCGAAAACATCGGGCTAAAAGGTTCTCCGACCCGGGTAATCGAAACGAACCCCAAGGTGATGAAGGCGCCGGGTACGAAAATCGAGGAGGATGTGGAGAAATCCGTGCAGTACCTCATTGAGAAACTAAAAGAAAAGTACATTTTGTGAGAAAGGGCAAATCATGGGAATCAACAAAAAGAGCATCTTTGTTTTCGCCGAACAGGTAGATAACCGCATCACGTCTGTCGTGTTTGAACTGTTGGGCAAAGCCCGTGAACTCAGCGAGAAACTAAACGCTGTAGTCGTCGCTGTCTTGCCCGGCTACCAAATTGCGGAACTCCCCAAAGACTTATACGCTTACGGGGCACATAAAGTTCTCATTAGCGACCATCAAGCACTGCGCGAGTACCGCACAGAACCATATACGCAGGTCATCGCCGAAATGATCCGGCAGTATGAACCGCAAATCGTCCTCTTTGGCGCGACCAGCATTGGGCGCGACCTTGCACCCAGGGTAGCAGCCCGCATCCACACTGGTCTGACAGCTGACTGTACCGGCTTACGAGTTGAGGATGAAAGATTACGTTTTCTGATGACACGCCCTGCTTTTGGCGGAAACCTGATGGCAACCATTGTTTGCCCTGATCATCAGCCAGCGATGGCAACCGTTAGACCGGGCGTGATGGTAAAAAGGCTTCCCGAACCTGACGCAATGGGAGAACTTATTCCATTTGAGATAGACCTGACCGAGAATCATCTTTTCACGAAAATTCTTGAAACTGTCCGGGAAGAGGGCAGCAAAAAGCTGGATATTCAGGATGCCGATATTCTGGTTGCCGGCGGCAGAGGTATGAAAAGTGCCAAAGGTTTTGAGATTCTTCGGGATCTGGCTGATGTGCTGGGTGGGGAAGTGGCAAGTTCCAGGGCAGCGGTGGATGCTGGCTGGCAAGAAAAAGCGATACAGGTGGGGCAGACGGGCAAGACCGTGAGACCAAATCTCTACATAGCTTGCGGCATCTCTGGAGCGATCCAGCACCTTGCCGGCATGGAAGAATCCGATTTTATCGTTGCGATCAACAGCGATCCAACCGCGCCTATCTTTAATGTAGCGGATGTCGGCATTGTTGGCGACGTTTTCAAAATTGTACCGAAGCTGACCGAAGCAATACGTAAAGAACGTACGAATTAGAACAAATGTTTATTGGATTCTAAAACAGAGTTCTGTTCATCCGCAAAATAAAGACAGCCCTCATTCTTATTCTTTATATAAGAATGGGGGCTTTTGTAAGGGATTAAAAGAGCTTTTTGTTTAGAGATATTACCGTAAAGCGATCCTATACCATCTGTTTCAGTGCGGAGCTGATGATCAGCGGAGCGCCGGTGGCGGCTTTGATTTCCTCTATGGGGAAATAAGGATTATATTCAGTTAACACAAAGCCTTCATACGTCACTTCGATGACGCCCATTTCCGTAACGATCAAATCCACCGCGTTGACCGCTGTCAGTGGAAGGGTGCATTCAGTGAGCAATTTTGGAGCGCCTTTGGCTGTATGTTCCATGGCAACGATGACTTTCTTCGCGCCATTAAGCAGATCCATCGCTCCGCCCATTCCCGGAACCATCTTTCCGGGAATCATATAGTTGGCTATATCACCTTTTTCGGAGACCTGCAGGGCGCCGAGAACAGTGACATCTACATGTCCGCCGCGGATGATGCCGAAAGATATCGCACTGTTGAAAAAACATCCGCCGGGGAGGACTGTAACTGGCTTTCCGCCAGCATTAGTGATGCTAAGATCAATATTGTCATCCGCCGGGGTAGGTCCGAGACCAATCAATCCATTTTCAGACTGGAACAGGACTGATCTGCCTTCGGGAACGAAATTGGCTACCAGAGCGGGCAAGCCAATGCCAAGGTTTACCAATGTACCATCCTGAAGTTCCTGGGCAACCCTTCTTGCTATAAATTCCTGCATCTCCTGTTTATCCATCATTCTGCACCTCCATAAA
Organism: Chloroflexota bacterium; assembly: GCA_019136215.1. GTDB lineage: Bacteria > Chloroflexota > Anaerolineae > Anaerolineales > Anaerolineaceae > Mesolinea. The sequence goes on along the minus strand of JAGVUP010000178.1, from coordinate 9,316 downwards.
CAATGTGATCAACAAAAATACCGGGTACAATGACATCGTCTGGGGAGATTTCACCGACCTTAACAATTTCTTTCGCTTCAACAATCACGAGATCTGCAGCAGCTCCCATGTAGGGGTTGAAATTGCGGGTGGTGCCGTGATAGGTCAGATTTCCTGATTCATCCGCTTTTTCAGCATAAAGCAAAGCGACATTTGCGCGAAGAGGTTTTTCAAGCAGATAATCCTCTCCGTTAATATTGATGATCATTTTTCCCTTTTCAACTTCCGTGCCCAAGCCGGTTTTGGTGAGCACACCGCCGAGGCCAAAACCGCCAGCGCGGATCTGTTCGATCAAGGTGCCTTGGGGAATCAACTCGACTTCGGTTTCACCTTCCAGCAACTGTCTGCCTGTCTCGCGGTTTGTACCAATGTGGGATGCCATGATCTTTGTGAACATCTTGGCAACCACCATCTTGCCAACGCCCCGATCCACAAAACCAGTATCGTTACAGATCAGCGTCAGTTCCTGTAAGCCTTTGGCGATCAGGGCGTCGATGAGCTTCTCGGGCGTTCCTACCGCCAAAAAACCACCCACCATGATGGTGTCGCCATTTCGCACGAGGTTTGCTGCTTCTTCGTAAGTTATCAGCTTATTCATATAGTTCGCCTTTCAAAATGGTTAATTGTTTGTATCAAGCCAGCTGCTTGCGTGCTGACAATTCTGTGCAGATATAGCTTGCGACATCGTCCGCGTACTTACCCGGACCGAAACCCGCATCGCAGCCCAATTCCTTGGCTAGTTCATGGCTGATGCGGGGTCCTCCAATTATAAGCAGAAAACGCTTGCGCAGATGTTCAGCCTCGAGTAATTCGACCAGCTCGGTCAGGTTTTGGATATGAATGTTTTTTTGCGTGACAGTTTGTGATACCAGGAGAACATCCGCGTCAAATTCAACTGCTTTTCTAATAAAATCTTCGTTCGTGACCTGACTGCCAAGATTGATGGTTTCAATCATCTTATAGCGTTCCAATCCAAAGTGACCAGCGTAGCCTTTCATGTTAATGATGGCGTCAATTCCCACTGTGTGCGCGTCAGTACCGGTGCTCGCGCCAATTACCTTGATCTTTCGTCCGAAGTTTTGTTGGATAAACAAATCTGTCTCTTCCATCGTCATGCGATTGATATCCACTGATTCAACATGTAATTGCGTATAGTCTACAACATGGCTCAAACTGCCGTATACAACAAAGAAGGAAAAAGATTTATCCAATGGGGCATGATAGGTCACAATCGGTTCCACTAACCCCATTTTCAATGCCAACTGACGAGCAGCTTCGACTGAAACCTCGCTGTCTGAAACGGGGAGAGTGAACGAAAGTTGTACTTTACCGTCATTCATCGTGTCGCCATAGGGCTTGAGACGGTTCAGGTCTAAAGTTTTATCAAAATCGTTTTTTCGGGTTGAATAAAGTCCACTACTCATTTTTCACCTGCTCCTGTTTAGCTTCAGCCAATAGCGGCTCAATAAAGGGATTAAAGTATTGTTCCTCCTTGTATACGACACCCGAAAGACCTTTGCCACCTTCGAAGGGGCGCTTGACGCCGGCGAATCTGCCTTCTTCGATCGTCCTGAAGAGTCCATCACGCCGCACGTTTTGCAGGAGTTCAAGCGCTGAGTCCAATACGCTGGCAGCGCGCTGTTCCATGATACCGCCTTGTCGGAATTCGATGTCATCACCAAAGTCCGCAAAGCTCCTCGCGATGTAGCGTGCGTTCTCAATCGCCAGCGCGCGGTCCGCCAGGAAGGGTGTGTGGATAGCTTCGGTCAGCATGCCAAGTAAATGGATACGTTGGTGGCTGATCACTGTCACAATATTGAACAATGCGTCCTGGATATGCGCGCGGAAAATATTGCCGGTCTTGAACTTGGTGGGGGGCATGTATTTCAAAGGCGCGTTGGGGAATATCTGTCTGGCAAGCTGCGCCTGTGCGAATTCATAGAGAAAAGCGTTCTCCAATTCCGGATCCATCTCAAAGGCGTGTCCCAAGCCCATCTGTTCTTCCGGTAAGCCTGCCTTGAGCGCGAATTGTTCGTTGATAAGCTGAGAAGCCAAGACTGTATGCGCCTCTTCAAAGGCATCCGAGGTTGTCAGATAGTTATCTTCCCCGGTATTGATGATGATCCCCGCTGCCGCATTGATCGTGCGTGAGAATTCCTGGTCAATGAGCGTGCGCTGCATGTTAATGTCGCGGAAAAGGATGCCGTAAAGGGCATCATTCAACATGACATCCAGGCGTTCAAAGGCTCCCATGACGGCAATTTCGGGCATGCAAAGACCGGAGCAATAATTGCAAAGGCGGATATAGCGCTTCAGTTCCGCTCCGGACTCGTCCAGCGCTGCCCGCATGAGGCGGAAGTTTTCCTGCGTCGCCATCGTTCCGCCGAAGCCCTCGGTCGTCGCGCCGAAAGGAACGAAATCTAGCAGGCTTTGTCCGGTAGTCCGAATGACAGCAATGACATCCGCGCCTTGTTTAGCGGCTGCTTTTGCCTGGACGATATCCTCGTAGATATTGCCTGTCGCAACAATCACATAGATGAGTGGTCCGGAATGATCTCCGTATTCAGTCAGTTTTTGCTGGCGGAAGACGCGGTTACTGTGGATTTTCGCGATGGCTTCCTGGGCTTTCTTCTCCGCCCAGAGTTGGATCTCAAAAGGATCCGCCGGTTCTGTCTGCGTGAGGTCCAGTTCCCCGGATGCGATCGCTTCCGCAATCTTTTGAGGCTCTTGATGGAGCGTTAAGGCTGCCTGTCCGAGCCAATAGGCAGCGCCCTGTCCCAACATCTGACGGGATGCCAAATGCTCAACGACCACATTCGGCAAAGGCACGCCAAGAGAGTCGACGCCGTCAATTCCGAAAAGACGGCAGATGGAACGTTCGATCGTGCTCGTTGTAAATTGCTGCGTATAACCGTGAACGTCTTCAACTATTTGGCGGGCGGCTTCACGCGCTTGTTTGACTTTTTCCCAATCGATTCTAAGTGTTGCCATTATTCCTCCTGCCGGGCTGCTTTCATTTCCCGCAGTAATGCGTCATCCACTCCGAGCAGTTCGGCAATTTTAATCGCACTCGAAGGAGTTTGGTGAATTCCATCCAATGCTTCGAGGCAATAATCCATCATTTTTTGTATCCGACTGACACGAGTCAGGTCTTCGTGAAGGTAATCGAATGACAGTCCGCTTAATCCATGGAGTGGGGAACTTATTTGATCTTCCGCTTTCCTGGGAGCCTCCAGGTAAGCCGGCAGCTCCTCAAGCGCTTGCGGGTCGATGCCGCGCACCTGGTAGAAACGAATTCCTGGCTCGGGATGAACCCGGTAGTGGGTCGCGATGAAGAAAGTGCTGTCGGATTTGCCATAGGTATTGCAAAGCGCCTGCACGATAGCAGTGGCTTCCGATGGGTTGGTGCCCCTGCAGGGTTCATCCATCAGAATCAATCCCTGACTTGTTTGACTTTTGCGGTAATGATTGCGGATCTGAACCGCTTCAAGACCAAAAGAAGAGAGTCCGCGGTGCAAGTCGCCTTCATAACTGGATTCAAAAGCAAAAAAGTTATAGAGCGGGGTCTGTAAAGCTTCACAAATTGGGAAGTATCCCAACTGTGTCATCAATAATGCCAAAAAGACCGTCTTCAACGCGACGCTCTTTCCGCCCATGTTGGCGCCGCTGAGTACCGTCGCGCCTTCGTGTAGTTCGATGGAAATTGGTGTGAAACTCAGATCCTGCTTTTCAAGTCTGTCGGCAATGATGGGATGGACAGCGTTGGTAAGTATTGCTGGCTCGTGGCATGGCGCGAGCGTCGGCAAGCAGCCCTGCCAGCGATCCGCCAGTACGGCTTTCGCGAGGCGAAAGTCCAGGATGCCGCAGGCGTTGGTGTTATGCTGGAGTTGGGGAAGCCATTTTGCGAGCTTTTCGCCAAGGTCCCTGCGAACAGCATCTTCTTCCTTGCTTTCCTGGGCGGTGATCAGGGCGCGTTGGGTGAGCAGGGTTTTTCTCTGCGCACCGGTTGCCTGGCGGATAGCTTTTTCCAGTGTTTTCTTCTGCTCCCTGATTTCCTCGAGTTTCGGCGAATACTGGCTGTAGACATGAAAAGCAGGGCTGCCTGTGTGGGCAGGGTCCAGTAATTCAGCCGCGCCTCTGGTATCTGCGATTTCGACCCCCGCAGCCTTGAGCAGATTCGTTAACCCGCCCAAGCGTTCAAAGATCCTAAGCGCGCTTTTGAGCTCAAAAAATTCGGTATCATTCAGCAGACTTGCCTTGTCCAGCCGGTTTAAAGTCCCTCTCAATTCCCGCAGCCGGGAGAGTTGGGTTTGGGCTTCGCTCACCTCCGGATGCTCCATGCGCAGCAGGCAGAGCAGACGCTGAATACCTGTCAATTCTTCATCCAGCGCCTGCCTATCGGCATTCCCAAAAAATTGGACAGACTGTTTCAGTTTGTTGCCTTGGGGACTTCGGCAGTGACAGGCTTCCATCACTTTTAACAATCCAAGGTCTTCAAGCAATTGGGGTGAAATAATGATCGAAGGGCTCATGTTAGCATCACATATTCCTGGGACCGAGATCGACAACCGGAATTGTCAACCGATCGCGAAGCTGGTCGAGCGCCTCGTCTGGTTCAAGGCATATTCCGTTAGAGCAAGTAGGGTTGAGGCAGACCAGCCGTACGTCCAATGGATTTAAGACTGCCAGGTCTACTTTCCGGTCATGTAGCTTGAACAAGCAATCCGGGCTCAAAAAGAAGCGTGTGCCGTCTTCGACAACGAGCGTGAGTTCCGTAAACATAGGCTCAGCCAAGAGCTCGCGGACAATTTGGTCAGTTACCGCTCCTTTGAGAAAGAGAAAATAGGTATCCGGTTTGAGAAGCTCAGCGATTTCTTTGCCGTGTCCTACCAGCGATGGGGTTTGGAGGGAAGATGACCTCCACGAATTATCGTTCCCATGCAGCATGAATACGCGATGCTCGGGGTGCTCGCTGATCAAGTCCATGAATGAATTGGCAGGTTGCTCAGGCTGCAGGGTTTTGGTCTGGAGCAGGGTGAGGGCAAAATCTGTTAGTTCAGCAAGAGTTGCAGGATCGGTTGAGCTCTCCGCGCTTACGCAGAGGATGACCGCCTCGCTCATGCCGGAACCAGCTTGCGACTTGCGCGATAAAGCGCCGTCGATGATGAAGAGGCACTCCGGTTCATGGAGGCGTATTAGATTTTCGATGACACTGATTTCTTCCGCGACGCTCGGCCCAGCCAGTTCCACATAACCATCACTGAGCGCCCGGCAAAGGACCACTTCTCCGAAGGCGGTACGAATACCGCTGAGGTCTAAAATTTCCAAAAGCGTATCGCTCCGCTGCAGTGCGCTTTCCGCGGAGGCGATTAGCGTCCCCGCAGACACGTAGATGCGCGGTTTCTCATATCCGCTCAGAATATCTTCCGATTCGCCATCCCGCCCAATCGAAGTAAGCGCGAGAGGACGTTTTTGCTCTGATTCCTGCCAGGCTGCTATGATGTGGTTGAGGCAGGTGGTCTTACCGGCATTTTTCGACAGCCCGATAATCGCCAGCGATTGCAGGTCTTCCAAACCTGCGATCTGGAGAAGGTCGATGTTCGGTTTAGTCGAAGACGCCATCATAAGTAAACAAACCCTATTCTTTGAGCTTCCTGCGGTTGCGAAGCAAGCCGGCAGGCTCCAGGGTCATCTGCTGTCCGGCAAGCAAGCGGGAAACGCCAATCAGTTCGACTTTCTCTTCGCCGCGGCAAACCGGACAATTGCATTCGTTTCGGTAGGTTTCAGGTTCCTTATAGGTGGTGATCACACCCTCAAAGTTCCGCAAAACGATATGATCAGCGTTTTGTGAGATCATGTAATCCGGCATGACCGGAATCTTGCCGCCACCGCCTGGAGCGTCCACCACGTAAGTGGGCACACAAAAACCGGAAGTATGTCCGCGCAGGCATTCGATGATCTCCAAGCCTTTGGCAACTGGCGTACGAAAGTGCGAGAGCCCCAAAGACAAATCGCATTGGTAAATGTAATAAGGTCGAACGCGAATGTATGCCAGTCCGTTGACCAGCTTTCGCATTACGTGAACACAGTCATTCACACCCCTGAGCAAAACGGATTGGTTGCCCAACTGAACGCCTGCGTCCGCGAGCATGGTAGTAGCTCGGCGGGAATCAGGAGTAATTTCATTGGTGTGGTTGAAATGCGTGTTGAGCCAAACCGGATGATATTTCCGGATCATCGCGCAGAGTTCTGGAGTGATTCTCTGGGGGAGTACTACCGGAGTGCGCGTGCCGATGCGGATGATTTCAACGTGTTCAATGGCACGCAGGCTTGAGAGAAGGTATTCCAGACGGTCATTGCTCATCAAAAGCGCGTCTCCGCCTGAGAGCAGAACATCCCGAACAGAGGGCGTTTTTCGGATGTAATCGATGCAGGCGTCTATTTGAGCGCGCGTGCGGGCGCCGTCTTTTTGACCTGCCAAACGGCGGCGTGTGCAGTGCCGGCAGTACATCGCGCATTGATCGGTGATGAGAAAGAGCACCCGGTCGGGGTAGCGGTGAGTGAGCCCGGGCACAGGAGAATCACCGTCTTCTTCCAGGGGGTCCACCAGGTCCTCCGGACTTCGATAGGCTTCATCACGTGTAGGAACAGCTTGCCTGCGGACTGGATCGTGTGGGTCATCAGGGTCGATCAGACTCAAGTAATAGGGAGTAATCGCCATTCTGAAAGTCTCAAGCGCTTTTCTTGCTCCTTGCTCTTCTTCGTCGCTAAGTGGCAGATACTTTTTCAGCGTGTCTACATCCGAGATCCGGTGCGAAACCTGCCAATGCCAATCGTTCCATTGTTCGTCCGAAACTTCTGGGAAAAGTTTCTTTCGTCTTGCTTCACCGCTCGTGTTGATATATTTTTCTTCAGCGTTCATCGCCTGACTCCTTACTGTGTAAAGAGACTGCTTTTTATACAGCAGTCTCTTGTTGCGCTTGCTTTAAATATAGCTTTTCTCGAAGATCTCGCGCAGGGCTTTGGATTCCCGCAGTTCCTGGAGAGTAAACTCAGCATGATGCTTTGTGTAGCCATTACCAATCATCATGGTGACATCCTTACCAACGCCCTCAGCGCCCAAAGCGGCACGTGTAAAGCTGGTAGCCATGCTGAAGAAGTAGACCAGACCGCCATCACGAACCGGCAAAATTGTGGACATCTCCGTGCCGTGAATGTTGACCACATTGATAGCAACGTCGTATTCCTTGCCATCATTGCATTCCAACGCCTTCTCGAGGACTTCAACTGGATTGCCAGCGTCAGCAACGAAGAATTTATGAACGAAGTGGTTGTCCAGCAAGGTCCTTTCAGGTCGGTTGTTGCGGCTCATGCCAACAACGTTTCCGCAGGGACCCACACGTTTCATCGCTTCGTAGCCGCAGAGCATGCCGCTCTTGCCGCCTGCGCCAAGGATGAGGACGGAATCGCCCGGTTTGACGATGTTTGCGGTTTGGGCGGGCGCGCCGGCAACGTCCAGGGCTGCGAGAGCAAGCGATTCGGGCATATCATCGGGTAATTTCGCGTAAATTCCGCTCTCAAACAGGATTGCCTGCCCTTTGATATCCACGCGGTCGGTGTCAGGATGGACAGCCAGAATTTCATCAATGTGCAGCGGCGTCAGAGAGAGCGAAACCAGGGACGCGATCCGGTCGCCGACTTTGATGTCTTTACGGTCATGCAGGGCAGGTCCGATTTTCGCTACAGACCCCATCAGCATACCGCCAGAGCCAGTTACAGGGTTCTGCATCTTACCGCGTTCGCCGACAATTCCTAAAATCATTTCCTTGAGCCGATCTTCGTTCTTTTCCGAAGCAGTCCAAAGCTGCCGAAAACTGGCAGAATCGATATTTAACGCGGTCACATCAATCAAAATCTCGTTGTTATAGATTTCCATCGTATTGTCGATCTTATGCGCGGCTTGCGGGAGCAGCCCTTTGGGCTCAATCACGCGGTGAGCGCCATACTTGTTACCCATTGCCATAAAACAAATTCCTCCGTATATTTTTCAGACTATTTAACACGCTCGGGAAGACCCAAAATCTGGCGGGCTTCTGCTGGCGTGGCAATTTCAATGTTCAGTTCTTTCGCGATGCGGACAATACGTTCCACAAATTCGGCGTTCGAGACACCTATTCGCTCGCGATTGTATTTCAGATTATCTTCTAAACCCAATCGCACGTGACCTCCGATAAGCATCGCCATCACGTTCATTTCGAGCTGGCAGCGTCCGATACCCGAAACTGTGAAGGTAGATCCTTTAGGAATCGATTCTTTCATGAAGAGCAGGTCGCGTGGGGTGCCAGTAGCTCCGCCATTGACACCTAAAACAAAGTTAAAATGCAGAGGGGGCTTGATATACCCTTTGCGCACGAGGCGCAACGCCATGTCGATATGGCTTTTATCGAAACATTCCAGTTCGGGTTTGATGCCGCGTTCGTTCATGCGTGTAGCAAATTCGATAATCATGTTTTCGGTGTTAACGAAAATTTCATCGCCGCCAAAATTCATTGTGCCACAGTCCAGGCTTGCCATCTCAGGGTTCAATTCGGTTGGCTGCAAGCGTTCATCGGCTGTCATGCCAGTTGCGCCGCCCGTAGAAGGCTGGATGATGACATCCGGACAGGCTTCCTGAATGGCATCGATGATGACTTTGAAACGGTCGCGGTCTTGGGTAGGGGTGCCATCATCAAAACGAGCGTGAAGGTGAATGATTGACGCGCCAGCTTCGTAAGCAAGCTTCGCTTCGCGCACGTACTCTTCGATGGTGTAGGGGACAGCGGGGTTCATTTGTTGGGTCACTTCAGCGCCGCTTATTGCAGCGGTGATGATAACCTTGTGTGCACTCATAACTCTCTCCTTATAATTGATATAGCGTCTGAGATCAGCCCAGACGCTGTTTGTTTTTCGGTGTGACACAGGTGCCGGTAGCGCGGCAAACCAGAATGGGTTCAGCCAGAACTTCAGCGGCAGAATCAGAGATATCAGGTCTCGGCGCAATAACTTTCCAGGCTTCAAAAGCCATTTTGCGGGATGTGTTGCCTTCGCTGGTGATCCAGCCTTTGGCTTCGATGAAATCACCGGCGTAAACGGGAGCAATGAATTCAATGTTGTCGTAGGCTCTAAACAACCCCTCATCGCCATCACGCCGGATCAGAAGCTCCGTCGCGACATCACCAAAAAGCTTGGTCATGTGCGCTCCGTCCACGAGTCCGCCGCCATAGTGCGCGTCTTCCGC
>JAGVUP010000033.1 GCA_019136215.1 Chloroflexota bacterium | reverse complement strand
CGAGCAACAGCACCACACCGAAGACCAAACTTGCACCGAGCTCGTATTGCTCGCGTTTCTTGAAGAAAAATGGCAGCCTCTTGCCGGCGCGAAATGCGCTGCGGGCGCGCAAAGCCAGCCAGATGGCAGCAATAACAGCCATAATACTCAACACAAAAACCGTGGAACGGATATCGACGTTCATTTTTTGGATTATAGCAGGGATTGTCATGGTGGGCACATCGCCCTACCCAGAGTGGGGTTTAGGATTTTTCGTCAGATTTTTCGCCATAAGGACCGATTTCAGGAGGAGGCGCAGAGCTTATACGGCAGTGAGCAAATTGGTTCTGGTAACTGCCCCGACCTCACCTGTTTTCGCGCTTTTTGCGAGAAACTTAAGGGATGTAAAACCCGCAAAAGTACTATCCAAATCCACCATTCGCAGGCGCAGGATGAAAAACATTCAGGATATCGTTTGTTTTCAAAAAAAGAGCCGGAAAACCAAGAACCTCGAAAAATACAGGATACAATCCTTGAAAATACAGGACACAATCCTGTATAATACAGGAAACGCCCTAAAGTTGGAGGAAGCCATGTACATTAAGCGCCATCTCGAGCAGGAAGTGATCAAAGCCAGCCAGGGATATCCGGTTGTTATGGTCACCGGACCCAGACAGGTGGGCAAAACGACTATGCTCCAAAAAATAGCTGGAAACAACCGGCAGATTGTTTCGCTGGACAATCCCGCTGTCAGGCTGATGGCGCAGAACCAGCCATCTCTGTTTCTCGATCAATTCAAACCGCCGGTTCTGATCGATGAAATCCAGTATGCCCCGGAATTATTAACATATATCAAGATCGCCGTTGACAATAATGATGTGAATGGGCGGTTTTGGCTCACTGGCTCTCAGGTTTTTCCTCTTATGCGGGGAATTCAGGAATCACTTGCCGGAAGGGTCCGCTTGCTCCACTTAAACGGACTTTCGCAAAGCGAACTGGAAGAAAGAGAAAATTCTTCCTTTCCTCCCCCAATTGAAACTTTGCTAAAAAGACAGAAGTCCAAACGAGCTTCAAAGTCATTGTTTAGCGCGATGCTCTTGGGAGGTTTTCCAAGGCTCCTTACACGGGATGCGATCACCCCGGATAGTTTTTACAGCTCCTATCTACAAACATATTTAGCCAGGGACGTAAGAGACATCACGAATGTTTTGGATACCGGTAAGTTCCTGCAGTTTGTGAGTCTGGCGGCGGCAAGGACGGCTCAGGAGTTAAACCTTGCCAGCTTTTCGCGCGATTTAGGAATTGATGGCACCACAGTCCGCCGCTGGTTGAATGTGCTTGAAACATCTGGGATTGTTATCACCCTGCCCAGTTACTCCAATAATATTGGCAAACGCATTGTAAGGAGACCAAAGTTGCATTTTTTGGATATCGGTCTGGCTTGTTTTTTATGCGGGATCGAGGACGAGGAGGCGTTAAGCAAATCTCCGATAAGGGGTGCGCTTTTTGAGAGTTGGGTAATTGCTGAAGTTTATAAGAGTTGGTGGAACCAGGGAAGACAAGCCCGCTTGTTTTTTTATCGAGATACCGCTCAAAAAGAAATAGATCTGATAGTGGATCGAAATTCTAACTTGCATCCGTTTGAAATCAAGTTAAACATCAATTCCACCCATATTTTTAAAAATTTCGATGTGCTTAAAAATTCAATAACCCCGATCGCGTTCGGGGGAGCCATCTACTCAGGCACGGAATTAGTTCCGCTGAACAACAATCACTGGCTGATTCCCGCTGAACTGATTTAGGACAGCAGCTTTTTAGAATACTGTTCCACGAAGAGAGCAGGGGTGCCGCCAGTATGCCAGAAGAGGATGGTTTCGTCTGATTTGAAAAAGCCCTTGCGGAGGAGGTCCAACAGACCGGCTGCCGCGCGTCCGGTGTAAACCGGGTCGAGCAGGATGCCTTCCTGGCGGGCGAAGAGTTGGATGGCTTCCTCTTCCGCCGAGGTCAGAACGGCGTAACCTGCGGAGCAGTAAGCGTCATTTACCAATATTTCTTCCGCGTGGAAGCTTGCCTTCTGCCCCAACAGCTCCGCCCCAGCATTGGCTATCCCGGCAACGGTTTCGCAAAATTCGTCAGCGGATTTATCGACACTGATCCCTAAGATCTTCGTCTGGATGCCTGTTTCCCGCGCGCCGAGCAGCATACCTGCTTGCGTTCCGCCGGAAGATGTCGCGAAAACGATCCAATCCGGGGCAAAGTCCTGCTCGCGCAGTTCGCGCATTGCCTGGCAGTAGCCCATGGCTCCGATGGCGTTTGAGCCGCCGTAGGGGATTTGGTAAGGTTTGCGATTTTGCGCATGCGCCTGCTTCGTGAGCTCCGCCAGCGCCTGGTCGCGCTGGTCTTTCGACACAAAAACCACTTCCGCGCCGCTGAGCAGGTCGAGGAACAGGTTGCCCTGGTTCTTTTGCGGTTTGTCGCCCGCCAACACGAGAATGCAACCCAAGCCGAGCCTGGCTGCGGCTGCCGCCACCTGGCGACAATGATTGGACTGCTCCGCGCCGGTGCTGATGAGTGTTTGGCAACCATTTGCCAGGGCATCAGCAGCGAGATATTCCAGCTTGCGGGTTTTATTTCCGCCAAATCCGAGCCCCGTCAGGTCATCCCGCTTGATGAAAAGACTTGGACCAGCAAACATTTTCGAGAGGCGGGGCAACTCCTCGATGGGGGTGGGAAGATGGGCAAGTAGA
>JAGVUP010000161.1 GCA_019136215.1 Chloroflexota bacterium | reverse complement strand
TGGAATTCTTCAAACTTTTAGCGGAATTAGGGCGAAACCAGGTTGTTTTCAGCTCCTCCGCCGCGCTTTATGACGTTGTTCCTGGCTTTATGGTGACTGAGGAGTCACCTTTGCACCCGGTCAGCCCCTATTCGCGCACCAAGTACATGATGGAAATGGTGCTCAAGGATTTCTGCAGCGCTTACGGACTGAACGGGATCGCCCTGCGTTACTTTAACCCTATTGGAGCGGATCCAAAAATGCGCACCGGGCTGCATATCCGCTATCCCAGCCACCTGATCGGGAAGCTGGTTGAAGTTGCATTGGGACGCGAGCCAGTCTTTAACCTGACCGGAATCGACTGGCCTACTCGCGATGGTTCGGGTATCCGCGATTATATCCACGTCTGGGATCTCGCCAGTGCTCACATCAAAGCTGTGGAACGTTTCCAGACTGTCATCGAGCATGGGCGCGAAGAAGAAGATGTGCCTTACGCTGTCATTAATCTCGGCACGGGGCACGGCGTGACGGTGAAAGAATTCGTGGCTGCGTTTGAGGATGTATACGGTCAAAAGCTGCCAGTTTCCTTGCAGCCGCCCCGCCCGGGCGATGTGGCAGGCTCCTATGCCAACGCGGATAAAGCCGAACGTTTACTTGGTTGGAAGGCAGAGTTTCCCATCGAACAAGGCATTGCCGATGCCCTGAAGTGGGGCAAGCTCCGCGACACAATCATCCATTATTAGCATTCAGACCGGAGCGAACCTCCGGTCTTTTTTGATAGGAATCCCTTATAATTACGGCAGCAAGGAGGCGCTATGAGTTTGTTTAATCGTATTTTTGGAGAGCCGGAAATTCGCGCCCTTGACCCGCGTGGTAAGGCTGAAGTGAACCGGATGATCGAAGAGCTGGTCAAAATCGGACGCATGGATGATTTTCTTTCGCTGGCTCCGGGCGGACCCTTTGACTTCCAGTGCCATCACCGCGACGCCAAAGAGATAGGCAAGAGAATCAACCAAATCGGCGGTGTGTCGCTAATGATGGCAGTGCGCCAGACCGTGAAATACAAGCTGAAGGATGTCCTTGCGGAACACCTTGACCATTGCTGGAAGGGCGTTGGCGATTGGCAGGCATGAATCCTTGCCTTGCACAAAAGCGCGATGTTCATAGTATAATAGCCTTGTAGCGTTAAGGAAGAATTGGGCTTCCAAGGCGCGTTTTGCATTTGCCAAGCCCCATGAGGGGTTTGGAATAATTAGAAGGTTTTAAGGATTAGCTAGCTATGCCAAGTTCATATTTAACCCGCGAGGGATTTGAAAAGTCAGAACAGGAACTGGAATTTTTACGCACAGTCAAACGCAAGGAAGTTGCCCAGCGTTTGCAGGATGCGATGGAAGACGGGGAACTGATTGAAAACGCGGAATACGAAGCCGCCAAAAACGAACAGGCTTTCACGGAAGGACGCATCAAGGAATTGGAACTCCTGCTTGCCAACGCTCACATCATCGAAGACGGTGATAACGAGCACGGCGTGGTGATGGTCGGTTCGGAAGTGACAATCTGCGAAGAGGGCGGTGAGCCTGAAACGTACAAGATCGTTGGTCCCGTTGAGGCAAATCCCCGCGAACGGCGCATTTCCAATGAATCCCCAATCGGACGAGCTTTGATTAACCACAGCGGTGGTGATAAGGTTAAGATTGAAGCCCCGGGTGGCGCTTTCACCGTGGAGATTCTCAAGTGCGAATAAACGCCTGAATTCTCAGAGCCCCACCCTTCAACCCGGTGGGGCTTATTTAATGTAAAGGAAGACTTATGCTGACTGATAACTTCTCCGAACTTGAAAACCTGCGTCTGGAAAAATTGGAACAGTTGCGCCAAAATGGGATCGAACCCTATCCAACCCGCTCCTACAAAAACAGCAGCAACGCGGACGCTATTAAAGCCTTTGAAGCCCGCGAAGCAGCCAGCCAGCCGGAAGAGCTGAGGTTGACCCTGGCGGGGCGCCTCCGCGCCATCCGCAACATGGGTAAGCTCAGTTTTGCGCACATCGAAGACCGCACCGGCAAGATCCAGCTCTTCATGCGCGTGAATGAACTCGGGCAGGAGAAGCTGGACCACTTCGTACGTTTCTATGACCTCGGCGACTATATCGAAGCCACCGGCACGATGGTGCGCACAAGGCGCGGGGAAGTGACCTTGCAGGTTGAGGACTTCAGAATGCTCGCCAAGGCGCTCTATCAACTCCCTGCCGCCAAGGATGAGGTCGTCGATGGCGAGGTCATCCGCCACGCAGCGCTGACCGACCCGGAAACGCGCTACCGCCAGCGCTATGTTGACCTGGCAGTCAACCCCGAAGTGCGCGATATTTTCCGCGTCCGCACTGAAACCCTGAAAGCCTTGCGCGAATTCCTGGATGAACGTGGTTTCCAGGAGGTAGAAACGCCCATCCTGCAGCCAATTTACGGCGGCGCTGCAGCCAAACCTTTCACTACATATCACAACCAGCTCCACCAACAGCTCTTTTTGCGCGTCAGTTTTGAGCTTTATCTGAAGCGCTTGCTTGTCGGCGGACTGGACCGCGTCTATGAGATCGGGCGGGACTTCCGCAACGAAGGCGTGTCTTTCAAACACAATCCCGAATTTACTCAGCTTGAGTTCTACATGGCTTATGCTGACTACAACCACATCATGGAAATGACCGAACAGATGGTCTCGCAGGTCGCGCAGCGCGTTTTGGGCACGATGGTGATCCAGTATGAAGGGCA
>JAGVUP010000081.1 GCA_019136215.1 Chloroflexota bacterium | reverse complement strand
AGAAAAAGACCGAATAAAATGAGGATAACAAGCCTCAGATGAACCGCTGATCCGGTTCACAACCGGACTTGATAGGGTTCCTGTCGAAAATGCTGCTTTATTTCAACGGTCTCTCCACACCTTTTTCCGCAACTTTTTTCGCAACAAATTTTTCACACAAATTCACACAAATTTCCCACTATTAGGTTTCCAAAATAAAACTGCCCTGCGGCTTGTCACAAGGCAGTTTTATTGAGCAGTGTTTGGATTTAGTCGTTATCGCGGCGCTGCTTGCGCTCGGAAGCAAAGAGCATTGAGGCGATGCTGACGATGACCGAGCCAAGCAAGGCAGCCCAGAAGTCATCAACAATGTAACCCACGTGGAACCAGGCTTGTGCCAGATAAGAAGAGAGCATGAACATGGCGGCATTCAGGACCAGTCCAAATAGTCCTAACGTGAGAATGATCAATCCGCAGGAAAGCGTCTTCAGGATAGGCAGCAGTATCGCGTTGAGCAGCGCGAGGATCGCGGCGGTAATGGCATAAACGACCCAGGCGCCACTTTCCACATGGATGCCAGGAACAATCCAGGCGGCTACAAAGAGCGCCAACATAATAACAAGCCATCGTTTAATCAGGTTCATCATATATCCTTTCTCTTGATTCAATGCTATTATCCACGAAAGAAATAAAACCGACGATAGATAATATAAGGTTTCTAATTAAAAAATGCCCCTGGCGCGACTCGAACGCGCAACCAACAGTTTAGAAGACTGGTGCTCTATCCATTGAGCTACAGGAGCGGATGGGATTTGATTATACTGCTTTTTATGCGGAATCAAACGGGGCGTATGCCCTTATAGACCCGGGTGGTCCCAATCGTCCGCAGGATCGTCTCGGCTGGTTTCCCAATACGATCCGCCAATTCGACGGAATCCAGTGGCTGGTTGTGATTGACCAAAAAAACCTTGAAGACTGAATCCACCAAGGGGGTATTGGATGTGATGAAGTATTCCTGGCGGGCGCAGTGCTCCACAAGGGTCTGAATAAGCCCGTCACCGCGGCTTATTTCGCCTGTTTCCGGATCGACCAGGTCCATTTCCTGGGCGTCGCCGGCATGGGCAAATAGTTCCTGATGCTTAGGGCACATGAAAGATACGAGCGAATTGCGCCAGTTGCGGTCCTGCATCTTCCACCAATCAAAATCAACCCGGAATTTCGTGGTTAGGCTGGGCTTTATGAGACTAGATTTGTTCAACATCCAGATTATTCCTTTCCTTGTTCTGCCAGGTGATAGTAGTGGTCGCCGACGTGGATTATTTCAGGGTTGGTCGAAAGAACTTCGAACAGTTCCATGGGAGGTGTGCGGCGGATCACATTGATTGCCGCGTAAAGGTCAATGAAATGGACATGGCGCTGACTGTTGAGCTTTGAGAGCTCATTCATCATCCGCACCACGTCAGAATTGAGTGGGATGTTCTTGCTAAGGCGGTCATGCCAGATCTTGTCCAGACCGTCCTGGTCGGGGATCGCAATCGCCATGCGTTCGGTGAAGCCAGCGTAAATCGGCTGGCGCAGCAAGGCGAATACCAAACCGCCGTCCGCGCCGATAAGAACGGTTTTGATCCATTCTTTATTGGAGCGTTTTTTCTCTGTCGCAATGAGCATCGTGCCGGGGTGTTTGGTGGCAGTGATCTCGATGACACTGCCGGGGATGAGGTTCTTTTCCAAATACCACTCCCTCATGCCAACGGCGTAGTTATGCGGTCGCACGACCCATGCCGAAATAGGTTGTTGGGTCTCCTTGTCGATAAAAGTGATCTTAACATTTTCGGATTCAAGCGCTGAAGGCAGGACTCGGTTTGAATTCGGTGTAACGGGTATGCTGCCGCTGCGCCAGTGGGGGTAGGTGAGTGTAATTTTGACCGAATCAACACGGTCTACCTCATTGATTTCATCGTTGGTGAAAGATAATTCATCGTCCAGATCGTATAGGAGTTTATAAGATTCTTCATCCAGTTGCTCGGCGAGAGGAAAAGAGCGGATACAGATGGGCGGTTCGAGGACAGCCTGGGGTTCAAGGCGTTTAAGGAACCAGGCAATTTCACCAGTGGTGCCGACTTCATCGAAACGGGGGTCTTCCTGGAGGTCGTAATTCAGCGAAAATTCAAGCAGTTTTTTGTTTTGAGGCTCCGCTTCGAGCTCAAGCTCTTTCATCAGGGCTTCGATGCTGAGCGGACCGCCTTCGTGCGCGTCCAGAATCGCTTCGGCGAGGTTGAGGTAGCCCTTGCCGACGTCCATCAGCAGTGAACGCGGAAACCAGGTATCAGCAATGCGGACGAGCTCAGATTGCTTCTCAAGTGCCTTACGGAGTTTTCCACGCAAAATGGGCGCAAAAAGGGTATGGATTTCACTCGGGTTTTCTGGTTCGTCATCATGTTCTTTATAGACTTTAGCATTAAGGGCGTGCTCGGTCAGATTGGTGGCAAAAGACTGGCGCGAGCCATCCTCAAATTCCACTTCGGTGACCGTGAACTCACCTAAGCCCAGGTTCTCGCCCGGGCGATTTGAGATGACAATGGCTTGTTTCCAGTCCTTCTCCGGGAAACGCAGTTTAGCGCCAATCTCATAGCTGTTCGCGGGCACGTACAACTCACCAACAGATTCCAGCTTTTGTTTTCTATCTGCCTCTCGTTCGCCTAACCTGTGATCAATCAAGACCTGCAGGAGTCCATCGACCGTGGACGGTTCCTCTTTTTCGAATAAATAGTCTGTCAACTGTTGGAGATCTGAAGAAGTAACTTCGAGATTTGCCCAGTACGTTTTCCAGGAATTATAATTACCTGAACCCATAAAAATCCTCTTTATTTGAAAATATAGGTAGATTATACATGATATTCTCAATGAAAACGATGGGACAGTAAGGAAAGTATGAAACGATTAGCTTATAGAGGATAGCAAAACCGTTACCAGATTGAGACAGCGGACCGCCGGATTATTGCCACCGCGGATATTAGACCAAGAATCGTGCATCTGAGCTGAGGGGAAGACAAGAATCTATCGCTCTTATATTCCGGATAACGACCCTGTAGAAGCGGATGTGATTTCGAATGATGAAATAGAATTTCAGGAAAGCTTCGTAGAAGCATTGAAAAATCTGTTATAATGCGCGTAGCCACAAACGGGGCAAGACTTTGAACAAGTGAATTGTGTGAAAAAAGTGGGGAAATTGGTACTGTTTCAGTTGATCCTTGACTAGCTTATTGATTAGGAAATGATTTGGTTATTAAGACCTTTGATTTCCATACACGAAAGCTTTTCTCCGGGCAATTTCCAGATGGGGGTTGCAATATAGAGGTTTACTTTGACAAGGATGGACTGGAACTGGAGAATTGAGTTCTTTGGCAGACTTAGTATTAGGTGAGGCGGTTTCTATTACTGAAAGACTGGGGTTTTGAAAGTCGATCCTGAAGCGAGTAACAAAAAAACGATCGATTTGATAAAAGATGCGATCACTTGTTTAGACTGTGGGGACACTAAAGAATAAAGGATATCAGGATACCGATCATCAGCCCCATTGCGGAAATTGAAAAGAGCATTAATGCCTGTGATTTCCGAAAATCCATCTGCCCAATATGATTCGCGAGCGTTGCGCCTTGGCTGAATTCTGAATTCACTTGACGGAGTTGCACAGGCACAGTTGGCTGGAAGCTCATCTCCTGGGTGTTGGTCGCATTGAAGAAGATTTGCTCTACTGGTTCCAATGCTACAGCTTTTTGAACCCGCTGAGTATCAAACGACAGGCGAATGTCCTGATGCAGGATGGCATCGCTCTGACCATTACGTTTGGAACGTTTTGCTCGGAGAAATGGGAAGAAGGGGGAGGTGAATGAACGTTCCATATTATCCTCTTGAGACAGACATCTTACTGATATTGCCATCCTCGTCTGCGATAACTCTTACTTGCTGTTGGATTGACTTTCCACCTGGCAAATCGTCAGAAAACATGTAGAGCAGCAGGTAACGCCCAGGCGTTTGTTCGCTTACTTTTGGGCGCTTGCCGATAAGCTTTGGATATTTGGCGCAGACTTTGGTTGTCACCTTTTGGATCGAGTTTGATTTCATCGTAAACCTACTTGTAATTCTGCCTTCTGCGTAAGAAGGCTGGGATCGACAGGTTATCAACCTGGTTTGGCTGGCTGCCAAAGGTAGGAAGACCGATTTCGTTCAGATTATTCTGGACTGGGCTCTCATCCTCTTGGTAGAAGGAAAGGGAGGTGTTCGGAGCAGCCTCGGGTCGAGAACGTTCATCCACCATTGTATTGCTGAAAGCAGGCTGTGGCTTGCCGCCGATGCCGGTAACAATCAGAATCAACTGAACACGATCTTCCATGCGGGGGTCGGTGATGATTCCGGGAATAATATCGGCGTGAGAACCGGTTGCCTCCTGGAGGGTCTGGAGGGCTTCGGTAACATCTCTGAAGGACATGTCGCTACTGCCAGTAAAGTTGGCAATCATACCGGTCGCGTTGTAGAGGTCAATATCGTCCAGGAGGGGATGATGGAGAGCTTTTTCAATCGCCTGCTGCACTTTGTTAGGACCACTGCCGGTTCCGATTGCCATCAGCGCGCCACCTCCGCGAGTCATGATGCTTTTGATGTGTGAAAAGTCCACATTGATGAGTCCGGTTTCGGTAACCAATTCCGAGATTCCCTGCACACCCTGACGGAGAACATCATCAGCAAGGGTGAAAGCCATTTCGAGGGGTAAGTCACGCGGGGCAATTTCGATCAGTTTATCGTTCGGAATAACGATCAGGGTGTCGGTAAACTCTTTTAGTTTTTCCAAGCCTTCTTCTGCATTGCGCTGACGGCGACCAAGCTCAAAGGAAAACGGTTTGGTGACTATCGCGATGGTGACAGCCCCGGAGGCTTTAGCGACCTTTGCAGCGATCGGAATGGCGCCGGTACCAGTACCGCCGCCCATTCCAGCAGCCAGGAATACCATATCAGCGCCCTGGAGCATGCTGGCGAGATCTTTGGTACTTTCTTCCGCGGCATTCTCACCGACTACCGGAAGACCGCCAGCCCCCAAACCGCGAGTGGATTTTGGACCAAGCTGTATCTTGTTGGGGGCAAGGTTGTTCGCGAGTGCCTGTGCGTCTGTGTTGGCAGCAATGAAGGTAATGCCATGCATGCCGCTCTCAATCATGCGGTTGACTGCGTTTGAACCGCCTCCGCCCAAACCCAAAACGACGATTTTGGGCAAGGACGCAGAAAACGAAGATTGACTGGTATAAGATGAATAAGGTTCCATATTGCTCTTCCTGTTTAGACTGTAATCCCGATGCTGTTGACAAGTTGTTCTTCAACAATGCAGCCAGCCTCGCGTAATAGTTGAAGGTCGTGCTCAGAAAAAGCCCCGTTTTCGTTCCAGACGGTGACTTTACGAGCATTTGTGGCTTCGATGACCGAGAAGCCAATAGTCGGGCGTGCATCCCGAATGATGGGGCGAATGCGGTCGAGTGTGTTTTCGGGGATGCCCCAATCGTAAGACGGCAGCAGAAGGTAGTGGTCGATAGGGTATATCCACTCAGCAAGCCGGCTTGAAACCGCATATTCCATTTTTTGTTTTGACGATGCTTCGATTTTCTGTTTGCAAGCTGGAATACCTGCCGCTTTCGGATTGCCAGAGGCATCGAAGTAAGAGGTCTTACCATGGGGATCGCTCTCGGATGCGCTCAGGAGCCAGAAACAGCATCCCAAGACGCATTCCGGCAGGCTGGTCGCTTGCTTTGAATCTTCTGAGAGGGAGAGGGCGATATCAACCATTTGTTCAAAGCTGTTTTCAGTGTCCATCTTATCATTAGCAAGGCGCGCCATGCCGTAGTAGAAGAGGAAAAATTTCGGGGTGACATTGAGAACTTCGTTTACCAGTTCGGAATACCACTGCCAGGTGTTGAAACCGATGTGGTTTTCTTCACCTAATTCAACCTTGGCATATGGGCGGGGTGTTTTCCAATGGGAAGGACCACCCTTACCCCAGTCGAGGGAATGATCAAAGGTCTGAGAACTGACAGCCATGTGGAAGTTAGCGCTGAAGTCAAAAGAACGACGCTGTCGAACCAACTGTAGCACTTTTTTGAGGAAAGAAAGGTCCCAGTAGTCGCCTCCAGGCTCGAGAGGCGGAAAGACGGGCACCAATCCGTTTTGCTCTGCCAGGCGGACAAAAGGCAGATAGCGGTCGAGGAACCGTTCAACGAGATCTCCCTGTGACCAGCTTCCGTCAGTCCAGGCGGCTTTGGTGTTAGGGCGGTCAAAAAAGATGACGTGCTTGACGCCCCAACGCGCGTAAGATGAAAGCAGAACGCGCAGATCTTCCGTGCGTACGGAGCTGTTTACCTGGAAGTCAAAATGCAGGATCGGTTGGATGCCTGCCTGAATCAATCTGGTAATAAACTCCTCGGGGATGGCAACTGTCGCGGGAGCTTTGAGCGCCAGCCAGGATGTCTTAAGTGAAGCGAGCTCAGGAACCCAAAGCTCCAAATCGGACATCCGATAGTGGTCAAAATCCTGAAAGTAATGAAAACCCAATCGTTTTTCCATAATATACGTCCGCGTCCTTAATTACTTTCCAGATATGTGCAAGTACTATGCCAAATTGGAATATCTGCTATAATGCCGCCATGATTTTAGTGACTGGCGGAACGGGTTTTATTGGCGGACATCTGATCCGGCATTTGGCTGATTTGGGGATGGATTACCGACTGTTGCTTCAACCCGGAATCGACCAGAGCAATCTTCCCAGGCAGACCAATATGCATGTTGCATTAAGTTCACTGGACGACGAACGCGGGGTCAGAGCGGCGCTGCAAGGGATAGACACGGTATACCACTTGGTTGGCGTCGAGCGGTCTGGCGTGAAGGCAGACCTGATGCAGACGGAGGTGAGCCATCTCGACCGGCTGACTGGTCTCGCAGCCCAAGCGGGCGTCAGACGCTTCTTCTACCTGAGCCACTTGGGAGCGGACAGGGCTTCAGCCTATGGTTTGATGAAAGCCAAAGGGGTCGCGGAGCACATCATTCGGAAATCCGGCTTGAATTACACAATCATCCGCAGTTCGATGGTCTACGGTGAAGGCGATAACTTCACCATCAATCTGGCAAAGCTTATCAGAATGTCTCCGGGGATTGTTCTGGTACCGGGGGATGGGAGTACACTGGTGCAGCCCCTCTGGGTGGAAGATCTGGTAACAAGCCTTATATGGGCTTTAGATATGCCCTCTACACAAAACGCAATCCTCGAAGTTGGAGGCCCAGAGCACCTTCCCTTTGGTGACGTCATGCGGATGATTGGTGCAAAAATGAAGAAGAGGCGCAGTTATGTTGCATATAACCCGGTACAATTGAGCTTTTTGACCCAGTTCCTTGAAAACCGGATCAAAGGTTTTCCAACAACGGTTTTCTGGATGGATTACCTTGCGGAAAACCGCACCTGCGACCTGGACAGCATGGCTCGGGTTTTTGGAATCAACCCAGCGCGCATGAAAAACAAAATTGATTATTTAAATTCCATTTCGAGGAGATAAATCGATGCCCCTTTGCGTTCATGGACATTTCTACCAACCCCCGCGGGAAGATCCGATTTCCAACTACATTCCTGATGAACGTGGAGCAGAGCCCTTCCGAAACTGGAATGAAAAGATACTGGCAGAATGTTATGAACCCAACGCCCGAATGGGAAATTTCGGGATGATCAGTTTCAATGTTGGTCCCACGCTTTTTGACTGGATGTGGAAGGCTGCGCCAGGCGTGGTGGAAAGCATCGTGGAGCAGGAAAGGGCAAATTATCTCAAATTTGGCGTTGGGAATGGGATGGCGCAGGGTTACACCCACAGCATTTTACCCCTGCTGCCGCTGCGGGATAAAGTTGCCAGCGTCCGCTGGGGGATTGATGATTTTACTTTCCGATTTGGGCATAAACCGCAAGGAATTTGGCTGCCGGAGACGGCGGCGGATATGGAGACCTTGTGTGTTTTGCAGGATTGTGGGTTGCAATTCACGATTTTAGCTCCCTGGCAGGTACGTCCCTTGGAACCCAAGCCAGGACCATACTTAGTGGAACTGCCAGGGGGAAGGAATCCTTTCATCGTATTTCCTTATAACCGCGGATTAAGTACAAAGGTCAGTTTCCTTCCTAAAGCCACAGAAAATGGCGATGTTTTTCTGTCATCCTTATACGCAGACCCGGAAATGGACCTGAGACAATTCAATTTGATTGCCAGTGATGGCGAGTTATATGGGCATCATCAAAAGTTCCGCGACCACTTTTTGCGCTACCTGCTCGGCGAGGGAGGGGAAAAGCACGGTGTAAGTTGGTCCCTGCCGGGACTCTGGCTGCTTGAGCACAAGGTGGAGACCCTTGCGCAGTTGAACGAACCCTCTTCATGGTCCTGCATGCACGGCGTTGAACGCTGGCGGGCAGAATGCGGCTGCACGCCCGGCGCACGGTGGAAAGCGCCCTTTTTCCATGCCATGCACCAGATCGCTGATTGGCTCGAAACCGTCTATGAGGCACACGCGGCGGAAATCGTTGCTGACCCTTGGGCAGTGCGCAATGAGTTTATCAATATAAAGCATGGACAGAGAAAGCTCGAAGAGGTGTGCGCGGAATGCGGATGCTCGGACCTGGATGCGCAAGAGGTCGCAAAAATGCGCTTACTGCTCCAGGCGCAGTACGAATGCCAGCGGATGTTTACCTCATGCGGGTGGTTCTTTGAGGAATTTCACCGCATCGAACCGCAGAACAATATCGCTTATGCCGCAAAAGCGATATGGCTGACGCAAAAAGCAACCGGAGAACAGATTGACCCGGAAATTATCAGCGAACTGTCAAAGGTGCGCAGTGAAAAGACAGGTCTAAGAGCAGATACTGTCCTCGCTCAGACCTTGATACGCGCTGAAAATGAGCAGAATGGATCAGTCCAACAGCTCGAGTAATTTATCGAGCTGATACTCCGAAGCCTCTACTGCTTTTTCGATCTCTTTGAATAAGCGTTCCTGCGCGAGTATCTGCTCGAAAACCACCGAAGGTTCAGGGTCATCTGCCGCCATTCTCACAAACCGGGCAGCTCGCTGGTACCAGAGCATGTCTGCGAACTTTTCTTTATTGAACCATCGAACGCCGTTGTAAGTGTTCACCTCAAGGTAATCCGGAATAACAGGATCATACAAGAGAATCCTGAGGAAGTCACTTGCAGCGCTTTCTTCTGTGATAGCTGGCAGGAGGTTCGTGAGCCAACGGACAGCCTGGCTGCCGCGATATGCCTCGTAGTCACTGAAACCGCAGGACCTCAGACTGGCGGTAAGCAGCTCTCTTACAGGTCGGCAGTCAGCGATTTTCCGGTTGTTTTCAGCGCTGGATGCTTCTTTGAATGAGCCGGCAATGTTGCTGACTGAATTCCAAACCATAAGGAGCAGTTGCTTGCGCGGATCTTTCGCGATTCCATCGAGCAGCAAGCGGCTGAGCTGGCTGCCGGTGTTGCTGGCTGCCAAACCGAGCTTTTGGCTGGTCTCTTCCATGTGAATGAGCACATTGAGCTGGTCTTTCCAGGTTTGGTGGGTCAGCTCACGATCCTGTTTGGAAATGTCAAAGATTTCTCTTGCTGCAGAGTCTGCCTGGTCAAGCCAGGAAAGGTTGCGATTAATAAACGGTTCTAGACTGAGAATATCCATCGGTTCTGATAGAGCTTCGTTTAATTCGTTCAGATTGTTGATGTCCAAAGCCTGACGGAGCGGTGTGATCAGACGCTCATGGATGATTTCGTCCAGGGCACGGTCGAGATCCTCAACCACTCCCCCCTTCAATCGCTCAAATAATTGTTCGTAATAGGGACCCGAGACGATCTTGAAGTTCATAAAGACCTGGCAGGTATAGGCCTGCAGTCTTACGAATAAACCTTTTTCGCGCAGTTCCTGCAGCCTTCGAAGGTAATAACGGCGGGAAGTCATGTCCTCGAATAAAACCAGGTCTGTGTAACTGCCGCTCAGCCCGAGCGCGTCAGCGAGGTTTTGCGTCTCAAGATGACCCTCGCTACCTTGCTTGACAAGGAATGGCACGGACCTGTGAATCCAGCCTGCGGTTTCAGCATATTTATTGTGGTAAACCACGAGCGCAGATCGACCGTCCTGATGATTGGAATAGGCGAAAACGTTTTCGTCCACCCCACCGCTGGATGCCTGAAAATCGTAAAGTCTGAAGCGGTCCACATTAGCAAAAATTTTGCGCTGGTGAAGCAGTGGGAAAATCACTGCCTGATGATGGCGGATCAAATCTTGGTCGGGAGTCTCATCCCAGTATGGGCGGTAGTATTCCATTCCATACTTTTCAGAATAGCCCTCAACCTGACCGTGACCGAACATAGGCAGCCCAGGCATGGTGGAGAGCAGCGTGCAGATGCCGAAATACTTATCGCCTTTGCCGTACTGTTCCACAGCAGTTTTTTCGTCAGGATTGTTCATGAAATTAACGTAACGCTTAAGGATTTCAGGATCATAAACGAGAGTATTCTTAATTAATTGACGGTATTTATCATTCTCTTCATTCCGCAGCATGTTCATGAAGGCGCTGTTGTAGACGCGGTGCATGCCGAGCGTTCGCACAAAGTAGCCTTCCATCAGCCAGAAGGCTTCTGCCAGGAGGAGCGTATCGGGCACTTCATCCGCGACGCGCTGAACGACTTCACGCCAGAATTCCTCCTGCATGGCAGCATCAAAGGCTTCGCGCGTCATGGCGTATTCAGCCCGGGAGGGAATATCCCCGCCGCTGCCAGGTTGAGGGAACCAAAGGCGCTGGTAATGCTTCTTTGTGAGCGTCATGGCAGCGTCGAAGCGGATGATGGGGAACTTCCGCGCGACGGAGAGAATGGTCTGGATAACTGCTTCACGCACTTCTGGATTGAGGTAATTCAACTGGGCGGTATCATTCCAGGGCATACTCGTACCGTCGTTACCGTGGTAAATGAAGCGGGTACGACCGGTATGATGGTCGTGATGTTTGAAGACGACAGCAGCATCACTGCGAGAATAGTAGTGGTCTTCCAGGAAAATGCTGATGCCTGGTCGGGAGGAGAGGTCAGCGCCGTTGAAACTGTAAGCTGGGAAGGGGCTTTGGTTTGCCTGAATGAACCATTCGGGGTGGTCGTAAACCCAGTCTGAATCAATTCCCATGTGGTTGGGGACCATGTCGCTGGCGAGGCGAATACCGCGGGCAGCGCAACGCTGGCTGAGGTTTTGATAGGAAAGTTCTCCGCCAAGCCGCTCTGCGATTTGGTAGCGGGCGAGGGAATACGCAGAAGAAACCGCGTCCGGATTGCCGCACATCTGCTTGATTTTGCGTGAGGCATCACTGCGTTCCCATAAGCCAATCAACCATAGCCCTGTGAATCCCCAGGAGGCGAGTTGGTCGAGCGTTTCATCCGGAATTTGGTCCAATCGATCAATCTGTCTGCCGTACTGCCTGGAAAGCTGGTTGAGCCAGACAAAGCTGTTCTTTGCTATCATGACCACTTTTGGCATCCAGTCGCTATCGGGGCTGAAATTTTCCTCCTCATTGAGGGCGCCACCCCAGGGGTCTGACTTGCCATATTCCGGGACTACGGTCGGTCCGGGACCGCCGCCAGCGCCGATCATTATGGCGCGGGCTTCCTCCGAAAGCAAATCCAGCCCGCCGAGAAGACGGTAGAGCAAGGAGCCAAGCAGGCTGGACCAATTGCTGCGGATGTACTCGAGCTGACCCGTAAGGGATGTCGGCACAACGAGGGCAGGTGTCCGCAGCATGGTGACCAGGTCTTGGTTCTCCGGTCCAAATGGCGCTTGTTTTTTGAAGAAAATCTGGATTCCATCCACAATCTGCAGGTAGGCGCTGTTTTTATGCAGCGGCGAATCATCGAAGAGCTCGCGGTAAGGCTCCACGGCGGGATTGACGTTGGTCAGCCAGGTCATCAGTAATTCTTCGACCGTGTTCTCAGTACTCGGCACGCCGGCAGTGATGCCCGCAAGATATTCGTCAACCGATAGATCACCCTTGTAAACGGCAAGCGGAGGAAACAACTGGTTGAAAGAACGCAGGGCAGCGATCAGTCTGGGTTTGCCAAGCGATTTTTCCAGATGTGCGTAAAGCGCATACCGCAGGGAGATGCCGTTGGCTTTGTAGTATTCATCCAGAACAAGGTGAAAAATCTCATCAATCAGACCAAGCGCGTTTATCTGCCCCGGAGCAATGTAAGAGGCTGGGTCTGTAGCATCCGCCCGCATTTGATTCATCTTGTGGGCAAAATTACGGGAAGCCTGGAAGTTGGCGAAAATGACATTGCCGTTATAGGAGAAGAGAAGCTCATCGAATTGGTACTTATCTCGAGCCGCACGCGTAATGTGGAATTCCATAGAGAATGGTCTCCTTTTCCTCTGAATTGTCGGATTAACCTACGATTGTATCATTCACGCTGCAGGATGTGGGTGATGACATTAGAACCGGAGCCACCGATGTTTTGCGCCATCCCGAATCGGGTACGTTTTACCTGAGTGAAGCCGGCGGTACCGCGCAACTGCTGAGCGACCTCAATGAGCTGATAGATGCCTGTCGCCCCGACCGGATGCCCTCTGGCTTTCAGACCGCCCTTCGTCGCGACGGGGATATCGGAATCGAACTTTATTTTTCCGTCCAACGCGAGGCGCGGACCCTGCCCGGGTTCCGCAAATCCGCAGGCTTCCAGGGATAGGGCAGCCATGATGGAAAAGGCGTCGTGATACTCGAAAACGCCAATATCCTTTGGACCAATACCTGCTTGAGCGTAGGCTAGTTTGGCTGAGTTTGCTGCCGCGGTGAGAAAAGTAGAGTTCTTGCGGGTTTGGACGGAAATCGTGTCGGTGCAGGAAGAGGAACCCGCGACGAAAACCTGGGGAAAGGGTCGCTTTATAGGTTGGCTGGTCAATATGATCGCAGCCGCGCCATCTCCGATGGGAGAAGCATCCATAAGGTTGATTGGGTCCGAGACCATCGGCGCGTCCAGAAAAGCCTGTCTGGAAATTGCTTTTTGGAAGCGGGCGCAGGGGTTGTGTGATCCATTGGCGTGCGCGTTGACAGAAAAATCAGCGAAATCCGCATGGCGCCAGCCGTATTCGAACATATAGCGCTGCATGATGAGCGCATTGATAGCAACAAAGGAAAGCCCAAAATCGCTTTCGAGTTCCGCATCCGCAGCAGTTGCCAAACTGGCTGTGATCTCCGCCGCGGGCGAGTCGGTCATCTTTTCAACACCGATGACCAAAGCTGATTCTATTTCTCCCGAGGCGATCGCGATAAGCCCGGCACGGAAAGCCGCAGCTCCTGAACCGCAAGCGGCTTCTATCGCCAGACCGGGCTTGTGGTGAAAGCCCAGCCAATCAGACATCATTGTACCGAGTTGGGCTTGTTTGTTGGCGGTTATTGCCATCATGTTGCCCACAAAGAGAGCGTCAGGATAGCCGATGTCTGCATCTTCCATCGCAAGCAGAGCGGCATCACCGGCAAGTTCTTTCAGGGATTTATCCCAGTTCTCGCTGACAGGTACCTGACCTGTTCCGGATATGTAGACTTTTCTCATTGTTACCTCGAATTAACATTATTCTACCGTGTATCACTATCATTCCCTATCAGAAAGGTTATAATCTGCGGCGAAAGGCTGAAACATGATCATCCACGACATTTCTCTAAGGATACACAACGCCATCCCGGTCTGGCCCGGCGACCCGAAAGTACGCCTGGAATGGTTGTTACGAATAGATCAGGGGGATTCAGTGAACCTGACCGCTCTTAATATGTCTGCACACACCGGGACACATATCGATATGCCAAAACATTTCATAGATAGTGGCAAAACCCTTGATGAGCTTGACCTGGGAGTTTTGATTGGCAAAGCGCGTGTAATTGGTGTTCCATATGACGTAAATGTTATTAGCGAAGAATACCTGCGCACTGTTCCTCTCGAAGGTGTTGAAAGGATACTGTTTAAGACTGCGAACAGTCGACTTGTAGTGGAACAACCTCTAAGCTTTCATCCGGATTATGTCGCCTTGGATATCAGCGGTGGACAATATCTGGCGCGAAGCGGCTGCAAACTCGTGGGAATCGATTACATGTCGATCGGTTACTACACTGACCCGCAAGGAGCGCATTATCCCTTGCTTGGCGCGGATGTAATCGTTTTGGAAGGGATTAACCTTGATGGAGTTGAACCAGGTGACTACCAGTTAATTGCCCTGCCTTTGAAACTCTCCGGAAGAGAAGGCGCGCCTGCCCGTGCTATATTGATTGAAAATTAAAACAACCGAATATTGCGCGTAGCCACAATGCCGTAAGTGAAAAATGAGTTTTAGGGGATCGACGAATTCTAAATTCAGCAATTCACAGGTTTCGAGCTGAAAATTTAATTTATGTAATCCCAAATCTATCAGGCGATATCAATTAAATATCCCGAATACAGATAAACATTGCGCGTAGCCATTACAACTAAAGTTAGTTTTGATTAATTTCAGGAAGGGTAAGAATATGAAAGGCGAGTGTCTCGAGGTCCTTTGCCTTCTTGCTGCTTCCCAGTTCCGATAATATTTCTTCGATGTGAGCTTTAATGGTTGAGTCATGCTCCAGGTAAGCGATGATAATGTCGCTGAGACCTAATTTTTCATACAACTCACTGACCACTCCATAACTCCACTGGTCAGAAATCTTTAGTTCATCCGCGAGATCGCGCCTACTTACTGAAAAAATGATTGCCAAACGTGCTATTTCCGACTGCCTTTCTGTCATACCAGGATAAATACGGGCTTGGATCACTCTTACTGGTTTAGAAGAGCTAAAACCAATATCAAATGCAGCTTGTTGTGTGCTGGGAGTAAATACAAGGAAACCATCATACGCAAAGCTGACAGCTCACCCTAACGAGGAAGACACTTCTGACTTCAGCAGGTACCCTCCGATGTTGCCTGCTGGCACCCGACGGAAGAACAATGGTTCGATTCTGCTGCCAACACCAACAACGATCGAAGCGGGATTTTCAGAAAGGTATTTATTAAGATTAGAGAAGAGATTGGTGTTATGCGCAAAGGAATCGATATCAGCAATAATAACATCCACCCGCTGGATAGACACAGTATCGCAATTTTCGGACGGGTGGAGAAAGGCGGCTTCGGTAAAGGCACGCGTCCGCCAATCCCTCACCATCAACATGGACATCCAGTTCAAAGAAAAAAGATCATCACTTAAAAGTGAAACAAGGATATCTTTTGCCATACGACCTCTCTTTACTTTTCTACGTGAATTATAATAGAGCTTGCTCGCATCAAAATGAGCGAAAACTGTTATGAGGTGAACATGATTCAAAGAATTGCCGTTTTGACCAGTGGAGGTGACGCCCCGGGAATGAATGCTGCCATTCGTTCGGTTGTTCGTTGCGGTGTCAACAAGGGATGGATGACGTATGGTGTCCGCAATGGATACCAGGGTCTTATAGACGGATTGATTGAACCTATGGGCACGCGTGAAGTCGGTGGAATTCTGCAGCGCGGCGGCACCATGTTAGGCAGCGCCCGCTGTGAAGATTTCAAGACATTTGAAGGACGTGAACGAGCAATCCGCAACCTGAACCAAAAAGGAGTGGATGCTCTGGTGGTCATTGGCGGTAATGGTTCACAAACTGGCAGTTATGAACTCTCAAAGATGGGCTTTCCGGTAGTTGGGATTGCCTCCACTATTGATAACGACTTGTTCGGTTCAGATATCACACTGGGCGTTGACACTGCCCTGAACATAGCGCTGGAAGCGATCGACCGACTAAAAGTGACTGCTTCTTCTCACCAACGTGCCTTTATCGTTGAAGTGATGGGAAGGAATTGCGGTTATATTGCGCTTATGTCCGGACTGGCAGGGGGCGCAGAAGCGATCACTGTGCCTGAACGTGAAACCGACATCGAGGAATTGGCAGAAACGTTGCGGTTGGCTTATGAGCATGGGAAATCTCATGCCATTATCGTTGCAGCGGAAGGCGCGAAGTACAACGCTGCTGCTTTGACAGAGTATTTCAAAGATAATCGCGAACGGCTTGGCTTCAGTGTCCGTTCGACCATTTTAGGGCACGTTCAGAGAGGCGGCGGACCAACCGCCGCGGATCGTGTTTTGGGCAGTAAACTTGGATTAGGGGCTGTCGAGGCGATTGAACGCGGTGAGTTTGGAGTGTTGGTTGGCACAATTGATAACCATATCGTTACAACTCCATTCGCCGACGTGATCGGAAAGTCCAAACCTCTGGACGAGGAATTGCTGAAGCTGGCTAAGATACTGGATTAGGCTTCTTCATTTTTAGATAAGCTTCAATAAACCCATCGATATGTCCATCCAATACGGATTGGGTGTTTCCTGTTTCAAATTCACTGCGATGGTCTTTGACCATCTGGTAGGGATGAAGCACATAGGAGCGTATCTGGCTGCCCCATTCGACCTTTTTGAACTCACCTTTTAATTCCGAAACTTCTTCATCCCTCTCCTGCTGTTGAATCTCAAAGAGGCGGGCGCGCAGAACTTTGAGCGCGCTCTCGCGGTTTTGGGTTTGCGAACGTTCATTCTGGCAAGTGACCACCAAACCGGTTGCCAGGTGAATGATGCGCACCGCGGTCATGTTCTTCTGGACGTTCTGCCCACCCGCACCGGAAGATTTATAGACCTCAATTTCGATGTCTTCCGGATGAATGATAACTTCATCGTTCTCTTCAATTTCCGGAAGCACCTCAACAAGTGCAAAAGAAGTATGACGCCGGTGCGCGGCATCAAAGGGGGAGAGCCGCACTAACCTGTGAACACCTTTTTCGCAGCGCAGGTATCCATAGGCGAGGTTGCCCTGCACAGAGATGGTGACCGATTTCAGTCCCGCTTCTTCTCCTGCGGTGCGATCGAGGATTTCGGTCTTGTATCCTTTCAGTTCCGCCCAACGCAGGTACATGCGTTCGAGCATCGCCGCCCAGTCCTGAGAATCAGTACCGCCGGCGCCAGCGTGAATTGCCAGCAGGGCGTTGCCCGGGTCATATCTGCCCGAAAGCAGGATACTGACTTCCTTCTCAGCAAGCGTGGCTTCGAGCTTTGTGACGCTCGCATCGAGCTCTTCAGTCAGGCTGCCGTCATCCAACTCGAGCAGGGATTTCAGCCCATCAAGTTCCGCGGCTATTCTTTCCCATTCGTTGAGTTGATCCTCGAGTCGGGCGATGCGTTTCATCGTCTTTTGCGCGGAATCGGGATTATTCCAGAACTCCTGGTTTTCGCTTTCCTGCTTGAGGGAAATTAATTCTTGTTTCTTCGAGGCGAAGTCAAAGATGCTCCTGGAGCGAGTGGTAAGTTGACTCAATTGCGCTGATTCGTTCTGTCAGGTCTGTCATTTCTGCTCCAATAAATTATTCAAAAATACCCGCGATAAAAGAATCCCGGTCAAAAAGCTGCAGGTCTTCAACCTTTTCGCCCAAGCCAGCGTAAATTACTGGTAAACCGAGTTGGTCCTTGATGGCGAAGACCATCCCGCCCTTGGCAGAGGTATCAAGTTTCGCCAGTATCGTGCCGTTTAGGTCCACAGCCTTACCAAAGGCTTCAGCTTGCTGCAGCGCGTTTTGTCCGGTAGTGGTATCCAGGACGATCCAACTGTGGTGCGGGGCGCCAGGCAGCGCTTTTTCCGCCACTCGATAAACTTTTTTTATCTCTTCCATGAGATTATAGCGGGTGTGCAGCCTGCCGGCGGTATCGATCAGGACGACGTCGATGCCTTTGGAGATGGCGGATTTGATTCCATCATAGGTCACGGCGCCGGGATCGCTGCCCTGCTGCGAAGTAATGATCGGGACGTTCACCCGATCAGCCCAAACTTCAAGCTGGTCGATCGCTGCAGCACGATAGGTGTCGGCGGCAACTAACATCACGGATTTTCCCATACGTTTATAGCGCGCGGCAAGTTTACCGATGGAAGTTGTCTTCCCGGACCCATTCACGCCCGTGACCATAATAACCGTTGGGTGATCATTCAAATCCGGTTCTTCAGGTTGAATCAACAAATCCGACATTTCAGCCTTGATGAGGCTTCGCAGTTGTTCCGTCTTCGTCAGACCGAGCTCGTCTACCTTTTCCTGACAGGTATCGATCAAATAAAGGGTGGTGCGTACACCCACGTCTGCCTGGATAAGAAGCTCTTCCAGATGATCCCAGGTATCGTCTTCAATTTCAGTCGCTCCAAAGAAAGTAGCGATCTTGCCGAAGGTTACATCCCGTGTTTTCGCGAGGCTCTCGCGCCATTTATCAAATATATTTGCCATATTGCGATTATATCATCTGCTTTTTTGTGTAGTCGCCAACTGACCGCAGCCGGCATTGATCTCGATCCCGCGCTTCAAGCGGATAGTCGTTTGCATACCGCGTTTCATTAATCGGTCGCGAAAGGCTTCCACCTTTTCGCGCGGGGAACCCTTGAGGGTATCGTTACTGCCTGGGTTTAGCGCAATCAGATTGACCAGGCAAAGCATCCCGTGCAGGAGGGTGGCTAATTCGTCCGCAAGCTCGAGCGAGTCATTCACTCCGTCAATCAGCGCGTATTCGATCAGAACACGGCGGTGAGTGTAATCCGTGTATTTTTTCGCCGCATCGATCAACGCGTGGAGGGGGTAAAACTCATTGGATGGGATAAGCTGAGAACGCAGTGCGTTGTTAGGCGCATGCAGACTGAGCGCCAGATTCACCTGGGATTTTGCCTCAGTGAACTGGTGGATGCGGGGAAGGATGCCAACCGTGCTGATCGTTAGCCTGCGGGCGCCAAAGTTGAGCCCTTTTTGATCAGTCAGCCTGGCAATCGAGCTCATCACATGATCGTAGTTGAGGAAAGGTTCGCCCATCCCCATGTAAACGACATTGGTCAGGTTCATTCCCTCACGCTCAAGCTGCCGCATCGCGAAAATGATCTGCGCGAGGATTTCGCCCGCCGTGAGATTTCGAATGAAACCCATTCCGCCGGTCGCGCAGAAAACACAGCCCATCGGACAACCCACCTGTGTGGAGATACAAACCGTATGTCGCCCTTCATAATGCATCAGGACGGACTCGATGTAGCTGCCATCATGGAGTTCGAAGAGAAACTTTTGAGTCTGTTTATCTCGGGAGGTAATTGTCTTGCTTAATTCGAGGGGAAAAAGCGTGAAATTCTCTCCAAGATTTTCCAGAAGCGACTTTGGCAGCGTTGAAAATTCCAAAAAACTGAGGTAGCGGTGTTGGTAGAGCCCTTCTTCAAGCTGTTTTACTCTGAACGCGGGCTGACCCAACTCACGCAGGACGGTCTGAAGCGTTTCGCTGGTTTGGTCGTAGAGGATAGGCTTAGTCATAAATCAGGTGGGTGAGATCTCTGGCAATAATCGTCGGCTGTGGATTCCAGGCCTGCGCCTGTTCCAATGTGCTTACGCCGCTAAGCACCAGGGCGGTAAGGCAGCCCGCATTTTGACCGCCTAAGATATCGGTCTCGAGCCGATCTCCAACACAGAGGGTCTCGTTGGGTTTAGTGCCCAAAAAATCCATCGCTTGTTCAAACAAGGGAGTCTGCGGTTTACCAATGACAAAAGGTTCCTGATCGGATGCAGCTGCAATGGCAGCAACCAACGCGCCCGCGCCAGGAATCAAGCCGTTGGGTGTCGGAAAAGTGCGGTCTGTATTGGTGGCGATGAATCGAGCGCCGGAGCGGATCAGGGTAGACGCGTTGCTGAGTTTCTGATAAGTGATTTGTGGATCCAAAGCAACCAAAACCACATCTGCCCCGCTTGGATGCTCGTCAGTGACAATTTCGAAACCCTTCGCGCGGACTTCCTGCCTGAGGGAGTCGGTGCCGACGACGTAAATCTGGCTGTTCGGAGCAAATCGCTTTGAAAGGTACTTCAGGCTGGCAGTTGCTGAGGTAAGGATTTGATCCAGTTGCGCGACAACGCCAAACCCCGCCAGCTTTTCAAGGACTTCCTCGCGACTTCTCGTAGCGTTGTTGGTAGCGAAGCAGAAACTGAGCCCCATTGCGCTAATATCCGCGAATATCTGTGGCAGATCGCCATTGGGGCGGCTATCCTGCCAGAGGACCCCATCCATATCCAGGATGAGTCCTCTGACTTGTGGGTAATGATCTTTAAGCATTCGAGAGTTATGCTGGAATGCCGGATTTTGCGGGCGGTTGGAGCACCTTATCGATCAGACCGTACGCAACCGCCTGTTCCGCGGTCATGTAGAAGTCGCGGTCAGTATCCCTTTGGATCACATCCAAGGGTTGACCGGTGACATTGGCGAAGAATTGATTGAGTTCGGATTTCAACCGTATGACTTCCCGCGCCATGATTTCAATATCGCTCGCCTGACCTTCCGCACCGCCAAGCGGTTGGTGGAGGTGGATCGTCGCATGCGGCAGGGCGTAACGCTGACCCTTGGTGCCACCGGCAAGCAGGACGGTGCCGAAGCTTGCTGTAACGCCGACAGCAACGGTGCTGATGGGATTTTGAATCATCTGCATCGTATCCAGAATGGCAAGACCCGCGTAAATTGAACCGCCGGGGGAATTAATGTACATCTGGATACTTTTATCCGGATCTATTTGGCTCAAATAGAGCAGTTGGGCAACGATCACATTGGCAACCTGGTCATTGATTGCTGAGCCAACGAATACGATGCGTTCCTTGAGAAGCAGGGAATAAATATCGTAAGCGCGCTCACCGCTGGCTGTGCGTTCCACAACCATGGGAATGACAGATTCGAATGGTTTTTTGTCCATAATTATCCTTTCCTTGTTTTGCATCAGCATAACTGCAGACTGTTAGAGTTTTATTACTCTTTGGCAGGTTCCTCTTCGGTGGTTTCTGCTTCTTCTTTTGCGCTTTCCTCAACAGAGGCTTCCCGTTCCTCGTCAGTTTTGATCTCAATGACTTCCTCTGGGTCAGCGAGAGCGCGAAGTTGCTTGCGGATTGCCTTTTCAAACGCCTGATTAGCTGCCTGCATTGATACCGTTTCGGAAAAATTTTTGGAACCCAGCGATTTTTGCACTTCGGCAAGTTCGCCGCTCATGAACAGGCTGTTCACGATAGCGGAAATCTCAGCTTCCAAGTCTTTATCCTCAACTTTTACGCCGTATGTATCGCTGATCGCCTGCATTACGAGAGAGCGTTCAATCCGGTTCTTGGCGGTTGGCTTTACTTCCTCCGCGATAAACTGGTCGCGGTCAAGCTTACGAAGTTTCAAATAGAGATCCAGGTTGAGGTTCCGGTGCTCGAGGTCATGCTCAATTCTGTGCAGCACGCTTTCCTCTTCTTCCTCAAGCATCTGAGGGGGGTACTTCAGGACGGATTCCTGGCGGAGCTGATCAATCAGCCCGAGGTAGTAGGCGTCGTCGTATTCTTCCTTGCGTTTTTCATTAAGATTCTTACGAACGCTTTCATAAAATTCCTCCCTGGTAGCGAAACCGCCAATTTCCTTGAGAAACTCCTCATCGATTTCAGGTAATTGAAGGGTTTTCACGGATTGAAGATTGATGTTGAATACGACCGTCTTACCGTCAAAGTCTTCAAAATTACCATCCTCTGGGTATTGGTGTTCAAGGCTGAATGTGTCGCCTTCATTCTTGCCAATAAAAGAACGCGCGAAGCCGTTGAAGGGCCACTCGGAAGGACGGTCTTCCTCAAGGGTCGGGATGATTGCCTGCTGCGGACTGGATTTGATAATAATGCCGTCCTCATCCGGTTTGGCGTTTTTGTCAACCGCTTCCACTGTCATGTAGATCAGGTTTCCTTCCACAGCTGGGGTATCCTGCGGGACGATGCTGGCATACTTCCTCCGCAAGGTCGTCACGAAGTCTTCAACTTCCTGGTCAGAAACGGACTCAAGTTCGTATTTTTTGTCGAGCGACTCGATGCCCTTCAACTCCGCGTAGGGCTGCAGAGGGACAGTAAACTCCAGCACAAGCGGGTCGCCATCCGAGATGTTATTCAATGATCCTGGTCCCCAAGGCTTGATTTCCTCTGCGTCCAGGATTTTTGGATAGACATCCTCAACCAGCAAGTCAACTGCCTCGTGGAAAATTTGAGCCTCGCCAACATAGCTCAGCACCATGTTGTAGGGAGCTTTACCGGGTCTGAAACCCGGAATGCGGGTTTGGCGGTTTATCTTCCGGGCAGCTCTGCGCTTAAATTGTTCGACCAAATCATTCTCGATCTCGGTCTTAAGATTTACCTGATGGTCATCGGTGAAAGTTTTCTCGGTTTTCAATGCATACCTCAACAAGTTATTTTGTATAGAAGTGGGGAAAGAGGGGCTCGAACCCTCACGCGTCACCGCACATGATCCTAAGTCATGCCTGTCTGCCAATTCCAGCACTTCCCCTCAAAAAAATT
Organism: Chloroflexota bacterium; assembly: GCA_019136215.1. Classification (GTDB taxonomy): domain Bacteria; phylum Chloroflexota; class Anaerolineae; order Anaerolineales; family Anaerolineaceae; genus Mesolinea. The sequence continues at coordinate 6,116 of JAGVUP010000081.1, read as the reverse complement.
ATTATAAATGAGTGACAATAACCCGTCAAACATTCCGGCACTTTTTAATGTGAGGCACTTTTTAATTGAATTCCTCCTGAATTCACAGAATGTTATTCGAATAGAACATGGTTAATGTTAAGTTGGATCGAGCGGTTTTGACTCCACTCCCGAAACAGCGTTTCCGAGATCCCGAAAGGCGCCAGCACCGCGCTGCCAGCCTTTGCCAGCAGTTCGATGTACTTTGCTTTGTTCACTTCGCGCGGGTTGAGCGCCTTGCCCAAATCCCAGGCGAACACATCCGGCTCCCCCTCACGGTATAGAAAGCGGATACGCATTCCCGGTTTGATCGGTATGCCGGCAGCTTCCATCTGCCGCGCGGCTCGCACTGACGGTGTGCTGGCTTTATAGGCTTCGAGCGCGTAACTGACCTTGCCATTGACGACCAACTGATCCAACGGCACCAGGTTTTCTTCCAGTTTCCGCAGAGCGCGGCAGTAGAAGCGGAACGCTTCATGGACACAATCGGTAAGTTCAGCGCTGCTGCGTGCCTGACCGAGCAGAGCGATCATCTGCTGCTGTACGGCTGCGATCCAACGGGGCGTGTCGCGCCGGCGCGCCTCCAGCCCGCGTATTTTTATTTCACCGCTCTGAAAAACACCAAAATAGCGGTTGGCAATCGGGATGCGCGCGTCGGTTTTGGACGGCAAAAAAGCCACCCAGCGATAGATACCGTCCAGGTTGATGGTCAACCCGGTGTGCAGGTTGATCTTGCGGATCAGATCGGTGAAGTGTTCCGGTCTATTGCAGCCTTTCTTTTTGATCCAGAGTGCGTCCACGTACATGTGTAGCACCTCAAAGCCCTCTGATTCTGCCACTTCCTTGGCACGCAGCAACACTTCTCTTCCGCCTTTCGTGACCGCTTCGTGGGCTTCAATCCGCCCGTAGCGCGCGTTTTTGTAACCCAAAAAGCCAAAGCAAACTACCAGCAGCCACTTAAGCGCATTGGCGCGTTCCTTCAGCGTCCCGACAAGCGGATGGTCCGGCGGATATTGGCGAATCTTTTTCTTGATCTCAACGCGCTTTTCATAGAGAGGTTTCAACGTCAGCGGCACCACGCCCAGCTCCTCCCGGGCAGGTTCAAGCAGGTTCGGCAGGGGGACTTCGGGCGAAATGTTGCCTTTGATGATTACCGCCGGGTACATCGAGACGAAGTCCACCTGTGCCACGTCCATGTGCAGCCCCACTTTGGGCTGGTAGACCATCCCGCCGCGGTCGGACTGGATCAGTTGCATGCCGCTTTTGAATGCTTCCACCTGGCGTTTTTGATAAGGCACCAGCACATCTTTTTCAAGCGCCGTGATGACCTGCATGGCGGAGATGCCCTGCCCTGGCGAAACGCGCGCGGCTTTTTCGATGGACAGCGTGGTGATACGGGCCATTTCAAGCGTGCCAGCTAGGCTGTAGTCCGACCACATCATCGATGACTTGCGGTCCACGTGGCAGCGACCGAAGAGGTGAGCTTCTTCTGGGCGGTAGATGATGTGACCATACGAAAAGTAGCTTGTTTCTTTCTGCCAGCGCACTGGGCGCGCGGTATCGCGGTTGAGTTGCAGGGGGATGCCTTTTTCTTCAGACTGTGCGTCAAGGAATGGGATCAGCCAGATATCGCCCCAATCGGTGACGAAAATGTCGGGGTCATAGCTTGCCAGCGCTTCGTTGATTTGCCGCAGATAATCGCCGGCGGGGTCAAGCGGCAAGCTCCGCGCGAAGCGGTCCGTACGCATGAGCAGCGAACCCGGCATCGCGCGGGTTGGGTCGCAATCTGGCTGCAGCTCAAAAATGCGCAGTGGCGGCAGGTTGGGCATCAGGTCCCAGCGGGTGTTGAGGGCGCGGATGGACTGGATGACCTGGTTTTCGTCCGCCTCCAGTTCGCAGAGTGCCAGCGGGAAGATACCGTGACGCGCCATGTAGCGGGTGCCGATGCTGATATCCGCGTCATAGTAAGTCAGGTCAGGAAAATTCGCTTCTATATCGTGAAAAAGGCTGACCTGGCTGGCGGGTGAGTCCATATCTATCTGCATTACATCTACCGGATCAGCCGCGAATACATCCTGTTTTTGCTTGCGGCTGAGGCTTAGCACGCCTGGTTTACCGCTTACATACTTCCAGAACGCGCGGAGTTGTTCCTTTTGCCCGACGGCATAGAATGTGACCGGGAAGGTCTGTCTGAAACAAACGCGGCGGTCATCCTCCCCGATGAACCAGAGCGTCAGTCCTTCCTGCCGGTTGAGGTAAAGGTCCAGCAGCCATCCGCGGAAGGTCATCAGGGCGCCTCCTCAAAGTCGGCATAGTTCAAGGCGTTGGCGGGTTCCGCCTGTGCTTCCGCGGGAATTTCTTCCAGGTCTGCTGCCGGCTTCTCGGCGGGGGCGTCAAACAGGGCTGAGGCGGCTGCATTCAGCAGTTGAATGAACGCGTCTTCCTTTTTTGCCTCGACGCGCTCGGCTTTGAAGGGGTCCGCGTTGGGCATTTCTTTTTGCATGGATTTGAGCTGTTTGTAGAGCTCCAAAAGGATGGCAATCAGATACATGTCCAACGGATAAAGATTGGAAGCGTAAGAGGCTTCTGCCAGGTGCAGGCGCGACATCACCAAAAGCTCGTCCAAAAGTGTCTGGTCATCTTTGCGAAGAGCGCGCTTAAAGCGGTTGAGCGCGGCTTCTTCTTCCCGCCAGGTCTGGGTGATTGAAGCAATGGTGCGTCCCATGAAAACCTTACCCGAAAAGCGGCATTTGCGCGTGCTGCGCGGCTTGCAGTGCAGGTGGCTCCTCCCAGCAAACATCTACGTTGTTTTTGAGTTGTTCGAGCAAAACGGCACGCGGTTGGGCGATCGGGGGGATTGGTCGTGCGCTGATGACTACAGGCGCCGAGGCGCTTAACTGTGCCAGAAAGCCGAGACTGTGCTCCAGGAGGCGCTGTGCGTCTTTCAGTTTGACGTCTTCGTCAAGGAAGGTCGCCAGCAGGTCCAGCACCACCAGCGGTTCTCGCGACGGGTTGGCAGCCGCAGCATCCAGCATGGCTGCCACCTGGTAACAGGTGAAGGCGCGCGAAAGGCGGATGTTGCACATCACCCGGACGGGGTCGGAGCTGTGAGGACGGATAAGTTTCGCGACTGAATACATGTTGGAGCGGTTGCCGCAATCCAGCACGGTTACACGCTGCATCAGGCTTAATTTCGCGATCAATTCCAACATCTTGTCAGAAAGCGCGTGTGCGCCGATTGCCAAAAAGCGCCGGGAGGGCAGGGACGTGCTGAAAGGTGTCAGTGCATTATCCATGCTCCAAGTATATAGAACAACAGTTCTAATGTCAAGCATTGATGGCAGATAAAAGCATGACAAAAAATCGAAAAAATGATGACAGGAAAGAAATTTTATGGGATAATACAGGCAAACAATACGGTCTGGGTGGCAGATTGCAACGTGCCGCGACTTAAGCTGTGTTTGTTTTCTGCCGAATCTCATCCCCAGATCCTCAGAGAAAGGGAATCTTTATGAGTAAGAAAGTTGTTATAGCTGGGTCTTGCCGTACTGCGATTGGGAAGATGAGCGGAATGCTCGCGACTGTTCCCGTAGCGAAACTTGGCGAAATCGTCATTCGAGAATCCATCCAAAGGGCAGGAATTCAACCTGGTGATGTCGATATGGTTTACATGGGCTGTGTGCTGCAGGCGGCGCAAGGGCAGAACGTTGCCCGTCAGGCGGCTGTAAACGCGGGCATTCCCGTTGAGTCCCCGGCGATAACAATCAATGTGGTCTGCGGCTCCGGTCTTGAAGCGGTCAACATGGCGGCAAGGATGATTTTGCTGGGTGAGGCGGACGTAGTGGTTGCGGGGGGCATGGAAAACATGTCGGCTGCGGCTTATGCGCTTCCACAAGCGCGGGCTGGTTACCGCCTTGGCGACGGCAAACTGGTCGACACAATGGTCAATGATGGTCTGACGGATGCTTTCAGCCAACTGCACATGGGCATCACTGCCGAGAATGTGGCGGAACAATGGCACCTGACCCGTGAGGAGCTGGATGAATTCTCGGCAACCTCACAGCAAAAGGCAGCCAAAGCCCAGGCTGACGGTAAATTTGTGGACGAGATTGTGCCGGTTCCGGTGCGTATCAAGCGCGATGTTATTGATTTCAAAGAAGATGAAGGTATCCGTCCTGACACGACCGTTGAAGGGCTGGCGAAGCTGAAACCCGCCTTCAAGCAGGACGGTATGGTCACAGCCGGCAATGCCTCCACAATCAATGACGGCGCGGCTGCCGTGGTCGTGATGAGCGAGGAAAAGGCGCGCGAACTCGGTGTGACTCCTGAAGCGATCTGGCTTGACAGCGCCCTGGAAGGCGTAGATCCCGCTATCATGGGGATTGGTCCCATTTCGGCGACTAAAAAGCTGATGGAAAAACTGGGAAAGACCATCGCGGATTTTGACGTTATCGAGGCAAATGAAGCCTTTGCCGCGCAGTCCGTTGCGGTCATGCGTGATTTAGGATTTGATCCCGATAAAGTGAATATCAACGGAGGCGCGGTCGCACTGGGTCATCCCATTGGCGCTTCCGGCTGCCGCATTCTCGTATCTTTGATCCACGAAATGAAACGGCAAGAAACAGCAAAACTGGGTCTGGCGACCCTGTGTATTGGCGGTGGCATGGGCTGCGCCACAGCCATCGCGAAACCGGAGGTATAGAAATGGCTTTCATACAATATGAATCAAGAGAAACTATTGGGCTGATCACCATCAACCGACCCGAAGCCCTCAACGCGCTCAGCAGCACGGTGCTTTCGGAACTCAACGAAGTATTGGATTCAATTGACATCAAAACCATTCGCTGCGTCGTGATCACAGGCGCGGGCGAAAAAGCCTTTGTTGCCGGCGCGGACGTAGCTGAGATGAGCGTTATGACCGAAAGCGAAGCCACCGCGTTTGGTGGAAGTGGCAATGCTGTGTTCAGAAAGATCGAAGCTTTTCCGATTCCCGTTGTTGCAGCCGTCAATGGCTATGCCCTGGGCGGCGGCAACGAACTGGCGCTAAGCTGCGATATCCGCATCTGCAGCGAAAACGCGGTGTTTGGTCAACCCGAAGCTGGATTGGGCATCACGCCGGGTTTCGGAGGCACGCAGAGACTTGCCCGGGTAATCGGTTCAGTTTCAGTTGCAAAGGAATTGCTCTACACCTGCCGGAACGTAAAAGCCGAAGAAGCGCTGCGCATCGGTCTGGTAAGCGCGGTATACCCACAAGCAGACTTGCTGCCGCAAGCTCTAAAGATGGCTGAACGGATCGCGGGGAATGCTCCCATCGCAATCAGAAATATCAAAAAAGCTGTCAATGAGGGGCTTGATTTGCCCATCGATGAGGCGATCGCGCTTGAAATTGGTTTATTCGCTCATTGCTTTACGACGGAAGACCAGAAGGAAGGCATGCAAGCATTCTTGGAGAAGCGTAAAGAAAAATCGTTCAAAAACCTATAAAGTTGTTAGAAACAGCCTGGATATCACAAGCCCAGGCTGTATTAAATCATTTTTGGAGGATCCATGAAAGTAGCAGTAATTGGTGCAGGAACAATGGGTAGTGGAATCGCTCAGGCGTTCGCTCAAACCGAAGGTTACGAAGTCATTCTCACAGATATAAATCTCGAATTAGCCCAAAGAGGGCAGCAGCGTGTTGCCAAGGGCTTACAAAGCCGGGTGGACCGCGGAAAGATGGAACAAGCCGCTGCAGACCAAATAAACGCCCGCATCAAAACCGGCGTACTCGAGGGCTGTGGGGATTGCGATCTGGTTGTTGAAGCTGTGCTTGAAGAAGTGGTCGTCAAAAAAGAAACTTTCAAAGCGCTAGACGCGATTGCCAAGCCTGAATGTATTTTTGCCAGCAATACCTCATCTCTCTCCATCACCGAAATAGCCCGAGGATTGAATCATCCTTTGGTTGGTATGCACTTCTTCAACCCCGCCCCAGTTATGAAATTGGTAGAAGTGATTCCCGGACTTTCCACTCCAGAAGAAGTGGTTGATAAGGTATCGGAGATCGCGCGCGATCTGGGCAAAACGCCAGTAAAGGTTAATGAAGCTGCGGGATTTATTGT